>CAZSSX010000026.1:0-16831 GCA_964609545.1 uncultured Phycisphaeraceae bacterium | reverse complement strand
ATTCGGAGGAGCCATACGGGGTGAAAAATTTTAGAGCGTTCATTGAAAAATCGAAATCATCTAAGCCATGGGTGCTTACGAATTGGGGGATGAACATGCGGGTAAATGTGGGGTTGAGATGGCCGATGATTTTTTTTAGGCGGTTGACTTGTTGGCGATAATTGCCGGGGAAATATTGGTGGGTGAGGGTGACGGTGCGGGTCATTCGCTGCTTTAATGCGAGGGTGTCGAGTTGATATTTGGCATCTTGTATGAAGCGTTTTTGGTCGAATTTGTGCTGAGGTGATTCTTGTTTGAGCAGCGTGGCGAGGGATTGATAAAAGTCGAGATTAAACCATTGGCGTAATTCTTTCACGGTGATGGCCTTTCTGTGGTGGGGGCATTATTTTTTGATGTGTGGGGAGATTATTTGCGTTGTTTTTCTGGGTGTATTATTTTGCGTGTGTTGTTTTATTTGAGATGATTTGGCGGGTGATGTTAGGGTGTTGTGGTGGTGTTTGATGCGATGGCGGATTTGATCCATCCGCCGCCGATGAGATGATCTTGTAGATAGCAGACGACGGCTTGGCCTGGTGTGACGGCGGATTGGGGTTGTTGGAATAGGATTTCTAGTTGGTCGTGGTTGATGGTGCGTACTTGTGCGGGGACGGGCTGTGCGTTGTATCGGATTTTGACTTGGCAGTGGATCATTTTTTTGGGTGGGGTGATGAACCAGTTGGTTTGGTCTGCGATTAAGCCTTGGGCGAGGAGGTCTTCTTTTTGTCCGACGGTGATGGTATTGCCTTGGGGGTCTTTGTGTGTGACGTAGATGGGGTATCCAAGTGCGACGCCTGTGCCTCGCCGCTGTCCGATGGTGAAATGTTGTTGGCCTGGATGTTCTCCTATGATGTTGCCTTGGGTGTCTAAGATTTGTCCTGTTTTAAAGCCTTGGGGCGTTTTGCGTTGGACTAGGGAGGCGTAATCATTATCGGGTACGAAGCATATTTCTTGGCTGTCGGGTTTGTCGAATACGGGTAGTGCGTAGCGTTGTGCGATGGCTCGGACTTCAGATTTTTCGAGGTCGCCGATGGGCAGGAGCATTTCGGCGAGTCTGTCTTTTGGGCTTCCAAATAAGACATACGATTGGTCTTTGTTTTTGTCTATGCCTCGCAGTAGTTTGGGTTGGGCTTGGGTGCGGTCGATGCGTGCGTAATGTCCGCTTGCGATGAAGTGGGCGTCGATGGCGTGTGCGTAGTCGTGTAGTTTGCCGAATTTGAGCCAATCATTGCATCGGACACAGGGGTTGGGCGTTCTGCCCGCGTTGTATTCATCTACGAAGTAATCAATAATGCGGCCAAAGTCTTCTTTGAAATCTAAGACGTAAAAGGGGATATCTAATAGTGCCGCGACTAGGCGTGCATCGGATGCATCGTTGACGCTACAGCATCCTTGATGTCCGATTTTTATTTTTGTGGGGTCACAGGCTTGTACTTCTGGTGAGTTATCCGATCCTAGACGCATGAAGCATCCGACGACTTGGTAGCCTTGCTCTTTGAGTAGTGCTGCGACGACGGAGCTATCTACGCCACCACTCATGGCGACCAATACTTTTTTACCTTGACCTATTTTTTTCATGATGGGGGTATTCTACACGGGTTTATCGTGTAGAGCTATTGTTTGGGAGGTTAATTGTCTTGGCTGAGGGGCTTTGAAGAGGGTGTTGTGGTTGTAATTGAGGAGAAGTCCCAAATTTGGGGTAAGATTGATCGATTTTCGCAACCCTACGGGTGGATTACAACTATAATAAGTACCAGAATCAGCCATCGGTTGGCTGTGATTGGAATTGAGAAGCCAGAGTAAGGGTGCTTACTTTTTAGAGCGCTCTTTTAATTTTATTTTACGAGACTATTTTTAGGAGTCAATATGTTTGATTTGAAGCGGATTTTTAGAAAACCGGCACAGGTGGTGATTACCAGCTGCATGACTTTTTTTGCGGCATTGCCTGCTAGCGCGGCGCTGCCCGCGGTGATGGATCGGGTTCCAGCCAAGGTTGATGTGATTGTGGTGGTGCCTAATATTCAGGTTTTGGATGATAGTTTGAAAAAGCTTATCGCCAAGGCGGGTTTGCCGATACCTCCGATGGGGATGGTTCAGTTATTGGAGATGCAAAGCCAGATACCTGGTTTAGAAGCTGCTATTGATATGAACGGGTCGTTGCTTTTTACTGTTTCGCAATTGCGTGAATCTATCGAACAAAATCGCGAGCCTATTTTGACGCTTTATATTCCGAGCAAGGATCCTAAAGCGTTAAAGAAGCTTCTTTTTAGGAATGATCGGTTTCCGCCTGCTACAAAAATGACTAAAAATTATTTGATCATCGGAAAGAACGATCGGGAGCTTGCTTTTGCGATTCCTGGGCGATTGTCCAAGCAGATCGAAGCCAAGCTGGGTGCCCAAGGCGCCGCAGCGTTTAAGGCCAACGCTATTTCCGCGATTGTTTTGAATACGGATAAATCATTGCTGCCTGTGCTGCGTAATCAGCTTGCGATGATCAAAAATATGGCGGGGGGTATGCCACCAGAGATGCAGGATGAAATGGCCGGTTTGTCGCCAATGAAGCTTATTGGTCTTTACGGCTCACTTTTTGAACGGATTTTAGGAGATAACCGGAGTATTCTTGTCGGTGCTGGCTTGAATAAGCAAGGGATCTTGTTGCAGTCGAATGTGAATTTTAAAGCACAATCCGTGTCGGGTAAATTCCTTAAGGGAGGCGCTAATACGACGGGGTTATTGAGGGTATTGCCTAAAGAAAATTATGTATTTTCGGTGGCGGCAGATACTACGAAATTAGATTTGAAGCCTATGATGAAGGTGTTGGTGGAAGCATTTATGCCCGAGCCTGGTTACAAAGGGATTTCGCTTGGGAAGATTCTCCAGGATGCTTTAGTTCCCGAAAGTCTCGCATCTAAAGGGGCATTGGGCTATTATGCACCGATAAGTGACAAGGGTACTGTTCATGCCATCGGGGTGGTGTCATTGAAGGATAGCGCTTGTGCTAAAAAAGTAGTTGCTGCACAAGGCAAGGGTATTAATGCACTGGGGAAGATTACGATTCAAGGTCGGGAACTTTATGAGAAGTTGTCGTGGACGCCTAATGCGATGACGGTTGCGGGGCATCAATTTTCTAAATCCGTGGTGAAGCAAAAACCATCGCCTTATATGCCCGAGGAGGCTCGTGCGATATTCAGAGTCCTTGGGCTTGATCAGCAAGTGACGTTGGGTACAAGAATTGATAATCAGCTGCTTTCGGTTGTGAGCGGAACCGTTCCTAGCAAGGCATTGCTGACCAGCGCGCTGATATCGCTTAAGAATAAGCGAGGCCTTTCAACGGGCGAGGGCATTGTGTCGATTCGAAAAAACCTACACGCTAGGCCAACGGTTGAAGCGTATATTAGCCCTAATGGCTTGGTTAAGCTGGCTAATCCATTGGTTTCACAATTTGCAGGTTTTAGGATTGAGTTGCCCGCAGATATTGAGCCTATCGGGTTGAGCTATCAGATCGAGAATCATAATATCTCAGAGCGCGTGTTTATTTCTTATGATACGATTCAGCAATTGGTGGCAAGCACGATGGCCACGATGAGAAAAGCTCAGGGAGGGGCACAGCCCGCGTCGAGGCGAAAGGCGAGAAGAGACTACTAGATAGATAGAAAAAGAAAGCGTCTTGATTGACGATTTGATATTCAATAAGCCGCGTGCTTTGTGTGATCACAAGTACGCGGCTTATTTTTTTGCATAGGCGCGATAGGGGTGTTTGTTTGGCTATATTCTAGGCAGCGGTGAGATGGGGCGGTGTCAAGGGCGGCAGGGTTGATGCGATGGATGATAGTATTTTTTTAGCTGGGAGATGTGTAGCTGATGCAATAATATGCTGCTGCGGTGCGTCTTTTGCTTGGGTGGGGCGGTTTGTTTTTTTTAATTGGGGTAAACGGTCGGGCAAGTAACGATGGGGGTAATGATTGTTGGCCATGTCTGTTGATAAATAGAAGGCCAATGATTTGGTGTATAATGGATCAAGAGATTCGCGTGAATCACTTGTTTTCTAGAAAAATAAAGGATATTGCATCTATGATAAATCAACGTTTTAGGATTTTGACAGTCTTGATTGTGAGCTTATTACTGGGGAGTTTTGTTGATTCGGCCGGTGCGATGTTGATGCGTAGGAGGGTGGGGATTCCGAAGGTATCTCGGGATAAGGTGATTTGTTTTGCTTTGTATACGGTGCAGGATGGTGTGATGAAAATGACGGCGCAGCTTTATCCTTTGGAGAAGGGGGAGAGCCGTGTTCTTCGCTTGGAGGTGATGCGCAAGGGCAAATGGGTGGAGATTGCGCATGTGAAAATCGACGAACGAGTTTATGGGATTCATGCGAGAAATCCTGGGTATAAAGGGAAAGAAGAACGCCGATGGACGGGGCATTTTCGAGTTGCGGGCTGGGACCAAAGCCAAGATGTGAGGTATCGTGTGGCCCATGGTGCCAATGCTTTTTACGAGGGCTTGATTCGTAAAGACCCTAAGGATAAAGAGACGATTGTGGTGGCGGCATTTACGGGCAATAGTAATGGTGATCGCGGGATGAAGCCCGACATTATTCATAATATCAAAGCGCATAATCCTGATTTGCTTTTTTTCTCGGGTGATCAGAGTTATGACCATAAATCTCATTTGGCTGCGTGGTTGCTATTTGGGCGACAGTTTGGGCAGATCATGAAAGATCGGCCTACGATTTGTATTCCTGATGATCACGATGTGGGGCAAGGTAATCTTTGGGGGGCTGGGGGAAAGGTGAGTCATTTGCGAGGCGGGGCAGATGGCGGGTATACGCATCCTGGGGCCTATGTGAAAAGTGTGGAGAATGCACAAACTAGTCACTTGCCAGATCCTTATGATGCTACGCCTATTGGGCAGGGGATCGGTGTGTATTATACGAGTTTAAACGTTGGCGGGGTAGACTTTGCTATTATCGAGGACCGTAAATTTAAGACAGGCCCTGCGGGGTTGGTGCCGAGGATGGGCAAGCGGCCTGACCATATTACTGACCCCCGTTATGATCCGAAAAAGGTAGATGTGAAGGGCGCGGTTCTATTGGGGAATCGTCAGCTGGCATTTTTAGAGGATTGGTCAACGCGGTGGCAAGGGGTTGAAATGAAATCGGTTCTTAGTCAAACTGTTTTTGCCAACGCTGCTCATATTCATCATGGCGAGCGCTTGATTGCTGATATGGATTCTAATGGCTGGCCTCAGACGGGGCGGAATAAGGCGTTGAAAGTTATCCGCAAAGGATATGCCTTTATGATCGGGGGCGATCAGCATTTGGCTACTTTTATTCATCACGGGGTCAATGCTTATAATGATTCGGGATATTCTTTTTGTGTGCCTTCGATTGTGAATTATTATCCGCGGGCGTGGATGCCGCTGGTCAAAGGGATCAATCCGGTGGATCCAAAACTGAAATATTCGGGGAGTTATTTGGATGGTTTTGGTAATAAGATGACGATGTATGCTTATGCCAATCCTAATGACCCGACGCGGAAGAAGCATGATAAATGGCGAGCCAGGGGGAAGTGGGGTCGATTGGCAGCGGGGCATGGGATTATTCGATTTAATAAGAAAACACGAAAAATAACCGCGGAATGTTGGCCTCGTGGTGTGGATGTGACCAAGAAAAACGCGAAGCAATTTTTGGGCTGGCCGGTGACGGTGACCCAGGAGGATAATTACGGGCGTAAAGGTGTGGCGATGCTTCCGCCTATTATCGTGCGAAGATCAAAAAATGTGGTTGTTCAGATTATCAATGAAGCCACGGGTGAAGTTGTTTATACGCTGCGTACCAAGGGTAAACGTTTTATGCCTAAGGTTTTTGTCAAGGGAAAATATACGGTTAAATTGCGTACGGGTATTGAAGAGAAGATCTTTAAGCATATCCCCGCGCCGAGCCGACAGCGTCGTGTCTTTTTTATTGATTGATCGAAAGCGGGGGCGGTGTTATATTTTTTGATCTTTTCTGGGGTAAAATAAAAAGCGGGTGGTCTGCGATATGCGATATTGGCTAAGCAGAAAATTAAACTTTAGACAAGGAATTGAATGGATGGAATGTTTGACCTTTGTGAAATATTTTGTGATGAGTGTTATTTTACTGAGTGTCAAATTGAGCCATGCTCAAGAAGAGCAGATGCCCAATATCCTTTGGATTATGGCTGAGGATATTAGTCCTGATTTAAGTTGCTATGGCGTGAAAGGTGTGCGGACGCCTCACCTAGATGAATTAGCTAAGCAAGGCATTCGTTACACAAATGCTTTTGTGACGGGGCCTGTGTGTAGCACTTCGCGGAGCGCGATGATGGTGGGTGTGCATCAGCAAACGATTGGTGCCCATCAGCATCGGACGCGGGATAAACAGCTTTTGCCCGAGCCTTATTTGCCGTTTGTGCATATGCTTGAGGATGCGGGTTATTACACTTGTTCGCTGGATAATAAAACGGATCTAAATTTCAAGCTTGAGCGTCCATTGATGATGGGTAAGGATTGGAAAAATCGGGAGAAGGGTCAGCCGTTTTTTGCGAAAATCACATTGCATAACACACATCGTCCATGGGTAGGCGATAAAAAAAGGCCGGTGGATCCGAGCAAGGTTGTGCTTCCGCCTTACTACCCCGATACGAAATTATTGCGTAAAGATTGGGCGCTGGGTTTAGGGGAAATTCAGGTGATGGATCGTCGGGTGGGGCAGTTGCTAAAGAGGCTTAAAGATGAGGGGCTATCTGAAAACACGCTGGTGATTTTTACGTCGGATCACGGCAGATGTCATGTGAGAGGCAAGCAATTTTTATACGATGGGGGCATTGGGATACCGATGATTATTCGCTGGCCTAAAAAAATAAAAGCCGGTCAGGTGAGCGATGATTTGGTGATGAGCATTGATATTACCAAAACGATCCTTAATGTGTCGGGGGCGCAGTCGCTGGATTATTTGCAGGGGCTGGATTTGTTCGATGGCTCAACCGCTGGGCGAACATCGATCTTTGCATCGCGGGATAAAATGGATCAGACACATGATGCGATGCGAGCGGTGCGCACCAAAACATTTAAGTATATTCTTAATCTGATGCCGGAGCGGCCTTGGATGCAATATAACCGATATAAACTTTCGCAGTATCCAGCGACGGCGGTGCTTAACGCGATGTTTCTGAGTGGAACATTAAATAAAGATCAGGCCAAGTTTATGGCTAAAACCAAACCCGTTGAAGAACTTTACGATATCAAAAAAGACCCATACGAATTACATAATTTAGCGAAAGACCCGAAGTATGCAAAGGCTCTTAAAAAAATGCAAGGGCGGATGAAGTTTTATCAAGGGATGGTCAATGATCAAGGGGTGAGCCAAACATTTAAAGATAGCGGTTGGCCCGCCACGTATCCGTATAAAACTCTGGAGCAATGGGAAGTGATGGTTAAGCAATGGGAGGAAAAAATCTTGGCGGGTAAAAAGGTCAAGATTAAAATAGGTCGAGTGTTAAGAGTGAAATAAAAAAGGCAAATGAAAAGATATAGGCGGTGAAAAAAAAGGCGGATTGGACGTTAGGTATGAGTCGGGCAGTGACGCGTTGTGGCTGGCTGTAAGGGGGAGGGGAGATTTAGACTTTGGAGTGAAAATGAAAAATTTTAATTTGATCTGTTTGATCTGTTTGATCTGTTTATTGGCTTTAGCAGGAAAGTCTTGGGCATCGAGCGGCAAATCGGGGGCGCCGGGGAGCAAGCCTAATATTTTATTTATTTTTGCAGACGATTTGAGTTACGAAACCGTGGGCTTTTCTGGCATGACGGATATTGACACGCCTAACCTGGACCAATTGGCTGCTAGTGGTACGCGTTTTACGCATGCTTATAATTCGGGCGGATGGGCTGGTGCCATCTGTATGGCCAGCCGTGCTATGCTCAATACCGGTAAGCAGCTTTGGACTGCTCGGAAACTGGCCAGAGGTCCCGGCATTCGGCGATTGGCGGGGGCTAAAAAAATGTGGAGCAGCCGCATGAAAGCCCGAGGCTATGAGACTTATTTTACAGGTAAGTGGCACGTGGGAGTCAATACGAAGCAAATATTTGATCACGTCTCTCATGTTCGCGGGGGCATGCCTAAGCAGGTTGCCGCAGGCTATAACCGCCCAGTGCAAGGGAAAAAAGATGTCTGGTCGCCTTATAATAAAAAATTTGGCGGCTTTTGGAAAGGGGGCACGCATTGGTCGGAAGTTGTAGCTGATGATGCTTTGAGATTTATTAAGCATGCCAAAGTGGTGCGTGAGAAAAAAGATAAGCCGTTCTTTATGTACTTAGCATTTAATGCCGCGCATGATCCGCGCCAGGCGCCCAAAGCATTTGTCGATCAGTACCCATTGAGTCGAATTAAAGTGCCCGATAATTTTCTCCCGCTTTACCCTTTCAAAGATAAAATCGGATGTGGCCCAGGATTACGCGATGAAAAATTAGCGCCTTTTCCGCGAACCAAGCATAGCATCAAAGTGCATCGGCAAGAATATTACGCATTGATCAGCCATATGGACCAGCAGATTGGGCGTATCTTAAAGGCTTTAAAACAATCGGGTTTAGCGGAAAATACGATTATTGTTTTTACTTCTGATCACGGCCTGGCGGTGGGGCGTCATGGTTTGTTAGGCAAACAAAATATGTATGATCATTCGATGCGCGTGCCGTTTTGTATCGTAGGCCCAGGCGTGCCAAAAGGGAAACTGATCGGCTCACCGATTTATTATCAGGATGTGATGGCGACAAGCCTTGTCCTTGCTGGTGATAAAGAAATAGAAAATTTAGATTTTCACGATTTAATGCCTAAGATTAAAGCCAAGACGACCCAGCAGCAAGGTATCTACGGGGCTTACCTAGTAGGCGCCCAGCGGATGTATATCGCGGAAGGTTTTAAACTGATTATTTATCCCAAAGCCAAAGTGTATCGCTTATATGACTTACGCAATGATCCGAAAGAAATGAAAAGTTTAGCTGGAGATCCACGATTTACTGCCAAGGCTCATTCGCTATGGATACAATTTCAAGCAGAGCAAAAAAAGATGAAAGACCCTTTGCGCATAGACTTTGCGGCATTCCGAGGTAAATAAAAATGGGATTAAAACCTGCTGATGGAGCTTCTAAAAGCTTATCCATAAAAAAACCTTTTCTTACTCGGAGAGGTTTTTTTATGGGTGATGTGCAGATAACGCAGTGCATTATTGCTTTCGATAAGTTTGCATGACTGGGGGAATATGATCGGTGAGTTCGCTGGCCAGCAGGCCTGCGGTGCCATGGATGGAGGCCCAGAGGTCGGCGGCCAAGCCGTGCAGGTGTGTGCCTAGTTGGGCTGCGTGAAAAGGCGATAATCCTTGGGCGATGAGCCCGGCGATGATTCCCGTGAGTACATCGCCAGAACCCGCGGTGGCAAGGGCTGGATTGCCTGTCCCATTGATGGCGTGCTGATCGGGGTTGACGATAAGGGTGGCATGAGATTTGAGAACGATCGTCGCATTAAGCAGGCGGGCTAGTTGAGTGGCGCACGCGATAGATGACGCTGGGTCTGTTTGTTCTTTTTCGTAAGTGAGGCTGTAGGCCGCGGCGAGTCTTTGAAATTCGCCCGGGTGGGGCGTTAGGGTGAGGGTCGCTTTGATCTGATTGGGCGAAGGGGCGAGCTGGGCCAAAATATTTAAACCATCAGCGTCTAAGACGACGTGGTAGTTGGGTTGTGCGATGATTTGTTGAACGGTTTGGATGGCGGCGTCGGAGATGGATAAGCCCGGGCCTAGGGCAAGGACGGTTTTGGGTTTTTGTGTGTAGGGGATGCGGGAAATAAGATCGCGTTTGATGTTGGTGGGTAAAGGGATCGCTGTGGCTGAGGGTTGTAGGCTAAGAATGGGGAGGATGAGATTGGGTTGAGTCATGATTTTAACCAGCCCCGCGCCGATGCGTAATGCGGCGGTGGCGGTGAAGGCGGGCGCCCCGATCATCAATGGCGAGCCGCCGATGACAATGACCGTGCCGTAGGTGCCTTTGTGTGAATTAAGGTGGCGGCTAGGCAGCATGGGTAGGCTTGAAATGTGAGAGGTTAGATGCATTTTTAGTCTTTCAGGATTGCACTATTTTGATCGATAATACCTGCCGCGTAGGCTGCGCCAAAGCCGTTGTCAATATTCACAACGGTCACCCCCGCAGCACATGAGCTTAGCATGGCTAAGAGTGTGGTGATGCCTTCTTGGTTTGAGCCGTAGCCCACGGAGGAAGGGACGGCGATAATGGGGATTTGGATCAGCCCAGCCAAGACCGATGGCAAGGCGCCTTCCATGCCCGCGATACAAACCACCGCGGATGCTTTTTCAATCTCGGGTAAACGATTGAGTAGTCGGTGTAGGCCGGCGACGCCTACATCAGAGATCATTTTGGCGGGTGTACCCATGGCTTTAGCGGTGAGCTGGGCCTCCTCGGCGATGAATAGATCGGAGGTTCCCGCGGTGAGAATGACGATGCCACGGGTGGAAGTTCGCGGGCGAGGCGGGGCGCCGATGAGGAGGGTTGGGCAATGGGTCATGATTTCTAGATGGTGGGTGCTGCCTGAAAAATAAGCGGTGATGGCTTGGATATGATCAGCTGTCGCTCGGGTGATGAGGACCGATTGCTCATGGGCTAAGATGGCAGATGTAATTTTAATAATTTGGTCGGCGGTTTTGTGCTGCGCGAAAATCACTTCAGCCATCGGAGATCGCTTGACGCGGTGATGGTCGATGGTGGCAAAACCAAGGGGCTGCGCTTGTAATGCTTGGAGGGATTGTTTGGCTTGGGGTAAGGAAATCTTGCCGTTTGCAAGTGCTTGTAAAATGGAGTCGATATCGGTTGTCATAAAAAAACCATGGGGCAGGTAAAGGAATTTGCTCGGCTTGACATAGGCTGTAGTATACCCCAAGGGGGCTTAGGCTTCCTGGGCGATGGGCATTGCGGGGGATTATTTATAGGTGACATTTTTGATATGAATTTTAACGCTGCCTGTTAGGAAGGGCAGGATTTGAAGGGTATCGTGTATCGCGCCTCGGCGATCGGATTGGTCGGAGGTGCCTAGGGCAATATGTGATGCGTCAAATCGTCCTAGCCGCGTCGCGTCTAAATCAATCCATCGCCCGCCGATGGGGTCATCATCAATCCAAGCTTGGGTCCACATGTGAAAACCAAAAGAGGGCTTGTTCAGATCGCTGCCACTGACAGCAACCAAACCGATCACGGTGCGGGATGGAATTTTCGATGCGCGCAATAATGCTGTTAATAAGACAGCATGCTCGGTGCAATCGCCCGAGAGGTTCACAGCCACTTGGGAAGCGGTGGCATTGGCCGAATTGAAATCTTTTTTCGCGATACTTTTATAAACGAATTTTTTAAGTTTGATCGCGGTGCCGCGATGGTTTAAAAAAATCTTTTCCCGTAATGCCCGTTGATGAAGTTGAAGGACGTGCTTGTTTTTCCAAGCGATCATATGGGAGGATTCACGATGTTTAGCGGTGGGTAAATCATCTTTTGGCGTGACGGATCGGGTGGTGTCGATATGCAAAACAAGGGTACGCTGGTTGGCCCAGATGGGTGTTTGGGATGCGGCTCTGGGGAAGTGCAAGGATGTTTTTTTAGGGGTTCCCCCCGGGGTTTTTAGAGTTTTTTTGAGGGTGAGGATATAAGTTGCGCCAACGGATTGGGCGGGTGATTTGAGTATACCAGTGGGCTTAATCAGCGTGGGGATGAAGACTTCAGCCGGGGTAATGGGAGGGATAGGTTGAGTGGTTTGAGTGTATCGCATTTTGAACGGTCCCACCGGAATGTCTAACCTAACGGGCGTGCCGTAGCTGTCGGTGTGAGAGGTGATGCGGAGGGTAGGGGTTAATGAATTTTCTGAAATGCTTTTGTAAACACCGCGCTTTTTCCCTTCCAGCGGTAGGGTCGTCTTGCCTAGGAAATGTGTGGTGAGTGTCATTGGGGTCAGGCCTGTTTCGGGAGAAAGAGCGGTGTATTGTAGCTGCTTTTTCCCTTGTAATAAAGCCTGGTGAAAAAGAATAAGCATCCTCATCGGCGTGATGATTTGTTTTACCACAGGCAAAGGCAAGCGCTGATGCGTTGTCTTTTGATCGGCGGAGGTGACGCTGAGCGTGACATGGTCATCGCTGAAAATCAAACGCTTAGAAGTTTTATTTTTGAGTTGCGGCTGCCCGGGGATGGATTGCCATTGTGTGTGGGTGAGGCTCACGGTTTTAAAATCTGGCGACTCTTCGTAAATGGTATGCGTGGTCATATGAAGGGTTGAGCCGGCACGTTTGATGCTCATCTGGGCGAGTGAATGCGATGCGATATTTTTATTTTTTAGAATCACAAAATAATTTTGAGAGTGTCCCATGACCTTGCCGTTGAGGGTGATGAGATAGTTGATGACCTGTTTTTTCTGCTGGGCAGTGGCGGGGTTGGCGATGGTGAGCAGTGAAAAAATAAGCAGGATGAATTTTGGGAATGGCATGATAACTCCGATGAAAAAGTAGCTTCGATTAAAATTAAGGGGCAAGGGTGAATTGAGATTTAATCTCCTGGACGAGATCTAGTATAGCATCGCGGGGATAGAAAGTAAGAGGGAAATCTCGCTGATTTGCAATTTTCGCGTTGGCGATGCCTTGCTTGGCGTGTGCAATTTTTTCTTGTTCAGCGATGAGGAGATGTTCATGCGTGGCGCGGAGTTGTTGATTTAATTCTTGTAATGATTTGTAGAGAATGCGCCGATCGGCTGGGCTGGATGTGCTCCCCATTTGCTCAAGTAGGTTTTTTTTACGCAGAGCATCGGGATGATCGGGGCTAAGTCTTTGGGCAATGTTATGCTTGAGATGATGATGCGCGTTGATGGCTTGATGTAAACTTTGGGCACTGGCGGTGGGGGCGTTTAAGGGGAGAAAAAGATCAGCTGAAACTTTGGCGATCGTTGCCAGAGGTTGCCTTAGCCAAGTGGTGAGCCAATCGGTGGTGATCTGGTCGTAGATGAAGCCGCCCGCGCCATGGATAAAAAGATCGGCAAAATATAAACGGGTGATGCCGGTGAGGAGTAATGCCCGAGGGGCCAATCGATAGCTCGAGTCGATGGGATGAAAAAAAGCGTCTACGAGCCGATGACTTGTGCTGGTGATGTCGGCGTAGACTTTGATCCGGGACTTGTTTTTGATGGCCCAAAGCGGAAGCTGGACTAATTCATTGGAGATAAAAAGGCAAGGGATTTTGGCGGTGTTAAAGCGATTGACCGCGGCGTTGTAAGCACGGATGGCTTGGGGAGCTTCCGCGAGCATTTTGGAAAGTAAGGCTTGGGATGCATCGAGTGTGAGTAAATCGGTGGCGGTGATAAAGGGTAGCTGCGCGTGATAAGGCAAGAGCAGGGCATTTAAAATAACCCCCAGCTGACGGGCCAAATTGGGAGCCTCCGAGGCACTGGCTACCGCGCGGATTAGGGGCGATAAATCATCGGGGCGATTTATTTCACGCTGAATCTTTCGGAGATTGAGGAGCAGCTGATCGGTGTTGGCAGGGGCGCGCGTGCAAATAGGAGAAGCGGTATTTTCATTAGCTAAGGAGATTTCTTTTAAGCTCAGCGCGTGATCTTTTTGGGTGACATATTTGAGACCAAGGGCCGGGGCGGTATCTTGATCAACGAGAAGATGAAAGGTTTGGGCGTTATGTTTTTGAGCTAAAACGCGGGTGGCTAAATATTTTGCCAAGATGCCGGGATGCCAAATCGCGGGCTGATGCCCGGTGGCAATAATCGGCTGGCCCTCGCGGTAGGGCTGAGGTTGCGATAAGTTGGCCCATAGGTTTTGGCGAGCCTCTTGCTGCTGAAGATTAGCTTTAACCTGTATTTGGCCCAGCGCGGGCGCTGTATATAGCTTGGTTTTAGGCATGTTGTGTATTTAATGCGATGGGTTGATAGTGTTCGTTTAATGCGCATTTGGTGCAGAGATGGCCAAACTGTTGGGTATGTTTTTTAAGCTCACGATCAAAAATATTTAGGTAATGCTTCAGGCGGCTATCTTGATTATCCAAAGGCCCGCCGAAGGTGCGGTTGGGGTCATTATAAATCAAACGGATAGGCAGCTCTCGGGTGATTAAGTTTTTAGCTTTGGCTTGCACCCAAAACTGCAAGGGAAAGGCGTATCCCGTTTCGTCTAAGCTTAAGTTGTTGACGGCGCTTGTGCGGTAGGCTTTGAAACCACAGAAGGCATCGGTGATTTTTGTGCCTAAGATTTCATTGACTAAATGGGTAATGGTTTTATTGATTTGACGGCGGTCGGCGGGGGGCAGGCCGATGTCGTCGGAACGATGATTTAAATAACGCGAGCCAGAAATAATATCAGCATCATCGCGATCAATAGCATCTAAAAAATCCGGGATAGATTCCGGCTCGTGCTGTTCATCGCAGTCAATGGTAATGACCCAATCGAATTGATAGCAACACGCCCATCGGAAAGCATCAACCATGGATCGGCCGTATCCGCGGTTTTCCGCGTGCCGAATCACCTCGACTTTTTGCTGAGCTAGCAGGAGGGGCGTTTTATCAGTAGAGCCATCGTCGATCACCAAGATATCAGAAGGAGCATATTTTTTGACCTCATTAAGCACCTTGGTGACGTAAGATTCCTCGTTATACACGGGGATGGCGATGAGGATTTTCGGCTTATTTTTGAGTATCATTGGCATGGGCTCCAGGGGCATGTGGATGGTTTTGGGTTTCCTGATGATATATACCCGCTAACTGGATAAGTTGTTCCACCGAAAGTTGTTCGGGACGCGAATTAGCGCCGACACCATCGGGCAATGGGAAATCCCGGCCTAAAATAGAGCCGATTTGCTTTCGCCTCTTGCTAAAAAGAACGTGTAACAAACGACGTAAGCGCTTGGGGTGAGCAGTCAGAGGCACTGCCTTGGCATGAAGCACAACCACCGCAGAGTCAACCTTAGGCGCCGGCCAAAAACAAGACGGCTTAAGCGTCAAAGCGTGCCTGACATCGCACAATGCCTGAATCATAATGCCAAGAGGGCCATAAATCTTGCTCCCAGGCCCCGCGTTCAAACGCTGGGCAACCTCCTTCTGGATCATCACCACGCAGGTACTCATCCGAGGCATGGACGGGTCTACCGGATGGATATAATCGGTCACTAAATTGGCAATCAGAGGCGAGGCGATGTTGTAAGGCAAATTGGCGATGAGTTTAAATGATGCTGATTTTTGACCAGACAAATCCTCAAGCTCACTAAAAATGCGAGGCTCAATGACATGCTTAGACGCCAGCACATCGGCATAAAGTAAACGCGCACGACCAGCATAAGGACTCATCGCAGCTTCTAAGACAGGCTTTAAATCTTGGTCAATCTCAACCGCCAGCAACTTGGCGCCCATCTCTAGGATCTGCTGAGAAAGGGTGCCAGTACCAGGACCAATCTCAAGGACAAGATCATCAGCCCCGATATGGCTGGCTTTGATGATCGCTTTCAGGTGATTGTGGTCATGAAGAAAGTTTTGCCCGTATCTATGCTTAGGGCGCAATCCGTATGCCGCTAAGGTTTGTTTGATATGTGTCAGGGTCTGAGGCGTTTGCTGCATCGTATCGTTTGTTTCTATCAATATAGGGTTAAAAAAAAGCACCAGCTCATGGCATGAACTGGTGCTAGGTATTTTAGGCTAAAAAGGACGTTTTGGGTACTCCCAAATCCTATCAGAACCAAAGTATTATTCGCTGAGGTATTTATCAAGCGGAGGGTTAAGCACTTCCTGAGCTTTGGCTTGGTTCATATTTTCGGGTGTGACGACGACGATGCCGGTGTCGGTTTCCTTGGAAACTTTTTTGCCTTGCAGGTGATCTACTAAACGCATGACCGAAAAATAACCCATATTCATCGGGTTTTGTACGATCAGTGCATGGACATGGCGGTCTTCTAGCCCTTTGATCAGCTGCTGAGACGCATCGAATCCGACAAATTTGATCTTTCCGCGAAGCGCATCAGACTGCTTAATAACCTGTAAGCCCGCAGCCGCGACCGATTCGTTGACGCAGAATAAACCATCAGCCTTGGAGACTTCTTTGACGCTTTCGATTTTTTTCATCGCTGAAGAGATGTCGCCTTTGTCTGGCCGCTGATTATGGGACAGGATGGTGATGCCTTTGTGGTTTTTAGTGATTTCTGCGACAAATCCATCAGCGCGAGCCTCGGTCGATGCGCTGCCAGCGATGTAGCGGATGACGACGACAGAGCCTTTACCGCCTAGTAATTCAGACATTTTTTTAGCCGCTGCGACACCGCCGTTGTAATTATTCGTCGCAATAAAAGTGACATAATCCTCGCCGACTTTGGCTTTGTCGGGGTTAATATCTGAATCAAAAAGAACCACCGGAATATTTTTTTCATTCGTATCGATCACGCTTGATGCGATAGACGTCTGATGCAGCGGCGCGATGGCAATGCCTTTCATCTTAGACTTGGATGCAAGGTTTTCGATGATATCCTTTTGCTCTTTATCGCTGGCTTCATCTTGAGGCCCCTTCCAAATCACTTCAATATCAAGGCCGCCCGCTTTAAGCTCTCGCTGAGCTTTGACCGCCCCGGCGTGAACTGCTTTCCAAAATTCATGAGAAGTGCCTTTGGGAATCACCGCGATCTGGTCGCCGCTGACAATGCCTTTGCCCTTGGCCAATTTAGCCGCTGTTTTGGTGCCGTTGCCCGAATCATTACAGGCAGT
>CAZSSX010000025.1:0-17017 GCA_964609545.1 uncultured Phycisphaeraceae bacterium | reverse complement strand
TGTAGATCATCGCTTCCTAGTGTCGCGGTGACTCTTTGCTTGAATCGCTCGATGCGTACATCATTGATTTCTGCTACGGAAGGCATTGTCATTTTTTCGACACTTTGTCGTGTTGCTTTTTCGATTGATCTTAACCAATGGGATTCGCGTGGTGTGACGAAGACAATGGCTTGCCCTTCGCTTCCTGCTCTGCCTGTCCGTCCAACGCGGTGGACATAGGCTTCGATATCTCCTGGTATATCATAGTTAATGACGTGTGAGATTCGTTTGACGTCTAGGCCTCGTGCTGCTACATCGGTGGCGACTAGAATATCGATTTGTCGATCTTTGAGCCGGGCTACTGTTTTTTCTCGGATGTTCTGGGGGACATCGCCGTTTAGGGTTGCAGCGCGATAGCCTCGTGCTTCTAATTTAGAAGTTAGGTTGCCTGCTTCCGATTTTGTTCTCACGAAAATAATCATGGCATCGTGTGCGCCTGCTTCTAGGATTCTGGTGAGTGCATCGAGTTTTTGGCTTCTGTGAACGGGTAAGTATTTTTGGGTAATGGTTTTGGCGATGGTCATTTTTGTTTCGAGCACTACCGTATCGGGATTTCTCATATGTCGAGAAGCGATCTTGGCTACTGCTGGAGGCATGGTTGCGGAAAACATGGCGACTTGGCGGCCTTTGGGTGTGTGCTGAAGAATCCATTCGACATCATCTATAAAGCCCATGCGTAACATTTCGTCAGCTTCGTCTAGGACTAAGCATTTTAATTCGCTTAGGTCTAATGTTTTTCGATCGATATGGTCCATGACTCGGCCTGGTGTGCCTACTACTACATGTACGCCTCTTTTAAGTTTTCTGAGTTGTCCTTCGTATGGTGCTCCGCCGTAAATGGGCATGACGTGAAAGCCACGCATTTCACTGGAATAAACTTCGAACGCTTCTGCTACTTGTATGGCAAGCTCTCGTGTTGGAGCTAGGACTAAGACTTGAGGTTTGGGTAATTCGATTTGAATACGTGAGAGTAATGGGAGGGCAAATGCGGCTGTTTTCCCGGTGCCTGTTTGGGCTTGTCCGATGACATCTCCGCCGGCGGCGATGTAAGGAATTGTTGCTGCTTGAATTGGGGATGGGATTTCATATCCCACTTTTTTGACCGCAGCCAATACATCTTTTGAAAGATTTAAATCTTCAAAGCGGGGGGTTATTTTTTGTTCTTTATTTGGTTCTTTATTTGGTTCTTTATTTGATTCTTTATTAGAATCTGCATTTTCATCTGTAGACATAACATTCACTCTATTCTTAAAAAATAGTATACGGCCTCACTGCGCCTTGAAACATCAAAAATCCCGAAACACTTCGGGTCGGGGCAGCTAAATTCAGCCAAGTCCATCATTATATACCAAATAACGGTTCAAGTCTCCCCCAAGAGACGGATAATATGTAATCGATGGGTTTTGTTGTTTGAACGACGATCTAGGATTTGAGTATTTAGCGAATGATTGTCGGGTCTAAGGGCTGTTCCCCTTGTTTTAAAGGGGTTTTTCTCATTACGAGACCCGTTTGATTGTGGTTTGAGCTGCTTTGATTGTGCTCTGTCTCTTTTTTTTCATTTGCTGAAGTCTAGTTTAAAGTTTAGGGTTTGATCTCTTGAGGTGGTTTGCCTTCTAGCATTTCGGCTAATTTTTGGCGATTTGATTTTGTTTGGGCGGGCTCATTGGAGTTGTCCTCGTTTTTATGATGTGCTTCTGTGATGACAATTTGGGGTTGTGCTTGGGGGTCTGTTGTTGCTTTCGGGTTGTTGATTTTTTCTTGAATTTCTCGATCAACTTCCGCTTTTGCATCTTTATTGTTTTGTAATCTCACGGCTTCTTGGCTGATTTTTCCTTCGCCGCTGATTTGATCAAATTTTACACTTACGCGCTTGGAGACTCCGCGTTCTTGCATGGTGATGCCATATAAAATATCGGCGGCTTGCATGGTGCGTTTATGGTGGGTAATCACAATAAAATGGGAGCGATCTAGGAAGCTTTGGATGACGTCTGCAAATCGTTCGACATTGGCTTCATCAAGGGCGGCGTCGACTTCGTCTAGGACACAAAACGGGGAGGGTTTGCTTTTAAAGATGGACATGAGCATTGCCACGGCGGTCATTGTTTTTTCCCCACCCGAAAGTAGATTGATGGATTGGGGTTCTTTGCCTGGTGGTTTAGCCATGACCTCGATACCACTTTCTAAAATATCAATTTTTCCGTTTTCGTCTGGTTTTAAGAAGATATCCGCTTTTCCTCCGCCGAAGAGTTTTCTAAATAAGCCTTGAGGCCCCGCAAAATTCTCACGAATTTCATCGAATGTTTTCTGGAATAAAATCCGAGAGTCATTATTGATTTGATCGATAAGCTCTGCTAGCTGCTTTCTCGCATCATCAATATCCTCAACTTGTGTGGCCAAGTCATCGTATTTTTTCTCGATTTGCTCTTGTTCATCAATGGCATCGAGATTGATATTACCCAGATTACTGATTTTTTTACGCAGCGCTTTGATGTCTCTTTCTACGGCGTGCCAGTCTGTTTCATCTGCATCGTTATGCTGGTAGCCTTGGTAGGCTTCTTTGATGTCGAGTTCTAGCTGTTCAAAGCATCGCTGGACAATGGCATCTAGCCTGACCTCGAGCCGGCCTTTGGTCACTTGATAACTATTTAATGCGGTGTCAATGGTTTTGGCCTGGCTGCGTTGCTGGGAGACTCCCGATTGCAGTGCGCCCAAGGCTTGGCTTACGGTTTTTAATTGGAGGGCTACTTCTTCACAGCGTACGGTTAATTGATCATGCTTGGTTTGGGCTTGGGTTGCCATTGTTTTGGATTCTGCGATTGTTTTTTCATGATTTTCGATTCGCTGCTGATAACCCGACATTTGCTCGACTAAGCTTTTGTATTGTCTCTGGGTATCAGCCAATGCCATGTCATGCTCTCGGACCTGCCTGCGGCTGGCGTTTAACTGTTCAGCCATCGCGGTCGATGCGATGCGCACTTGGGTTACTGATTCTCTGAGTTCTTCGACTTTTTTGTTTAGTAAATCGATGCTTTGAGAGAGTCCTTCTAGGCCTGCTTTTTTTGATGCGACTTGTTCATCTAATTCTGCGATTGCTACTACCCATGCTTGGCGCTTGGCGATGGTTTCTGCTAGGCGCTTTTGGATGGTTTGGGCTTCGGATGCCAATCCTGGCTGTTCTCTTTCTAATTTGGTGATTTGTCCTTGGTAATGGCCGATTTGGCTATCGACTTCTACTTTTACATTTTCAGCGCTTCGTATTTCTTGCCTGAGGTCTTGGGTCACGCGCGCTACTTCCGCGGTTTTTTTGCTTAAGCCTTCTAGGGCAAGTTGTCCGGTTTTGATCTGCTGCTCAAGGGTTTGTATTTCTGCTGCTAAATCTGCAAGCTCACTTCTTCGGCTAATGAGGCCCATTCCCGCTTGCCCGCTAGGGCCAGCGAGGACGCGTCCATCCTCTTCGATTAGCTCCCCGTTTTGCGTTACAAAACGATAGCCTCGAGGCAATCTCGCTTTGGCTTGAAACCCCTTGGTTAATGTTTCCACGAGCAGGGTCTTGCCAAGTACCGACCATGCTACGCTGGCGACCTCCCCGGGGAATTTGACTAAATCAATGACCGGTTTGACGTGTGGATCATTTAGGATCTCTCCCGTTACTCCGGGCATTCTGGCCATTCCGGTGATGCCGGCTACGCGTGGCAGCATTGTTTGATCGCTGGCTAAAAAAGTGACTCGTCCGGCTAAATCTGCAATGATTTTTTCGTTCAAAGAGCTGGCTTTGTCCAGTACTAATGCTTGTTGATAATCGCCTAGGGCAGCTTCGACAATAGGGGCATCTGCGACATCTGCATCTAACATCTCTACGAGTAAGCCTCGCACAAAATGATATGCGCCTTGGGCGTCGGATGTTTTTTTAGCGAGTACCGCTTTGACAGGATCGGAAAGTCCTTCTTGATTGGCTTGCATTTCTTCTAATAATTCTTTGCGTGAATCTAAGCCGCTGCGTGCTTGCTTGGCTAAGCCGATGTTGTCTGCTAAGACTTTTTGGTCTCCGCTGAGTTGTTGGGCTTGATCTGCTAAGTGGGCTAGTGCTTTGCCTTTGGTTTGAATAATTTTTTGGGCAGTTTCTCGTTTTTCCTCTGCATTTTGGCGTTGTTGCACATAGCTAGCTAATTCTCCAGCGATGAGGGATTGTCGTTCATTTAGTCTTTGTCGTGTGGCGTGTAAGTTTTTCTCGTAAACATCTTGGGTTTTAATTTCGCTTTGTTTTTGTGAGGATGTGCGGGTTAGTTTGTTGATTTCGTTTTTTTGGTCTTCTAATGCTCGGCGTTGGGTATTGAGATCGTGCTGACTTTGTCGGTAGGCATTTTGGGCTTGGCTGAGGTTTTGTTCAAATGTTTTTTCTTCTTCGGCTAGTTTTTCAACACGGTTTTGGGCTTGTGCCAGGAGTGTTGTTAATTCTTCGCATCGTTTTTCTAGCTCTTGTTTGCGTGTGGTTTCTCGGGTGATTTGGTTTTTAAGATCTTCCAGTGCTGTTTCTGCGTATCGTTTTTTTTGTGTGGCTTGGTCTCGCCGTGCTTGTTCTTGAAGTCTGTTTTGATCATAGGTTTTCTGCTGCTTCATAATTTCTTGACGGTGAAGTTGGGCTTGATGTATTTTTTCATCTACTTCCGCTAACGCTTGGGCGGCTTGTGTGTGATCGTCTTGGGTTTGTTCTAATGCTTTTATGGTGGCGAGAAATTCGGACTGATACCGGTGATATTCATTGAGGGAAAAACTTAGTGCAAGCTCTTGTAGCTGGGTGGCGTACGCTTGGTAATTGCGTGCTTTGGTTGCTTGTATTTTAATGCTTCGGAGTCTTCGTTGGGCATCTCCTACGCGTTGCCGTGAGAGTTCTAGATTTTGTTGCGTGCGTTCTAGTTTTCGGAGGGCTTCTTTTTTTCGTGCTTTATAGCGGCTAATGCCGGCTGCTTCTTCGAAAACTTCTCTTCGTTCTTGTGCATTGCTGGTGAGCATTTGTGCTACTTTGCCCTGCTCAATAATTGAATAGGCATCTGTTCCGACGCCTGTGTCCATAAATAGATCTCGGATATCTTTAAGCCTGGCTCGTTTATTATTGATTAGATATTCGCTGGAGCCATCACGGTAGAGTTGGCGGGTAACGGTAACGGTATCAAAGTCAAGTGCTAGGGTTCTGTCTGTATTGTCAAAGGTAAGGGTTACGATGGCCATTCCGGACGGTTTTCGGGTGGCTGAGCCGTTGAAGATCATATCCATCATATGGCCTCCACGTAAGCTTTTTGCTGATAGTTCTCCTAGTACCCATTTGATGGCATCGACGACATTGCTCTTTCCGCAGCCGTTGGGTCCCACAATGCCTGTGATGGGGGCATCGAAAGCAATTTCTGTTTTATCGGCAAAAGATTTAAACCCGCAAAGGGTTAATTTAGCTAAACGCATAAGAGCTAGCCCTTTATGTCATCCAATTTATCCCGACACACGATAAGCGCCAGCACCATTTTCTCAACCTCAAAGCCATGGTATCCTCCACAAGCTCGGGCCCATCCTACGTGAGACTTAATCCGAAGAACAGCATCCATCCTCTCCTCTTGGCTTGGCTGAATTTAATGTTTCAGGCGAAGCTATTTGCCTATTGTCCATGATTTTCGCGCTCAAATCAACAGGGCTACTCGGTGCCATCTGTTTTGATCTCTTGGCGTCCTTTTCGGCCTCTTTTTTTCTTTAAACGCTCGATCATTTGTACAAAGTCACTGCTGGCGATTTTGAACTCCGCATCAATATATTTTTTTTTCTTCATTAGGTATAGTGCGTTGACAATTTCATCAAAGCTTAGATTGTATCCATCGCGGACTGGGCTAATGGGTTCATCACTGCCTAGGACCCAGATTAAATGTGAGACAAAGGGGTAGCAGACGGCGGGTTTGCGTCCATTGTGTCGTCCGCCTCGATAAAAGACATGCATGGCTAGTTGCTGTGCAGGTTTGGCTTTGCCTGTTTTTTCATCTACGATTAGCTGCAGGGCTAATTTTAAGATCAAACGATTATCCCAAAGGGTGAGAGGCCATGCATTGACAAAGCCGACGTCCTGGCCAAAGATGGCTATTCTGGGTATGCGATGATGGGACACATAAATCATGGGTCGGTCTGATGGGATTAGGTGAAGTTCAAATTTGATTCGTCCGGTTTGGCCTCGAATTTGTCGGGTGGTCATGACCGATTGTGGATGCTGTGAATCGGCCATGGCTTCATAGACGGCTATGCGTACACGGTCATCTGGGTCATTGGCTAGTTGGCTGAGTACGGGTCTGCTTTGGCGATGGTCCATTAGCTGGGCGAGTAATCGGCTGACGCCGATGCGCATTTTATGGTCGCCTGTTTCCACTAAATATTTTAAAAATTTAATAGCAAAGGCATCATGGAGTTTTGCGCCTGCTTCTAACGCTGCTAGTCGGACGCGTAAATCTTCGTGTTCGTAATATCTGCGGATGACTTGTAATGCGAGCTTGCCTAAGCCTTGCCATGCTAATGTTACATCTGTTGCATAGCTTGGGTCTTTTTCTAAATCAATGCCTAGTAATTGGGCTCGATGTTCCACGACTCTCAGGTCACTAATTAGATATAGTTTGTCGATCAATTGGAGTAATTTTTCGGGATGGCGTTTGTATCTTTTGGGGATATTGATTTTAATTCTTCTGCTTGTTTTTGCTTGGGCAATTTCTTTGTCATCCAGATGTTCGTCCCCGAATTTATCGATGATTCGATTGGCGATGCGTCGGGCCATTTTGTTGCTTTCGCGATTTAAGATTAAATTGACATCGGATTGGACGGTGGATACGCCTCCTGAAACAATGACGGCTTCTCTTTGGAAATTTGTTTTTAGTTTGCGTCGATCATCCATGGGGTTGACGTATAGATCTCCGCTGGCGATGGCAATTTTTTTCTCGAATCGGATGCTTAGGTCGACGCCGTTGGGGGATAATTCGGCGGTTAATAATTTGCCGCCGAGTAGGCTGGTTGTTTCTTCATCGATGGCAGAAACCATTACATCAAAGGGGGTTCCGCGGACGGCGCCTGCGGGTACTAGGCCATGGATTTCTACGACTGCGGTGGAAGTGCTTTTGAGCATTTTGATGGCGCTTAGATGTCCTGCGCCTAGTTTGGAATCTCCGATGCCTCGGCGTCTCATCAAATCTAGCATCATTTCTTGGAGGTCTGCTGGTGTGGTTGATGAGCCGGTTTGTTTTAGTCCTACGACTAAGCCATATCCGCTGACATGTATGGTTTCGTATCCATGTAGTTCGGCATATGACCCGATTGTGCCTCTTAAGAAGGCGGGGCCTGATATGGCTGAAACCCCGGGTGGTAATTGGGATGCTCCTTTACGCTTGTTTTTGCAGCCGATGATGAACAAGGCCACGATGCAGCATATTATCCATAGTTTATAGGCCCGTTTGGGTTCTCGATTTATTACATTCATCAATCACTTACCTTTGTTAAACTGCAAAATGTTCCAACCTGGCAAAGTCAAAAATTGCCAATATGGAATTATTATCATTAAGGGGGAGTTTCGCGTTATTCTCCCCATTTTCAGATAATAGGTCAAGCATTATCCTATGATTCCATTAAATTAGGGGTTAGAGGATCGGCTGGGAGAGATTGGCGATTAAATCGTCTGTGGGTGATGTTGTATGGTTTGATTTGGGCAAGATATCGCTTGCTGTCATGGACGGTTGGCGGGCTGGAGAGGTTGATGTTTTGTCGTGGAGTTGGGGGATGGTGTATCGGGGTGCATCGAAAAGGAAATGATTGGGGTGAGGGGGGGGGTGTGGTGAGGCCTATTGATCCTCAAATAAGAACTAGATTTCCTCTGAATACTATGATACATTATCGCTATGTCGTGTTCACTCGTCAGTATGAATTCATCAGGTGTATCTGCTTATTTAAAGAGAATTTTATGCGAAAAACCGCTTTTTTGTCACTATTGTTGCCCTTGGTTGCCGTCTCGGCACACGCCCTTGAGATTCAGTTTAGAATTTATGAGAATGATCCTTTCTTTGTAGATCATCCTCGGCGTATGAATTTGCTCAATGAAGCGGCTCAATATTATCGTGGTTTTACAGACTCGCTTAACCCCATTGTTGAATCTGGTAATAGTACATGGTCAGCTAAATTTACTCTCAAAGGCGCTGCGGTTACGATCCCTCATTTGGTGGTACCCCAAGATACTCTTATTATTTATGTTGGATCAGCTAATATTGGCTCTTTAGGGCGTGGGGGTAGTGGGGGTTTTTCTGCTAGAGGAAGTTCGTCTGATTTTTTTACGAATATTCGGAGCAGAGGGCAACTTGGGGCACAAGGGTCTGACAAAACCGATTTTGCTCGATGGGGAGGAGGGATCACCTTTGACACGCAACTGAATGGTGGGGCGCAATGGGCTTTTGATCAAGACTCGGGAGATGCCAATACTTACAATTTTCTTTCGGTCGCGATTCATGAAATCGGACACGTTTTAGGCTTGACTTCTTCCAATGAATCATGGACAAATCATCGGCAAGGTAATTTGGCCACGGGGCCTTATGTTACTGCCCAAAACCAAGGTAGTGTTCAGCTTGACATGTCTTCTGGAGGGTCTCACTTTGCAAATAGCACGCAAAGCGTACGGTTAGATGGCACTTCTCAGGAGGTCGCTATGGACCCGAATATCTCCAACGGCAACACTGTGAAATTGTTGACTAAGCTTGATTACGCGGCATTTAAAGACATCGGCTGGGAAGTGCCTCATCTCAACGATCTGCCTGGAGACACAGACAATAATCAGATTGTTGATGGAGAAGATCTTTTGAATGTAAAAAACCAATTTGGAAGTAAGCGGTCATATGCTAGAGTAGGCGATCTCAACGGGGACGGCTGGATTGATTTGGACGACTTGTTTGAAGTACGCAATTATTTTTCTCGCAGACCAAGCCCTGCTAGTATCCCGGAGCCTACGTCTTTTGTATTGCTGGCTTTGGGCGGGATTGGAATGATTCGGCGAAAATAAGCTGTGTTGTTGGTTTATGATTATTTCTTGAGAATGCCTAGATGTGAGAGTAGGCGATGTGAGAAACCGCTGGTATCGCTGTGGCAAAGTGTTTTGAATGCTTGGGTGGGCTGATTATTTTCGGGGGATTTAAGGGATTTTTGCAGGGATTTTAGTAGGGCGGTTTGGCTTTCTACTAGCGGAATATTATAAGTTTGCGGGTCAAATTCCCAGCAGAATCCGCGGGTTGCTTTATAGGCATCAATATCGGGGAAGTGACAAATGATCGGCCGATCGAGCAGTAGATAATCAATGATGACCGAGGAGGCATCGGTTATTAAGCAGTCGGAGAGAGAAAGTAATTCGCCTAGTGTTGTGTGGCGCTGAGCGAGCCATGCTTGGTCGATAATCTTAATGTGGGGATAATCGTTTAGGTCGAAATTTCTAGGACAATGTGCGGTCATGGGGTGTGGTTTGAGCACCGCGATTGCGCCCGCCTTTGCCAAGGCGTCGTTGATTTTTTGAATTTCAAGATCGGGTAGATTGAAAAGGTTATCTGCGATTTGGCCATCTGTTTTTAAAGCATCGGTCGAGGATTGGCGGTGAGTGGGCAACCAAATGACGATTTTTTGATCGGGTTTAGCTAGCTCTTTTCGCAAGGCTAAATTTTTCGGAAAAAATAACACGTCATTACGAGGCAGCCCATAAGGCAAGACTTTGGAGTGGGGAAGACCAAAGCAATAGGCGATGATATCGGAAAAAAAGGGAGAGCTTGATAGTGTGAAATCGGGCGCGTAAGTGGTGTGGTCTGGATTGATATAGCGTCCAATTTTTTTGATGGGCATGCCATGCCAAAGATTGACCCAGATTTGGCGTTTAATGGGTTTAATATTTGTAAAACAACCGTGGGTATAAAAAATATATTTTGATCTGAAAAATGTCCAGATGCCTGCTAGTGAATGTTTTTTGATCTGGGTAATACGTTGATGGTCTGCCCACTTGGGTAGGATGGCATCGTTGGAAATTAAAAAAACGATGTTGCTTTGGCTTGTGGAGGATTGTAGAAAGGCGGTGATGATTCCTCGTGCCATATCATCATAATCGGGCGAAGCGGAGAAGCATATTTGGTCTGTTTTTTTAGGTACTAGAGAATTGATTGTCCTAAAAAGGATTCGATAAATTAAAAAAAATAAATTTTTCAAACGAGGTTTAAGTGTATTCATCTAGGGGTCCAATCAAACGCAATTTTGGATTTGATATCGTTTTAAAAAGAATCGATGCATTTCTGATAAGCTGCGTAAACGGTGTCGCCTTCTAGCACACGGATTACAAAAGACACGATGGGGCAATCCAGTTGGTTCTCTATGCATAGTGTATGAATGAATTTGACAGATCGCGCGCCTTCAAGGAGTACCGCGGAATGCTGGACTTTGTGGTCATAAAAACCCTTGCCGATGAGCATGCCAAAAGTTCGGTTACGGCTTTGATCATTTAATGAGGTGAGAAGCATATCGCCAATGGTGGCATATAATACATAGTCTTTTGTTGTGGGATTGAAAAGATCTAAAATCAGGCGCGTTTCTTTTAAGCACTGTGTTAAGATTAAGAATTTGGTGTTCACGCCGATCCGGTCTAATGCATCAAAGATCCCCATGGCGATGGCAAATACATTTTTAGTTACGCTGGCGGTTTCGATGAGTTTGTAATTAAGCGAATAGTCTAGCTTGATGGCTGTCTTAGAAAACAAATCGACCACGCCTAAATATTCGCTTTCGCTCTCGCACGCCACGGTTAGGCCGGAGTAACCGCCACGGATTAAATCGGATGCAAAGGTAGGGCCAAGCAGAGAAATGCAGCGTGTGTAGCGTTTTTTGATAGCAGTTAAAAAGGTTTGGCCCGATTCGGTAAAACCTTTGGCGGTGTTGATCACCATCTGGCCGCTGAGTTGGTGTTCAATAGCTTTAAATTCGCTTAGGATGCTTGATGAGGGGATTGCGAAAATAATATATTGATAATCATCAAAGCACGGATAGTTTTGTATGACGGAGATATTTTTATGTAGTTTAATGCCTGGGAAATACAGTTGATTTTCGCCGACATTTCGGATGCTATCGTAAATTTCTTGGCGCCTAGTGAGTAGGCTTACCTTGCAATTGGCTGCTAGGACTTGTGATAGTGCGGTGCCGAAATTTCCTGATCCTATAACGAGTATTTGTTTCATAGTGCCTTGCAGTTAATGTGTCGTAAGGACAGGCGCGGTGCCGGGTCGGTGATTAAAAGCTGATGGTGTAGTTTGTGTAGCCAAAGCTTTATTCTTGAGAGAGTCTTTTTTTTAGTTGTGTGGTGGAAATGCCCTCTGTTCGGGGGAGATAACAGACTTGACAATGTGTTTTTAGAAAATCAAATTTGCCTTGCCAATCATCCCCGATGGCGAAAATATCGACGTTGTGTTTTTGTATATCTTGTATTTTTTGTTCCCAATTTTGTTCTGCAATGACCAAGTCTACGCCTTTGATATTGGATACGATCTCGGCTCGTTGAGCGTAAGGGATGATTGTTTTTTTCCCTTTGAGATCATTAAATTCATCGGTGGATACGGCGATAATAAGCCGAGTAGACATGTCAAGAAGCCGCTGGATTAATTTCAAATGGCCGATATGAAACATATCAAACGTGCCGTATGTAATTAAGGTGGTTGGGTTAGCGACTATCATCGAGTCATCCTGTGTTGTCGAAAAATATTCACGGAAATGATTAAGTGTGAGAAGTTAAAAAAACGAGGCTATGAGAATCGGGAGCAGGCCGAAAAAGCCTTGTCCAGGGCCTAGAATTACGCATTCTCTTGATTTTAAAGGCATTAGAATGATACGATATTGTGAGTATTGCGTCAAGTTTATGTTAAAAATTGAAGGGGGTAGTGGTTGGCTTAGGCGATGTTTTGGCTTGCTAAAAAGATGGGCAGAAATGCATTCTCAAATTGAATTGACAGCTTGAATAGATCGATACTAATAACAAGATGTGTTTTTTTTGGATCGGATCAGTGATAAGCAGCGGTCTGTTTGTCTGATCGAAAAGGCACGATGGGTGGACACGATAATCTAATCAAAGGTGAAGCATTATGACAGAAAATAAAGTAGCGTTGATCACAGGTATTACGGGCCAAGATGGAAGCTATCTCGCGGAGTTACTGTTAAGCAAAGGCTACGAAGTTCATGGTATTATCAGACGTGCATCTTCTTTTAATACGCAGCGATTAGACCACATTTATCAAGACCCACACTTGGCTGGGCGGAAGTTGCATCTGCACTACGGGGATTTGGCGGATAGCAATAGCATCACTAAACTTTTGGAATTGGCAAAGCCTACTGAAGTTTATAATTTGGGTGCTCAATCACACGTGCGTGTTAGTTTTGATCAGCCTGTTTATACGGGGGATATTGTGGGTTTAGGAACGATGAGGCTGCTTGATGCGATACGAGATTATCAGCAAAATCGCGGGAAACAAGTGAGATTTTATCAAGCTTCTAGCTCTGAAATGTATGGCAAGGTTTTAGAAGTGCCGCAGAAAGAAACAACGCCGTTTTACCCAAGAAGTCCTTATGGTGCAGCAAAAGTTTATGGATACTGGGTCACTGTAAACTATCGTGAAGGTTATGATATGCATTGTTCTAACGGCATTCTTTTTAACCACGAATCCCCCAGAAGAGGGGAGACTTTTGTCACGCGAAAAATAACACGGGCGGTGGGGCGCATCAAGCATGGTTTACAAAGTAAACTTTACATGGGAAATATAGATGCAAAACGAGACTGGGGATTCGCGGGGGATTACGTCCAAGCGATGTGGAAAATGCTTCAGCAAGAAACAGCAGATGATTACGTTATCGCCACGGGAGAAACTTATTCCGTTAGAGAATTTATGGAAAAAGCATTCGGATACGTGGGCTTAGATTATAAAGATTTTTACGAAATTGATCAGCGATATTATCGACCCACAGAAGTAGACCTGTTGCTAGGAGACCCCAGTAAAGCCAAGGAAAAACTAGGCTGGGAACCCACGGTAGATTTGGATGGTTTGGCGAAGATGATGGTTGATACTGATATGGAATTAGCTGCAAAAGAAAAAACACTTATTGACGCGGGGCACTTGGTGCCAGAGGCTGCGCCAGAGTTTTAAGACTATCAATTAAGGGTTATAAGGTATAAAACGATTGAGTCTAAGGGCCAATACCCATCATACTAAAGTTTAACAAAGAGTGAGAAATCAATGCTGAATTGGAATGATCTGAGTGTGGTGGTAACAGGGGGTGGGGGATTCATAGGTCAAGTGGTTTGTGAGAAATTAGCTCAGCGTCATTGCAAAGAAATCAATATACCTAGACGAAAAGATTACGATCTTACCGTCGAGGAAAATGTGATTCAGATGTATGATGATTTTAAGCCTGATGTGGTTATACATCTTGCAGCAGAAGTGGGGGGGATCGGTGCTAATAGAGATCATCCCGGGCGATTTTTTTATGCAAATATGGCGATGGGATTGCATCTGATAGAACACGGGAGAAAGCGTGGCATTAAGAAATTTCTACAAACAGGAACGGTTTGTGCTTATCCCAAATTTACAGCTGTGCCTTTCAAAGAGGAAGACCTTTGGAAGGGATTCCCCGAGGAAACAAATGCGCCTTATGGTATTGCGAAAAAATCACTTTTTCTCATGTTGCAAAGCTATTATGAGGAGTATCAGTTTCCCGGCGTGGTGGTGGTTCCGGTTAATTTATATGGGCCTGGGGACAACTTTGATATGCACACTTCACACGTCATTCCCGCGCTGATACGCAAATGTGTTACCGCTGTTGGGCAAGGTGAAGGGCACATTGATTGCTGGGGAACGGGCAGCGCATCTAGAGAATTTCTTTACGTTGATGATGCTGCTGAGGGGATACTTTTAGCTACTGAAAAAATGGATGATCCGCGTCCGATGAATCTGGGCACAAACAATGAAATAAAAATCAAAGACCTTGTCTTGCTTATTGCAAAACTTACTGGATTTAGCGGCGAAATACGCTGGGACCACACCAAGCCCGATGGTCAGCCCAGACGATGTTTAGATGTTTCTAGGGCAAAAAAATTGATCGGCTTTGAACCGGAGGTAGGATTTGAGCAAGGCTTGAAAAATACCATACAATGGTTTGAAAATCAGGATACAATACGGGAAATTGTATATGATTAAAATGGAAGCATCATGAAATGTCTCAAAGTAAAAACACTGTTCTTATCTTTACGCAAGTCTACGTTCCAGACCCCGCAGCGGTAGGCCAATATATCGCAGATGCGGCATCGGAATTAGTTAAAAATGGGAACCGCGTCATCGTCTATACTGCTAACCGTGGATACGATGACCCTACCCAAGTGCTTGAAAAAAAACAGATGATTCAAGGCGTTGAAGTTCGCCGATTACCCTTTTCAAGTTTCGGAAAAAAAACAATTATACATCGGCTCGCAGGGCAATTGAGTTTTCTGGTTCAATGTATCGTTCGAGGCGTATTGGCCCGCGATCTTAAACACTTGCTGATCAGCACATCCCCGCCGATGTGCGCTTTTGCTGCTATAACTGTGGGCTTATTTCGAAAAATACCTATCACTTACTGGGTGATGGATCTTAATCCAGATCAAGTGGTAGAGATGGGCATCATGAAAAAAAATGCATTGCCCGTGAAAGCGATGGATTGGTTAAATAGAAGAATACTTAAGCGTGCAAGTCACATTGTTTGCTTAGATAGATTTATGGCTGATCGTGTTTGCAAGAAAAAAAAGGTACAAGATAAAATCTCAATCATCCCGCCGTGGCCGCTTGAAAATCACGGTACTCTAATCTCGCATGATCAAAACCCTTTTAGAAAAAAATATAATCTCCAAGGCAAATGTGTCATCATGTATAGTGGCAATCATTCTCCGGCAAACCCTTTAGAAACCATCGTCCAAGCGGCGGTAGAATTAGAAAAACAGCTACCAAACGTGGTGTTTATGTTTATCGGTGGAGGCAAAGCAAAGCAAGCGGTAGAGGATGCAATCAAGAAGCATAGCCCCGGAAATATCATCGCATTGCCTTATCAACCACTGGATCAAATACAATTTTCTCTTTCTGCTGCGGATGTGCATATTGTTTCGGTTGGGCCTAAAGTGGTTGGTATTGTTCATCCCTGTAAAGTTTACGGGGCGATGGCTCTTGGGAAACCTGTCCTGCTTCTTGGGCCAAAGCCATGTCACGTGTCAGACCTGATTGAAAAGAATCCCTTTGGGTGGCACGTTGGGCATGGTGAAACAAAACAGATGTGTCAAACCCTTATTGCTATTTCAAAACTAAGCCAACAAGAAATTGCAGACAAAGGCAAGCAAGGGTTAATGCTGATACAAAATCAAATCAATCGCAAAGTACTCACCCAGCAGTTTTGTCAAATTGTTGAATCCGGTCAGAAGAAATAAAAAAACGTAGCAAAGTCTATCCACATAGGGAAAAACAGATGGTAAACAAAAAAATCAGTGTCTGCCATGTCACTCCAGAAATCTCCAAAGCCGGAGGCGGCGTGGCAACCTATGTATGGGATTTGGCGGAAAGAGCATTGGATTATGGGATAAATGCATCTGTCCTTGGCCAAGATTCTCTGGGGGATCCATCGCTTCTCAGTGCAAATAAAAATATCTCAGTACACATTCTTGATCGTCTGGGGCCTAGATCAATGAGTTATTTGCCGCGGCTGAAAAATACTATTTTTAAGATGAAACCCGACATTATCCATGCTCATGGTTTGCGGATGTGGCCAATTTATGGCGCGATGTGTGTGGCGAAAAAAAATAAGATGCCCTTTGTTTTGTCGATGCATGGCATGATGACGCCGGCATTACTTCAGCAAAGAAAATTTAAAAAACAAATCGCCTATCAGTTATTTGACCGACAAACACTTAAGCATACCAATCTCATACATGCAACTAGCGCCATGGAGTTAGAGCATATTAGAAACTTCGGCTGCAAAAATCCGGTTATCGTTTTGCCTATCGGATGCGACATTCCACAAGCCCCCAAAGCGTCAGCGATAAATGCTTGGCGTGACCGTTTTTCTGAGCTTAAAAATAAACGGGTTTTATTATATTTAAGTTTGATACATCATAAAAAAGGGCTGCTTAGGCTGATTGATACATGGGCTAAATTGTCCGAAAAATACAGTGATTGGCATTTGCTTATCGCTGGGCCCGATCATCAAAATCACTTGATACAAATTAAAGAGGCCATACGAAAAACAAAAACGCAAAAGAGCATTACCCTTGCGGGGCCTCTTTATGGTGCGGAAAAAAATATCGCTTATCAGCAAGCCCAGGCTTTTGTTTTGCATAGCGACTGGGAAAATTTTGGGATTGTTATTGCCGAAGCTTTGGCGGGGGGGCTGCCGGTTATTACATCTGATCAAACCCCCTGGCAAATTATCAATCAGAAAAAATGTGGCTGGTGGATCCCTTTAAAAATAGAAGCGTTAGAACACACACTTGCCCAGGCTTTGGCTTTGTCCGCTGATGCGCTTAATCAAAAAGGGCAAAATGCAATTCAGCTTATCAAAGAAGATTACGCTTGGCCGGGGGTTTATGAGCAGCTTCAAAGCGGCTATGAATGGCTGCTGGGCAATGGCCCTAAGCCAGCGGCTGTGGATATGATTTAACTGGCTGAGCGATCTTTTTTAAGCAATCCCCAAAACGAAAATAAAACATCCTTTTGAGCTGTATTCGGGTATAATAAATCACATTCGGCTTAAAATTTCGATATCGTTGATTCAACTTAAAAAGGAAAAAAGCATGTTTCTAAAAAACAAACCCGTGGTGCTAAGCTTATTTGTTTTGTGTATTAGCGCCAGCATGTTGATGGCATCACAACTTCAAAGCAAATGGAAAACCAATGATACC
>CAZSSX010000024.1:0-17051 GCA_964609545.1 uncultured Phycisphaeraceae bacterium | reverse complement strand
TAACACAGCCCTTCGATCGCGTTCACCCCTCTTTCAAGGCCTTTCAAAACGCCCTTTTCGGGAAGAAACAGAAATTTCCAATATAATGGAATCTTGAAAAAAACAACCATCGCTTCAGCGAGTCACGCGCCCCTGCAATCTTGAATTTGGGGATTAAAGCTTGGATTTTATCCCTATTGCGGGTAGAATCGCAGCATAAAATCAACTAAAATCGAAAAAATGGAGCTATCAATATGCAAAAAACGATGAAAAAATCAAAAAAAATCGGCGCAACTAGCGTCGTAATCATAAGTTACGTCTGCTTGGCTATGTCTGCTGGGCAAAGTGCTGCCTGGGCCAAGCCTGAGGCTAATCAAGCGGGGATCCGTGCTGATGTGAAGGCGCAAGCCAAAGTGTTGACCGAGGCGCAGCGGGCGAAAAAGCGGATCGCTCGGGTGATTAAAGAGCTTGGCGATGAAGATTTTTATGTCCGCGAGGAGGCCATGTACGCTTTGATGCAATCCGAAGCGATTAAATCAAGCCAAATGGTCCAAGCCTATGGCGTGAGCGATGATTTTGAAGTACGCAGCAGAATTAAAAGAGTGCTTTGGCATTATTTGGTTAGAGATGAAATCAGATTGGTCAGCGATACGCTAGTTAAGCGCGATTATGGCATGCTAGGCATTACTTTTGCTGGGAAAAATGATATTCTCACGAAAGGCTCTAAATATGAAAATCAAGGGATTCAGTTAAAAAGCACCACGCTGGGATTGCCCGCGTACGCGTTTTTGCGTCCGGGAGATCGTATATTGGTCTTTGATGGCGCTCAAATCAAAGGAGATTATGCCTCGCGGATCGAGTTGCTGGCGTCGAAGGTGCGAGGCCGAAAACCGGGTGATAAAATTGTGATGAAAGTGTATCGAGGCAAGCGTGTGATCTCAGTGACGTTTGCTTATGGCAGCGCATTAGGGTGGGATAAAATCTATGGCGGTAACGGTGATGTGTTACACAAATCAGTGGTACGCAGGCTGAAACGACGTTTAGCAGATGCGCTGAGTTTTGATGTTGCCAAGGAAGCTTATCAGCTTCATGCGGGTGGTTAAAAAAGAAGCGTGTTTCGGGTGTTTTTGGATCGGAGATGACCGATCAGTGGTAGGGGGAGGATGTATAAAGGAATGGATGATGGCAGATTATTATAAGTGGATGGCTGGGAGGCATGTGGTGGGATTATTTATTGGTGCAGTGATTTTAATTGGGATGTGTTATGCTCAGCCTGCGTCGGCGTGTCCGAACTGTGCAGGGTCGCTGGCTGATGGTGATGCGGGTGGGGAGAGTATTTATGTTCATCAAGGTAATGTTGAATTTACGATGAGCAAGGATAGCGTTTACGATGGCGCGGGGAGTAACGCGAGCATGGCGTACGGGTATTCGATTTATTTTATGATGGGGACGGTTTATCTTGTTTTGGGTGGAGCGATTGTTTTTACGATTAAGGCGGGGTTGAAATATCGCCCGGCTGCGAAGCATTTATAAAGCATACTCAGGGTAAGGTATAAAATATCGATGTATGTGTTAGAAATATTGAGAAAAAGTTGCTAAGGGCGGCTGGGCTGGGCTATGATAATAAAGGTAGTCTATCGTTAGATTGGCACGGACTTTATGATGTTTTTTTTGAATGTGATGACCCTTTTAGAGCGTAGACAAGCTATTTTTTATGGTAGGTCGTGTGATTTGGGAGGAGATGTGTTTGGGGATGGTGTTTGGGGATGATGTTTGTGGGTGGTGCATGTTGGGGCGTGTTATGTTATGCTATGACTTCAAAAGAAAAATGGATGATGAGATCAGCAGGATCGATTGAATCTTTAAGATAGTGCATTTATATTTGTAATAAGACGATATTTGTAGGAGTAATCAATGGCGAAAATGAGCGAAGCATGGGGCCTAGATATCGGCGCTAATGCCATTAAAGCGATGAAGTTGGCACGCGATGATGATGGTGTAACGGTGATCGCCCACGAGGTGGTCGAGTTTAAGCGTGTGCTGACCACGCCTGACTTGGATGTTGATGAAGAGATTCAGCTTGGGCTAGAAAAGCTGCTTGCCAAGCATGATCTGACGGATGCGCCTGTCTTTGTTTCGGTGGCTGGGAATATGGCTATCGCCAAGTTTGCCAAATTACCGCCTGTGAATAAGAAGCAGATTCGGGGGATGGTTCAGTATGAAGCTAAGCAGCAGATTCCGTTTCCTTTAGAAGAGGTTGAATGGGATTATCAAGTATTTTCGCAAGATGATATGCCTGATATTGAGGTGGGTATTTTTGCGATAACTCGGGCTCGTGTGGAAGGTTTTTTGCGAAATCTTCAGGATGTTGGGATCCGTGTTGAGGGTGTTACGCTTTCTCCTTTGAGTGTTTATAACGCATTTACGTATGATCAAAAATTGGATGCGGATTCCCCGGGTACTGTGTTTGTCGATATTGGGACGAGTTCAACGGATGTGATTATCGCGGATCAGGGTGGGGTTTGGTTGCGGACACTTTCGTTAGGGGGCAATCATTTTACGGATGCGTTGGTGGATCAATTTAATTTGAGTTTTCCCAAAGCTGAGGTGCATAAGCGAGAAGCGGGTTCTAGTAAATACGCTCGGCAGATTTTTCAAGCGATGCGTCCTGTGTTTTCTGATTTGGTTCAAAATTTGCAGCGTACAATAGGTTTTTATCAGAGTCAGAATCGTGATGCGGATTTGCAACGTATTATTTGCGTGGGTTCTACTTTTAAGTTGCCTGGTTTGCGTAAATTTTTGCAAAAACAGCTTGAGATGGAAATTATTAAGCCTATGGAATATGAGCGGGCGAGCTTAGAAGGGCGTCAAGAGTCTGAATTCGCGGGTGTGGCGATCAATATGGCGACGGCTTACGGGTTAGCGCTTCAAGGGTTGGGCTTGGGATACATCAATGCTAATATTTTGCCTAAAGCGGTTATTAAGTCACGGATTTGGAAAGCCAAGGGGCCTATCTTTTTGGCTGCAGCGAGCTTGATGTTGGTGGTGGGTGTTTTTGGTTTTTTCTTTCAGAAGAAAGGCTTGTCGCAAGATCAGGCCTACGTTGCCAAAGCGATTAAAGTTGTCGATAAAGACACCAATCAGGCTTCTAAATATCATGGGCTGTATGAGGCTTATGGGATTGGGACGGGTGAGACGGGCAAAATCGATATTTATCGTAGTATGTTGGGGGGGCGTGAGGTGCTGCCTTTATTCTTAGCGGATTTGGATACGGCGCTTAAGCACTTAGGCACTCAGGTAGCGTTTGAGGAGGGGAATTTGGATGAGATTTTAAAGATTCCGCCTGCTCAGCGAAAAAGTATCACTTTACTTAATTCCACGATTGAGTATTTGCCGGGTACTTTTGAACCGAGTGGGGCTGATGGTGGGAAAGATGCGAAGTCTGCGGGTGATTTTGATAAATCGGGGGGTAAGCCGCGTTTTTTCGTTTCTTTGAAATTTAAGACGCCTTATGGTTTAGAAACCGGGGACAGTACATCTCAGTGGTTTTATACGCATTTTATGGATCCCTTGAAATCTGTGATTAAGAACAATCGGCGTCCTTATACGATTGTTGGTTCTGATTTGCCTTTGTTGAAAGTGATTCCTAAGGTATTTTTAGATCTTGATGGGAAAAAGATTAACCCTGTGAATGGGGGTTTTGTTCAGCCTGGCGTGGGTATTTTGCCTGGGGGCGGATTGCTTCCTGGGGGTGTGAGGCGATCTTATAGGCGGCGTACTTCAAGCGGGCAAGGGGCGGGTGTGAGGCTGGAGGAGTTGATTGTTTCAGATCCTTTGATTTTTCATGAGAAGACAGATGGTAATTACAAGCTTATTGTTTTTGAATGCTATATTGTTTTGAAAGATCCTCGGGCGCCAGAGACAGATAAAAATGAAGAGCCCGGTGGGGCAGCAATGAGCCGGTCGAGAAGGAGAGTCGTTTATGAATAAGTTTTCTGTGATTATTAAAGGTAACCCTTTGGCGATTAGTTCCTCGGTGATTGTGTTGTTATTTGGGGCATCATTATATATGGCGTTAGATGCTCGGACGGAGCGCGAGGCCTTGGCGAAACAACTGGATAAGCCGCGTCATATTGTGAGGCGTCTTCGGGGTGAGGTGATGCTGCCTCCTTTGGCTGCTGGTGAGTCTCCTGAGGCGGTTTCGGTTGTGGTGAATCAGCATTTAGTTTTGGCTGGGAAAGCGTGGAAAGCGGAGCGTATCGCTGGTTCTGGGCGAATTTCTAAGAATGTGATTCGTTTTAATCGTGGTGATCATAAGCCGATGCTTTCTGGTTTATTTGATAAGATTGATTTGGAAAGCAGGATGAGTGCGGATCAGAAGGAGCGGTTTCGTAGTGATAAAGAGACGACGGCGCGTTCGGCTCGTTTTTCTTATATTGCGTCGATGAAGCGATTTTTAGAGGTGGATTTGCGTGGGGGATTACCGCCTTCGGTTGATCGTATTTATAAGGAACTGTCCGATGCTCGGACGGAGTTTATTAGTAATAAGCAGCGTGAATTGACGGATGGTGAGATTGATAATTCGCCTTTGAATGAAGTAGACGAGAAAGAATGTCGGGAGGCTCAGCGAAAAGTTTGGCATACTGCGTTGGTGAAGCGTGCTGAGGCGCTTTATATTTATGCGAATACGAAATTACCCGAGGCCTTGACTCGATCGCGAAGTGCTATTGCGGCTCAGTCTTTAAATACTGAAGTGGATGATCGTAATACTCAGAATACGCCTTACCCTTTTGAATTTGATCTGCAGAGTAAGAGTGGTGAGAAAATAGGGATGGATCGGATTTGGCAGTGGCAGGAACAGCTTTGGATTATCGAGGATATTATTCGTGCGATTCGGCTGACTAATGAAGCTGTCACGGCCAGCGCATCGAGTACTGTGCGGGAGAATCCGATTAAGAAATTGGTTCAGGTTCGGATTGGTAGGGGTTATGTGGGGCTTGGTAATAACACAGGTTTGGGTAGTGAAATTACGCTTGTAAAAAACGTGAAAGATCAAATGAGTGATGTTCAACTTTGGGTGCCTCGCAATCCCTCGCTTACGGGTTTTGGCGGGGGTTCTTTGGCGGGGCAAGGTGGGTTGGGTGGCACTTTTCAGCAGCCTCGGAATTTCGATGTTTCTTCGAGTTTTAATGATTCGGGGTTAATTAATCGGGGTCGCAATAAACGTAGCGATACTGTTGTGGGCAGTGATGTCAAGGGGGCTCTTGATTATCACTTGGCTCATACGGGTCGCAAATCCAATAAGACTTATCGGGTTAAGCATACGATTTGTACGATTGTGATAGAGGCTAGGCAAGTGCCTGTGTTTATTGATAAATTAGCGAAGGTGAATTTTAATACGGTTATCGCGATGCATATGGGGCATGTGGATTTGTATGAGCAATTGGTTGAGGGTTATGTTTATGGTAGTAAGCCTTTGGTGGAGTTGACGGTGGTGATTGAAAGTTTGTGGCTTAATGAATGGGTTGATCAATATATGCCTAAGGTGGTTTTGGATAAATATAACGCAGAACTGAATGGCGTAGAAAAGAATAATTAGTAGTAGCGGGGCAAGTGTCGGGGTGATTCTGGTAAAATGATGGATCAAGAATTGGGTTCATTGCTTAATTGATAAAATTAACACAAGAGGCTTAAACGATGATGTACAAAGACGCGACTTTTGCAGAAAAATATAGTGATAAGATCGCATTATTGGTGGCGCTGATCGTATCTCTTTTTGCGGCTTATTTGATGTTTGCTCCGAGTAAAAAAAGTATTCAGGAGCGTACGGAGAAGCTGATTAAGGATGCTGGGCAGATTAAGATTGAAGCTTTGGCTGATAATTTGCCTAGTGGTGTGAGGAAGGATCGTTATTTTGAGGATGCTAAGGAATTTGAGGCTAAGCTTGATACGCGTTTAGGGCAAAAGATGGCATCTTTGTTGGCTCCTGCGGTGGGGCCTCGTGTTGAATCTCACCAGATTAATGACTCGATTAGCTATATTAAGATGCCCCTTTTTCCTGTGGCTACGCAGATTAAGTGTTCTGCTGATTATTATGATTTTAAATCTCAGCGAGAATTTTCGGCATGGCTGGCTAAGCGGGTGTTGACTTTGGATCCGCGTAGTAACGCTAATTTAAATAAGGCTACGGAATTATCTGAGGAGTATACTGCGCTGATGCGTAAGCAGGATCCGGATGAGAGGATGAGGCATCTTTCTGTATTGCATTTTACGGCGAAATATCAAAAATACAAGATGCGTCAAGCTTACTCTCGGGTGAAATTTCCAGTTTTATATAAGCGAGAAGTGGTGACGGGTTGGGTGCTTGAGCGTCAGAAAAAAGATCCGGCAACGGGTCAATGGGGATCGACGGAAGTGGTTGAGCATTTGCCTAATCAGGAGATGATGTTTAGTGATTTGGGGGATTTGACACCTCAGCAGTCTGATTTTGTAGTTAATATGGCGATCCAGAATGAAAAAGAGAATGCGTATGTGGAACTTCCGCCGTTGAGCAATCGTTCTAGGCCGTTTGTGAATCCGTTGGAAGTTGATAGCCGTGTTTATACTTTAGAGCAACGCAAGCGGTTAACCAAAAATGCTAAATTACTTGAGAGTGTTTTAAAAGAAAAAGCCAAGCTTCAGAAGAGCATTGATCGTGAGGAAAAACGAGAGCAGGCGCGTAGAGATAGAGAGTTGAAGTCTGGGCGTAAACCTCGTTCGCTGTCTAAGCGGAAAACAGATAAAGGTCTTGGCGGGAGTATTTTGCCTGACAGTAATAGGCCTTCTAGAAATGCTCGGAAACGAAAAACCAAGCTTGAGCGGTTGATTGAAAAGATGACGGTATTGGAAGATAAAGTCAGTAGATTGGAATCTGATCGGGAAGCGATTGATCACGAGGCTGATGCTAGTAATGGGGGAGATGTTCAGGTAGAGGACCCGATCGGGGAGGACTTGACAGAGGAGGAAAAGCGGAGACAAGCAGAGCAAACGATTGAGATTTTGGCTCATGATATGAGTATGGATCCTGGTCATTATTACCGGTATCGGATTCGGATTGCGTTGTTAAATCCTCTTTATCATCGTGAGAAAGTGAACCCCGAGCAGAAAGCAGAAATCGGGGATAAGCTTTATTTATTAACGGATCCTTCTGCGTGGTCTGCAGCTGTGTATGTTTATCCGATTCGGACCTTTTTTGTGAAGCAAGCATCTAAAGATTCTTCAGCTGCGGTGGAAGTTATTCGTATGCATCACGGGAAATATTATCGTGAAAATTTCCGAGTTTATCCTGGTGAAACGATCGGTGAGCCTAAGGCTGTGAAAATGTATGTTGCTAATCCGAGTCGAGGCACTGTCACGCCGAACAAAAAGATTATCGTTGATTTTAATGTCGGTGCGGTTGCGATTGATACGGCACTCACGGAGCAAGGGCTGGGGCTTGTGTATACCTCGGATGCGATGGGGGGTGTGATTCGTGTTAAGAGTCGTCCATCGACGAGTGATCCGGAATACTATGTTCTTTATAATCGTTTGACGGAAGAAAAAAAGGGTCGTTCAAGGGGTGGGTATCGGTCATCTGGTAGGCCACGCCGGGCATTATCTGGTAGTGGTGGAGGCTATATTGCGCCACCTAGCTTTGATTGATATGAAGCGTAGTGGTCTTTGAGATGAGGGTAGCTGTTTAAGGTGGATTGGTTAATTGTTGATGCCGCTGGGTTGGGGTTGGTGATTTTATGATGGGCTGTTCTATGTGGCGTGTGTCCATCGGGCGTTGCATGGGGTTGTTTGATTGTTGCATTGGAAGTAGCGGCCGATGTGTGCTGGCGCTTGCGGGTTAGTCTTAAATGAGCCTTTCTATCAACCTCATAATTTCAAAAACAACCCTCATTGCAAATCTTGAATCGTACATTTTCAAAAGAAATTTGAGGTTGATAGAAGGGCTCAAATGCATTTAAATAAATATAGGCGTACTTCATCATCTCATCGGAGGATGTTAAGCAAGCGGATTTTGTTTTACATTTGGTTGATCAATGGCGACGCATTTTCGGGGGGGCATCTTTCTCTCTATATGCGAGGCATTTTTTATTAGAGGTCCAGCAGTATAAGTTATTTTGATGAGGCATTTTAAATCGTTGATGTTGGCTTGGCTTTGTGTTTTGGATATAATGGGGTTTCGTTGTTTTTTTATTCATTGATAAGGCGATTCCCATGATTATTGGTAGATTATTTTCTGTATTTGAGACCTTTTGTTTAGGCTTTATTTGTTTTGTTATTGGGGCTTGTGCGACTGTTGAAGTGTCAGATATATCAGAGGGAAGGGATGGATTGGCTGGGGGAGATTCGGGTGTCAGTGCTAGGCCAATGGAAGTGACGAATCGATCTGGGGGTAAGGGTGTGATTGCTCGAGGGGTGAAGCCTAATATTATTTTATTTGTTGTTGATGATATGGGTTGGCAGGATACTTCGGTTAGTTTTGGTAAGAAGCGGACGGTATGGAATAATATTTACCATACGCCTCATATGGAAACGTTGGCTAGCCGTGGGATGAAGTTTACCAATGCTTATGCATCGCATCCGGTTTGTTCACCGACGCGGATGAGTTTTATGACGGGTCAGAATCCTGCTCGTTCTGGTGTGAGTGATTGGATTGGTCATGGTCGGAGTAAGAATAGGTATTTGTTTTCGCCTGAATGGCGATCTGTGGGTTTGCAGCCTGGTGACGGTTTTGTGACGTTACCTACGTTGCTTCGAGGTGCTGGGTATCGGACGATTCATATTGGTAAGGCTCACTTTGGTCAAGCTTTAGGGGCTGACCCTACGAATTTGGGATTTGATATTAATATTGCGGGGAGTCATGGGGGCGGGCCTTGGGGCGGTTGGTATTCTCCTTGGCTTGGTAAATATGCGAAGATGTATCCTGGGTTGGAGGATCGTCCTGAGGGCGAGTATTTGACTGATGCGATTACGATTAAAGCTCGGGGTGTGATTCGAGATGCTGCGGCGGAAGGTGTTCCTTTTTTTATGAATATGGCGCAGTTTGCGGTGCATACGCAAATCGCTGCTGGGCCTGAGAAATATCTCAAATTTTATCGTGATGGCAGGCCTAAAGTGGAGAGTGATTATGGCTCGATGCTTACGGGGATGGATGCTTCCTTGGGTGCGATTTTAAGTACGTTGAGGGATCCTAACGGGGATGGTAATACTGCGGATAGTATCGCTGAAAATACGATTATTCTTTTTGTATCAGACAACGGCGGGCTTTCTAATCATGCTCGGAGTAACGCGGGCAAGGCATTACTTAATAGTGGGATTCGTGTGCGATACAAGCGTGATTATCATAATGCACCTGCGTTAAGCGGGAAGGGGAGCGGCTATGATGGGGGTACGCGGATTCCGATGATCGTTGCGTGGGCGGGTCAACTTAAAAAGCAGAAGCCGATTAATTCTCGTTTGTCGATTGTTCCGGGGACGACTTGTGCGGAGCCTGTGCATGGTGATGATATTTTTCCTACGATTTTATCTATCGCTGGGGTGAAAAATCCGTTATTAAAAATTCAAAGAGATGGGCAAGATTTAGGTTCTTTATTGCGTCGAAAATCATTCACACGGAAGAAGCCTTTGTTTTGGCATTATCCGCATCAATGGTATCGTGATGTTGGTGTGGGTGCGGGGATTGAGCCTTATAGCGCGATGCGTAAGGGTGATTGGAAATTGATTTATTTTTATGGTGATGGTGTGAGTGATGAGAAGGGTTATGATCCGCGGACGGAGCTTTATCATGTTTCTGTGGATGTTGGGGAGAAGCATAATCTTGCGAGTAAGAAGCCGAAGCTGGCGATTAAGCTTCGCCGGGAATTATTCCGTTGGCTTGATGCAGCTGATGCGGGGTTGCCGATCGTTCGGGCGACGGGTAAGCGTGTGGATATTCCTACGGCTAAAACGCCTTTTAAGTAAGGCGATGGGATAAACGATTTTGAATTTACAAATTTAAAAAGGCACGCGATGTATTGCGTGTTTTTTTTTTGGGTTGAGCGATTTGGGTTTGTTTTTAAGTGTTGAGATGTTTTTTAATTTTTTCGAGTAGGGCTAATCCTTGGGTTTCTTTTAGGTTTTGTGCTGGCCAGGTGTATTTAAATGCGTCATTTTTTGTGCGTGGGATGAGATGAAAGTGTACGTGGTTGACGGCTTGTCCGGCGATGGCGCCGTTGTTTTGTAGGAGGTTGAGGGCTGTTGCGCCGGTGGCTTTTTGGATGGCTTTGATGAGGGTCGGTGCGATTTTGATGCAATGTGCGGCGAGGTTGGGGGGCATTGTATCGAGGGTGGGGTAATGGGCTTTGGGTATGATTAAGGTGTGTCCGGGGGCGATGGGCCCGACGTCTAGAAAGGCTAGGACGTGGGGGTCTTGGTAAAGTTGGTAGGCGGGGATTTGTCCGGCGATGATTTTGCAAAAAATACAATCTGGATCGGTAGGGTGATTCATATTTGAGCCTTTTTAGAAAAGATGAGGTAACACAAAGTTAGGGCTTTTATAATATGAAGGGGCTAGGGTCGCAAGGTGGGGGAGGTGGGCTTGGCGCGGGGGAAAAGTGAGTTGCGGTGAATTTTATGGGGAGTTTGGCGGGTCAGTTTTGGCAATTTCAAGGGAGGAGGTTAGAATTAGGCTTCTTGTTTCTGATAGAGATCATCGCAGCTTGCTGCGCCTAGTAAAGGATATACCGCTTATGTCTACCAAGCTTGCATTTAGCACCGTCGCTTGCCCCGAATGGACCCTGGAGCAGGTCGTTGACAAAGCCAAGGCATTTGGTTTTGCTGGGGTTGAGCTGCGTACGTTAGGCGGTGAGGAAAGCCCACTGGCTTGTGATCCGGCATTGAGCGATGCTTCTAAGGTGCGGGATCTTTTTGAGTCTCGGGAGATTGCGCCGATTTGTTTGAGTACATCTTATGCATTGCATCATCGTGATTTGACGCGGCTGGGTGCTGCGACGTCGGGAATTATTAAATCTATTAAGACGGCGTCGGAGATTGGTTGTTCGGCGGTTCGTATTTATGGTAATGAGGTTATGCCTGGGGAGAATCGTCGTACGGTTATCGCGCGAATAGCGGAGCATGCCAAGCCGTTGGCGGAAGTGGCGGGGGAGTATGGTGTGCAGCTTCTTTTTGAAAATGCGGGGAGTTTTACGCAGGCCAAAGAGTGGTGGTGGATGCTCGATATTATTGATCACCCGATGGTTGGGATCTGCTGGAATGCATTGAATAGTGCGATTTATGATGCGCATGATAAGGGCGGCTGGGTGGGGATTACGACGCTTAATAGCAGGATTAAGATTGCAAAAATTAAGGATTCGGTGATTGGTAGGGGCAGCGGGTTTTTGCCGATTGGTCAAGGCACGGCGGGTGTCGAAAATACGTTGAAGAGGCTCAAGGGGATTGGCTATGATGGTTATATTTGTTTGGAGTGGGATCGGGCGTGGTTCCCCTCGCTGATGCCCGCGGAAGATTATTTGCCTCAGGCCAAGGCGTCGATTGATGGGTGGGATGAAGTTTTAGCGGAGAAGCAAGCCAAGGCGGTTAAGCAAGCGGAAAAGGCGGCGAAGAAAGCAGCGCCTAAATCGCGGGCGGAAATACAAGAATTGGTCGAAAAAGCAGCTGCCAAGGCGGCGAAAAAAGCGGCTAAAGCTGGGGCTTAAAAAAACAGAATAAGTGATCATAAAAAAACCAAGATCGGATCGGTCTTGGTTTTTTTATGCTTGTGATTTGTATGAAGGCGGCGGGGTATTGGGTGGGAATTAGCTTAGAGGGGTATTGAGATAAGGCTGTTGTTTCTTACGGAAAATAAAATACAAACAGAGGGTCCAACTGATTGCGCTCAGGGCTAAGGAGCCGGCGGCGAAGATGCCCGATGGGGGTTGGTATCCGACTGAAAACAGGAGGATGTCTGTCATATCCTGCTGGGGGTATGCTTCTTGGTAGCGTTTGCGCTGGGCATTGGGTAGGTCATAGATATCATTGACGATGATGCCTTGTAGCTGTTGGTGTTGGTGATTTTGGATAAATTTTGTTGCTTGGTCTTTGCTGTTGATGGCGGGGTTTAAGAGGAGTACGCGGAATTTTTTTGGGCTTGTGATATTTAAGGTGTTTTCGCGGATGGGGTGGGTTTGAAGGATCTGCTTGAGTGTTCGGTAATACTGGCTTTGGGTGGAGATTAGGGGGATGGAAAAATCTGCGATGTGGTTGCTTTCAGATTTTTCTTTGTAGACTGGGTTGGTTAATTTCATGGAAAAATCGGTGAGTATGAGATGGGCATTGTTGCTGTAGCCTTGGGATTCTAAGTCGGCTAGGCTGAGGGTTTGTGGGGTGGCTTGTGTGTGTAAATAAAAGTTGAGATGTTTTACGCCGAGGTATGAAAACATTACGCCAAAAAGAAGTGGGATTAAAATGGTAGGTTTCATGGATGCTCTTTTAAAAAAAATAAATTCAAAATAGGGTGACGGCAAGGGGTTGGTCGGCGGTCAAGCAGGGGTGGTATGGGTTAAGTGTTTGGTTTGCTGGGCACAGTATATCGTAAAAAAGCGGGGACGCTGTGAGGCGCCCTCGCTTTTTATTGTGGGATGTATTGCTGTTTTAGGTTATGGCATATCTGTGGGTATTTGTAGGAGGGGTACGAAGCCGGTGTTGTTTTTTCCGCCGCCTGAATTAAAGATCATTCTGGGTACTTGTCCGCTCCATTTTTTGATGCGGTTATTTTCGACTTCGATCAATTTCATTTTGATAAAGATGGGGTTGGAGTTGGCTTCTTTGAGTGCTTGGTTAATGATTTTGATAGCGTCTGCTTTGCCTGATGCGATTTCGCGGTCTCGGTTGGCTTCAGCTACGCCTTCTGATTTGAGTCTGGCTTCTTTGGTTTTCATTGCTTCTAGGAGTGCTGCTTCTTTATTTTTTTCTTGTTGCGCTTCGAAGACTTTGTCGATGGCATTTTGGATATTTTTATTTTGGTAGGTGAATCCGCCGTACATGCCGATCATGCTGATGGTGATGCCTTTGGATTGGAAATGTGGGATGACGGCCTCTTTGATGGCTTTGAGCATTTCATTTTTTTTGCTTCTTAGCTCGTCTAGATTGTATCTTGCGGCAAAGTTGGCGGCTAGGGATTGGACTTTGTTGCGGATTTCGGAGTCCATGACTTTGGCTAGTCTGGAGCTGGCTTTGGTTTGCGAGGGGTAGCGATAGAGGAACTTGGCGGCTGAGGTTTCTTCGATTAATGCGGTGCAGTTAAAACCGATGGCAAAGCCGATGGAGTCGGCTGATTCTACCCAGATGGCATCGTCTCTGGAGGAAGTGCCAGAGGTTGCATCGGGTGTCCATTCTCGTGTCACTGGTGCGCGATCGACTCGGATGAGTTTGACTGCGGCGACATATTTTCCATCATTGGGTAGCCTGCCTTCTTGTACCCAAAGGTGGGTGATGCGGACGCGTTTTTGCATGACCTTTGTGCTTTCGTAATCTTTGGGGGTTTCTAGTTTGACTGAAGCATTGCCTTCGAGCTCGATGAGGAATGCGGTTTCGGAGTTCCCGATCATTTGATATTCGGGTGTGTCGTAAGGTTTGACTAGCACGGTCATGGCGACTAGCCCGAAAAAGGTAATCAGGGCAATGGTTGTAAAAATAGCGGTCATCTTTTTGTTCATTTTAAAAATCCTTTGTCATGCTTTTGCATGGCTATGGGGTTATGGGGTATGGGTTGTTTTTTTAAATAGTGATTTGAATTCGGTTTTAAAAGTGAGCCAGACGCCGATCAACCAGATGGGCCCGATTAAGAATTCGTAAAGCTGCTTGATTGTGTCGTAGGTCTGTAAATCTCGGGAGACGTCCCGCTGATTCTCGTTAAATTGTTGCATGGCTATCTGGGCGGAGGTGGTGCGGGCTTCGCCGGTTAGATAGATGCTGTAGATGGCGATGAGTGCTGCTGTGACCAGAAACACACAGATGATTTTTAAGGTGGTTGGTGGTGGGGATGGGTTGGGGTGTGTCATCGTGATACTCCTTTAAAGTCTCTGGGTATTATCTACGAAAAACGTTGGCATCGTTGTGGAAATCAGAATTTGGAATGGCATTTTTGGGAAGATGGGCTTGGATGAAGAAGATCTTGGTTTGCAAGTCTAGTTAAAATAGTGATTTAACGCCAATGGTGCGGTGCCTTAGATAAATTGTGTGATGCTTTTGCCTTTCTGGGGCATTTGAATTAGAATGTTGTGTTCAATAAAGATACTTCGGCCCACTTTTTGGGTCCTGTGACCAGCATCGTCGTGTCGGTTGACCGAAGCATCAAAATAGACGGAGTTTAAAATGTCTGATACTACTACGAATCTATACGAAGCACTTTTCCTTATGACGCAAGAAGCGGTCACGGTGGGTATGACTAATTGCATCGATCACGTGAAGGGTCTTTTAGATCGTGCCGAGGCTGAAGTGATTACGTTACATAAATGGGAAGAGCGCCGTCTTGCTTATGAAATTGATGGTCAAAAACGAGGCACGTATTTGATTGCGTATTTCCGTGCGGATGGCGAGAAGCTAACGGGTTTAGACCGAGACTGTAATCTTTCAGAATCTGTTTTACGCGTTATGGTGACACGCCCTACGCATATGGCTGAAGTTGAGCTAGAAGCTGCGATCAAAGAAGGCAACGAATCATTGGCCCCCGCAGTGACTGAAGAGGCTTCTTCTGAAGCGGCTGCGCCGGCAACTAAATAATAGAATAAGCCATTTCTAAAAGCCTACTATTTTTATGGGTAGGCCTCATTTTATATCGAAGAAACAGAGGATAAATATGCCTAATTTAAACAAAGTGATGCTCATGGGAAACCTGACGCGAGACCCCGAATTACGTTACACGCCTAACAATACCGCGGTGGCTAATATTGGTATGGCCATCAACCGTGATTGGAAAAATCAAAGCGGCGAGCGTCAGCAGGAAACTACTTTTGTGGATATCGAAGCATGGGGAAGGCAAGCTGAGCTTTTGAGCCAATATCTCACTAAAGGACGGCCTCTTTTCGTAGAGGGACGCCTTAAATTAGATCAATGGCAAGACAAAGAGGGTGGTAATCGCTCGAAACTTAAGGTTGTCTTAGAGAGCTTTCAGTTTATTGATGCACGCCCAGCGGGTCAAGGCAACGGCAATCCTCCGCCATCGGCATCGGGTTCGGGGTCGTCGGCTCCTGCAGCACCTGCGGCGCAGAATCAAGGCTCCGCAGCGGCCGGCGGATATTCCTCTGGCGGGAACGATGACTACGCATCGGGGTCCACAGCTGGCGCACCGGCGCATCAGCCTATTGAAGAAGAAGATATCCCATTCTAAACAAACATCAGTAGGCTAAATGTTAGCCTATTTTTTTTACATGTTGGCGCTTAGGCATGATGACTTGAGCGTCTAACTCCTTATTTGAAAGAGGACATCATGAAAGCAATCGAAGTACTCCTAACTGAAACAATTGAATGCCTAGGCATCGTTGGTGATGTGGTTAAAGTCAAAGCTGGATATGCAAGAAACTTTTTGCTTCCCTGTGGCAAAGCCATTGTTCCGACGCCTGGTAATGTGGCCAAGCTTGCGGAACGTCGGGCTGAGGTGGCAGCGGAACTTGCAGTCTTGCGTAAAAAACAAGAAGCTATTTTTGCAAAATTAGAAAATTACGAATTGACTCTTGAGCGCTCAGCCAATGATCAAGGGATTCTTTTTGGTGGTGTCAATCAGCATGACATCGCAGAGGCATTACGAGCCAATGGTTTTGCTATCGAAGATCGCTACGTGCGTACAGGCGAGCAGATCAAGCACTTGGATACTTATTATATTCCTATTCAATTGGCTGCTGATCTTAAGACTGAGATCAAGCTTTGGGTTGTATCTGATAAGCCTCTCGAAGAAGAAAAAGAGGAAACAAAAGAGGAAACAGAAGAGAATGCCGAAGAAGGCGCTGTGGTCGAAACCGAGGAATCAGCTCAAGGATAAGCTTCTCCTGATTTATTAAAGAATAACAAATAAAAGCCGTGTTGCGTTCAAAGCAATGCGGCTTTTTTCATGCGCAAAATGTCGGATTATGAGCATCGTGTTAGCGTTGGCTTTGCAAGCTGTTAACGCGGAGGCTATTAGCTTAATTGTGATCAAAGCTTAATCGGGTGTTAATCAAACACTCATAATCACGGGCTATGATTTGTGCATCGAGATTGATCGGCAGAGATCAGTCAATTAATCACATCATTGGAGAAAAAGTGATGAATATTACAGGTATATTAGGCACAGGGTTGGCGGCAGTTTTCCTCGGATCAATCGGCTTGGCCACTACGGGATGCGGCAAGTCTGAATCCACGGATTCGAAAACACAGGCAGATGGCAGCGTCTCCCAGGTGAAACATGAAATGGGAAAAAAGAGTTTGGTCATTGATGGCTCGAGCACGGTTTTTCCAATCACCGAGGCGGTGGTCGAAGAGTATGGCAAAATTCATCGGCACGTGAAAATATCGGTGGGATTCTCGGGGACGGGTGGCGGATTTAAAAAATTCGTGAAAAAAGAAATCGATCTCTCCGGCGCGTCTAGATCCATCAAGCTTAAAGAAGTTAAAGCGGCCAAGGCAGCGGGTGTTGAATTTGTGGAGCTTCCGATTGCTTATGATGGCTTATCGATTGTGGTGAGTCAAAAAAATAAATTTGTGAAACAGATCACTATCGAGCAGTTGAAAAAAATATTTTTAGATAATGGTAAGCAGGCTAAGTTTTGGAGTGATGTGAATTCCGATTGGCCTCATAAAAAAATCAAGATGTTTATCCCAGGTACAGACTCGGGAACTTTTGATTATTTTAAGAGTGTGGTTGCGGGGAAAAAGGGCGCCATCCGTAGCGATGTCACTGCATCGGAAGATGATAATGTTTTAGTTAAAGGCATCCAAGGCACGGCGGATGCTATCGGGTTTTTCGGGTATGCGTATTACTATGAAAACAAAACGGTTCTTCGCGCGATCCCCGTGGTTAATAGCAGAGGCGA
>CAZSSX010000023.1:0-17608 GCA_964609545.1 uncultured Phycisphaeraceae bacterium | reverse complement strand
ACCGTCGCCAGCGGCCGCTGCACTTCGCTACCCGTTTCCACCGATAAGTAAAGCGGAATTAAGCCCAGCGCCGTCGTCACCGCGGTCATCAACACAGGCCGCAATCTTAAGCAAGCACCACGGATACAAGTCTCGCCCACCGGAATGCCCTTGCCTAAATCGTCATTATAATACGTGACCAAAACCAAACCGTTTTCTAGTGCAATACCAAATAGCGCGATAAAACCAACAGACGCGGGCACCGACAAATTTTGGTCCGTTAACCATAGCATGGCCAAGCCTCCTACAAGTGCAAGAGGAATATTCAACAAAATCAATAACGCATTTTTAAACGATTTGAAAGTTGAAAACAACATCAATAAAATAATAAACAAAGTAATCGGTACCACAAACAAAAGACGCTTATTCGCTTCCTGTTGCAAGCGATATTGACCGCCCCAGCTCACATGATACCCCGCTGGCAGCTTCACTTTCTGCTTAATCATCCCCTGGGCTTCTTTTACAAATCCCACGATATCGCGGCCTTCCACGTTACATTGAATCGAAATAAATCGCTGGCTTTTCTCACGCGTAATCTGGCGAGGCCCAATAATCTCCTCCATATGCGTCAAATCAGACAACGCAATATGAACCCCATCGGGACTCTTAATCCGAATCTTACCGATAGACTCCAGCGAAGAACGATACGCCTCGGGATAACGAAGCACAATGTTAAATCGCTTGACGCCTTCTAAAATCTGACCCGCGGTAACACCCCCAACCGCACTCTTAATCACGTCCTGCACATCAGAAACATTCAAGCCATACCGAGCAATAGCATCACGATCAACCTTAATCAATAGTTGAGGCGTACCACTGACTTGATCAACCTGAACATCCTTAGCACCAGAAACAGATCCAATGACCTGCGCTAGAAGGTCCGCCTGTTTTTTAAGCTCATCCAAATCCTCGCCGTAAAGCTTAATCGCAAGCTCCGCTCGGACACCTTCAAGCAACTCCTCGATAGACATACGGATCGGCTGGGTGAAGCTAGGCTTCACGCCAGGAATCTCGCCTAAATGCTCTCGAATCTTTTTCTCTAAACCTTCCTGCGTCTTGGCGATCTTCCACTGGTCCTTAGGGATGAGCTCGATATACATTTCCGCACTGTTGACCGGGTCCGCATGAGCCCCAACTTCCCCGCGACCAATACGCGAAACAACACGCTTAATCTCGGGAATCTTTTTAAGCCGTCGCTCAACAATCTGCGTAATCTCTTTACTCTTTCTCAAGCTAATAGAAGGCGCCATCGTCAATCGAACAACCATCGTGCCCTCTTGTAACTCGGGCGTAAATTCAGAACCAAGCCGAGGTAATATCCAGCCCCCAAAACCTAATAAGCACACGGATAAAACAACCGCCATCCATTTTTGATTTACAAACAACTCAACCACAGGCTTATATACCGCGGTAATCATACGTAAAATGAAAAATTCCTTAGGCGCCTCGGACGAGCCGCCAGACTTCTTAGGCGCTTTCATCAAAAGCGCTGAAAACATCGGCGCAATCACAATCGCAAAAATCAAAGAACCCAGCATCGCCAAAGCAACCGTATAAGCCAACGGCCTAAACATCTTTCCCTCAACCCCCTGCAAGGTAAACAAAGGCAAAAATACAATAATAATAATCGCAATGGCAAACAAAATAGGTCGGCCTACCTCTCGGCACGCCTTGGAAATAATCCGAAGCTTAGACTCACTCCCGTCAGATTCACGCAGCATCCGATCAACATTTTCAACAATCACAATCGTACCATCCACCATCATACCGATAGCAATCGCAAGCCCGCCAAAAGACATCAGGTTCGCCGAGATATCTAAAAGATACATCCCCGTTAATGCGAAAAAGACCGAAAAGGGAATCGAAAGAGCAACCACTAAGCTAGGCCTCACCGCGCCCATGAAAACAATCAGCACAGCAACCACCAAGCCAATACCAATCATCAGCGCATCTTGTACCGTCTTCACACAAGCCTCAACAAGCGTTTTCTGTTTATAATAAGACACGAGCTTAATTCCCTCGGGAAGCGTGCCTTCAATCTCCTTCATCTTCTCCTCAACCAAACTAATCACCGTGGATGAATTAGCCCCGTAAAGCTTGACCACCATACCCGCCACCACCTCGTCGGTGCCGTTGAGTGTTTGTAAGCCCCGACGAATCGCACCGTCCGTTTTTACAAGAGCAACCTCGCTCAAATAAATCGGCGTACCCGATTCAGATTTAACAATAATCCGATTTAAATCATCAATATTCTTAGCCCGACCCACCACACGCACCACATACTCTTCATCGTTCTTTTCGATAAATTGAGCGCCCGTATTCATATTGTTAGCTTCAATTTTTTCGATCACATCAGCAATCTCAATATTAAAACGTTGCAGCTCAATCGGATCAATCTCAATCTTAAACTGCTTCTCAAAGCCGCCAATACCAAGCACCTCCGTCACTCCAGGCACCGTCTGCAATTGAAATTTTACAACCGTGTCCTGCAACGAACGCAACTCCGATAAACTATATTTACCCGTGGTGTCTTCCAAATAATAAAATAAAATCAAACCCATCCCCGTAGAGATAGGCCCCATCTCCGGCTCGCCAAATCCCTCGGGAATCTGCTCCTTAGCCTCTGTCAGACGCTCACCCACAAGCTGCCTAGCCAGAAAAATATCCATCCCTTCTTCAAAATAAATATTAACCACAGACAAGCCAAAGTTAGACACCGAGCGCACATTTTCAACCCGAGGCAAACCGTTCATCGCAGCTTCCACTGGAAACGTCACAGACTGTTCAATCTCCTTAGGCGCTAATCCATCGGTCTGTGTAAACACCTGAACCAAGTTAGGCGAAACATCCGGAAACGCATCCACCGGCAGCTGCGTATAACTATAAGAACCCGCCGCCACCACTGTCATTGCAAGCACCGCTATCAATAAACGGTTCATCAATGAAAAATTGATTATTTTCGTAATCATCAAACTATTCCTTATTAATGAGCATGACCCGCATGGCCAAGATCGCCCTTGCCAAGCTCAGATTTAAGCGTAAAAGAACCTTTAGAAACATAAACAACACCGGCTTTTAGACCGCTTAAAATTTCAATATGCGTGGCAGATCGCCGTCCAAGTTTCACCGCTTTAGGCTCAAAACCCTTCGCGGTCTTAACAAAAACGCTCTGCTTACCCTCGACCATTTGGATCGCTAATTTTGAAACCATCAGCTTCACCTGCGCCCGCTTGGTCACAATCTCACCCGTCACAAACAAGCCAGGACGCCAATGCCCCTTAGCATTATTAAGCTCGATCCGAACAAATGCCGTCCGGGTATGTTGATCGATCATTGGCGAAACATAAGCAATCTTGCCCATCCGCGTATCATCGTTGGTTCGCGATGCGATCCGTACCAAAGAACCCTTTTTTACCAAATGTAAGTCCTTGGGATAAACATTTAAATCAACCCAAACTTCAGACAAATCTGCAAGCGTAAAAAGATTCGCATCCTCTTTAACCACTTCCCCTAGCGTGACATGTTTCTCAATAATAACCCCATCGCGAGGCGCAATAATCTCTAAAAAAGCATAAGAATCCGGATCTTCCTCGGGCAAAGCTTGAATGTCCGCCGTGGCATAACCTAGCATCCGTAATTGATTCTCAGCATCTTTTAATTCAATCCGAGCCTCGGTATACGCAGACTTAGCCACCAAAAACTCTTGCAAAGAAGTAATCTTTTTCACCTTCCAAAGAAGTTCTTCCCGCTTGAAAATAGTGTCCGCAAGCGATAAACGTTCTAGCTTTGAAAGATAAGTCGTCTTACTCTGGGCAAGCTCACGACTTATCAAAGTAGCCATCGCTTGGCCTTTCTTAACCTTATCGCCTAACTTGAAAAAGACACGACGCACAATACCGCCAGATCGAGGCGTAATATGCGCAACACGGTCAGCATGAAGCTTCACAACGCCAGGCAGCACCATCTGCGTATAAAGAACACCAGCCTTGGCTTTCTCAAGCTTAATCCGAAATTCCTTAAGCTCCGCTGCGCTAAGTTTTACAATGTCTTCGTCACCATGCCCGTGTCCTTCATGCTCATCATGTTTTTCTTTGTCGTGATCATGCCCTTCATGCTCATCATGTTTTTCTTCGTCGTGATCATGTCCTTCATGCTCATCATGTTTTTCTTTGTCGTGATCATGCCCTTCATGCTTATCATGTTTTGCTGGACGTGTTTCCCCAAAGCTATCGCTCGCGTAAGGCAACCCGATGATCATGCTGGCAGCCAATACCGTAGCCCCGCTCATACCGATTAGTTTTTGTCTATTTATCATTTTTGTTTTCCTTCTGTTGATCTTTTTTGATCTGTGTATCTGAAGTGATACCCTCGCCGATCATACTTTCCAATACCGCCAAGCCCCGATGGTAACTCATCACAACATGGCTATAGCGGCTGCGTGTCTCAAAATAAGTACGTTGAGCATCAAGCACATCTAAATACGAAAATTTACCTTGTTGATAGCCTTCTCGCGACGCCTCAAACGAAGCCTTAGCAACAGGCAAAACCTCGTCTCTCAAAACATTGACTTCCTCGTAGATACCAAGCAACACCGCATAAGTCTCAGCCACCGAATTACGAATCTCAATCTCAGCACGCTTCTGATCTTCCGAGGCCTTTTTCATCTCATACTGTGCATTTAAAATATTTCCCTGATTACGATTTGTAATCGGTAGCGCAAAGGATAAACCCACCGCCAATGCCAAATCGTTACTCTCAGCAAAACGAGAAACACCCACGTTATACGTCAAATCAGATGCCCCCATGCTCCGCTCAAGCTGTAACAATGCCAACCGATGTTTAATCTCCGTTGACCAGCGCCCAAGTGACGGGTGGCTCTCTAATTTCTTTTGAATCAACGACAACTTAGGCAGTGCAACCATCCGCTGCACATCCCCCACAGCAACTTGAAACTTAGGCTGCGTACTCCCCCAATTCCCCGCTAGCTTCAGCCTCGCCGTATCCAAATCCCGCTTGGCTTTAAAAAGAGCAATCTTCGCCTGGGAACGCTCGATGTGAAATTTATTTTTTTCGAGCGTCGAGGCTTTACCCGCCGTCACGCGATCCAAAATCGTCTGATAAATAGACTGAGATAAATCATAACTCTCTTGAGCAATCTTCACCTGTTCCTGTGCAGACAAAACATCAACATACGCCAGCGTCGTCTCCATATAAATAGACAATCGCTCTACCCGATAATCCCAGTCGCTTAGCTCGCCTTCAAGACGAGCAACCCCCACCCGAGCATCACGCTTGCCACCAAGCTCGACCAGTTGGCTAAGTTGAACAGAAAACTCAGAGCTTCCCACGCCTTTAAATTCACCACTGCCGCCAAATTCAGCTAAATCAATGGCAATCTCGGGGTTAGGTCCAAAGCCCGCTTGCAAACGCTGGGCATCTTTCATTCGGCGGGCATAATAAAGAGAGGACAGCCGAGGGTTCTGAAGCAGCGAAACCCGCAGCGCAGCCTTAAGGCTTAATCGCCCCGCAGGCTCCTCCATAATCTCCTGCCCAAGCTCTATTCTCTCCGTACCCGCACTAGGAGATAAATGTGAAAGCGTCTTGCCCAGCGGCCCAGGCTCAAACCAAGACACGCCTCCCCGGCCGCCCGAGCAGCCCACTAGCCAAGCACCCGCCAACAAACAGCTTACTTTTGTATAATATCTAGCCATATCGGCCTCCAATGATAAAATCAACAAAACCAACAATCAGACCATTAGCATCAAACGCTTGATGACAAGTCCAAAGGTTTCCCCGAAAAAAAGTTTTTTCAAAAAGATAAAAAAAGAAAATTAGGTCAGCAACACAACCGTGCGTAGCGCAGATAAATCTTGCCACAACCAAGGATCAAATCGATCCAAATATTGCTCCCGAACAACCCGCCCCCGAGGCTCATCAATAGACAAATCAATATAGCTCACATGATGAAGCACCATCCCAAGCCTAGCAAATCCCAGTCGCCCCCGACCAGATTCCCCATTAACCAAACAAATCGGCACATCAATACAAGCATCAGACCCGTCATATCCACCCAAACGAATCTGGTTAACAAAGCCGCTAAGCTCCGCATGTTCTAAAGTCAAAGCGTTCTCGTTCTCATCAAGCTCGTGGCAACATTGCTCATGATACCTGTTCTCCAGCTCAACATGACCATCAGCGCCATAGCAAATCACTTGACCCATACTCGTAGGTATAGAAGCAAGAAAATAAATCGCAATCAGCAGAATGGATAGAACATTTTTCATAAACGGGATCTCTATATACAGCCACTCATTATATGAAATTAAATATGCATCTGTCAATATCTTTCTCAAATTGAGTGTTCCACAAAGACACAATCACATCCCACATCCCCAAATCATAACATCACTTATCCCCAAGGGCCAAAGTTTTTAGCTGCTTATGGATAATTTTATGTGATGCCGTCCGCGGCAATGCCCCAAGCAAATGCACCTTGCTAATCTTAAATAAAGGGTTGATTTCTCGCTTGATTTGCTTTTGTAGTAAGCCCAACAAATCGTCCCCCGCAACCGAACAATCTGCCAAAACCACAAAAACGTGAAGCTCGCTAGGCCCGCCACCCGCAGGCTTAACCCCAACCGCGCCAACCTCCTCAATAAAATCAAGCCCGCCAAGCCCCCGCTCGATCTCCGCGCTAGATGTCTTAATCCCACCCAAATTCATCGTGTCATCTGCCCGCCCTTGCGCACAAAAATAGCCGCCGCCCAGCGACATAAAAGCATCCCCATGTCGGCGCAGCGCCCGCCCCATCTCATCCCTAGGCGACTCCGCAAAATACATCTCATGATGATCACCATTAAGAAGCCGCGTAGACAAACCAATCGCAGGACCCTCAAGAAAAACTTCCCCCTCAGATGAAGACTCAAAACCCTCATCCAAAAGATGCATCCGAAGCCCAACCGCCACCGTCGAAAAACACCCGCCCGCCTGAGGCTCCACCACCGTACCCGTCACATAACCGCCCCCAATCTCCGTCCCCCCGCAATACTCAATCATAGGCTGATACCCACTCTTGGCACTCAAATAATGCATGTCATCAGCATTAGAACATTCACCCGTAGAACTAAAAACCTTAACCCCGCGCCAATCCACCTTAGAAAGCAAATCAGCCTTGCGCCAATGCTTAATAAGCGAAGGCACAAGCCCAAGCATCGTCACCTTCGCCCGCTCAACAAAACTCGCAAATCCTAGCCCGCTAGGAGATCCTTCATAAATGGCAAGCGTTGCACCATTGATCAAAGATGCATAAATAACCCAAGGCCCCATCATCCAGCCCAAATTCGTAGGCCAAGCAACAACATCACCGTCATGAATATCATGGTGAATATAACCATCCACCGCGCACTTCAACGGCGTCGTATGCGACCAAGCAATCGCTTTAGGCACACCCGTCGTGCCCGAAGAAAATAATAAATTGCACATCGCACCCGCATCGCAACCATGCGCCTTCACCTCAGAATCATCCCCAAGAAAATCATCGAAAATCAAATCCCCATCCCGAAGCATTTCATCAAGATCATCGCTAACCCGAATCACAATTCCCCTAGGCCCATCCGCAGCAATCACCTTGCTATATAGATCAATACGCTTATCTCCAACCGCAATATGTTGCTGCGTGAAAATCGCTTTGGCACCACTAATCTCAAGCCGCGTCCGGATCTCAGGCGGCGCAAAAGAATCCGCAATAGAAACAACGCTGCACCCAATCCGAATAATAGCCAAATAAATCGCAACAGCATCAGCAGTCATCGGCATGTAAATCCCAATCGCATCACCAGCGCAAAACCCCAGCTTAAGCAAAGCATTAGCAATCCGATTAACCCGCCCATTAAGCTCCCGATGAGAAATCTCAACCAAGCTCCCATCAACTAATCCAAAAATAATCGCAGGGTTTTCAGATGCTAAATCAATGCAACTTTCCGTAATGTTGAAAACCCCGCCATCTAAAAAACCAGCGTCCTCCACATTGGTAATATCTTTGGCCATCCGCCTAGGCTTAGTCTGAAACACAATCCCCAATTCATCCAGCATCACCTCTAAAAAAGCCTCCTTATGATCCCACCCATAAGCCCGCAGCTGCTCATAATTCGTAAGCCCCAATCTCTTACACAAATGCATAATATTCGACGATGCGATCTGAGATTCGCTAGGGCAACTCAAAGGCCCAGGCCCCAATCGATCAGAATCATAATCAGAAAAAAAATAACGATGCGCCTCCCGATGAATCGCAAACGGAAGATCCCTTGTCAAAAACTCAGCCGTAGCAATCCGCCAACCCTCAATCGCACCATGGCAAGCTCGCAAATCCTTTAGCCGGACCGCCAGCTCTTTCATCGCAGCAACTGAATAATGAGAACCCTCTAAAAGAGACGATGGAAAATATTCTGACATTTTTTACTTCCTTGGCTTGCTTTGTTGACTGGAGCTTTTTATTATATGAATTAGATGGGCTTATACAACGTGCCTGCCCGCGTTCCATCTTTACATATACTGGCAAGACTTGGTTACAAACACAATGTTACATCAAACAAGCGAACCGGCGGTGGATGCTAATCGTCCAGACCTAAATCCACTAGGAATTAAAAATATCGATCACATCGAATTTCTAGTCGATGATGTGGAAAAATGGACAGAGCACTACGTCAATTGTTACGGCATGTACAAGCGTGCTTTCGGCGACGAATCCACCGGACTCATCGGAAGAAAAGCATACGTCGTCGGCCAAGGAAGAGTCAATTTTATATTCGCCCAGCCCCAAGGCGACAGCCAGCACGCACAAGAAATCAAGCAATTTCTAGAGAAACACGGATCGGGTGTCAAAGACGTCGCATTCCGCGTCAAAGACCCCGCCCAAGCGCTCCAAACAGCAATCAACTCAGGCGCAACATGTGCAAGAAAATTACACACCCAGCAAGGCTTCACCGCCAGCGCAATCAAAGCCTACGGCGATGTCATACACACATTTGTAAAACGCGAAAATAACCAAACCTTCGCTCCGAATTATCAAAACATCCCAGGCGGAATAGAAGACGGCGACATTCATTTCATGATGATCGACCACATCGTAGCAAACGTAGAATGTATGGATGAATGGGTAGATTATTATCGCCGAGTCTTCGGATTTGATCAAAGAGGACAATTCGATATCAAAACCGGAAACAGCGCGCTCATGTCAAAAGTCATGGGCGATACCGATGGCTATATCAAAATGCCGATCAATGAGCCGTCATCTGAAAATTCGCAAATTCAAATTTTCCTAAATGACTTCGGCGGGCCAGGCGTACAACACATCGCGCTACTCACGGACAACATCGTACGCACCATCCAAACCATGCGAGACCGAGGCGTGGAATTCCTATCCGTGCCCGATACCTATTATGAGCAAGTACCAAAACGCGTACCCCTCCTCAAAGAATCACTTCAAAGCATCAAAGACCTAGGCATCCTCGCAGACCAAGACCGCTCAGATGGATATCTATTACAATTATTCACACAGCCCGTTTTCGAGCGCCCCACCCTCTTCCACGAAATCATACAAAGAAGTGGAAACTCCGATGGCTTTGGTGAAGGAAACTTCCAAGCCCTATTCGAAGCCATCGAACGCGAACAAGCAAAACGAGGATTGCTCTAAATTAGTCATTAAGCTCTATAAAAAATGCAAACCAATTTTACTCTCAAATCTAATACCGCCGATCATGCACCCATGCAAATCGGTAGCTTCCGCGACTTCTACGCCTTCCTTGGGCACGTCAAAACATGCCGTGCAAAACGAGGCCTAGAAGTCGCTCAAGCGTGGTATGACATGCCCGTATTTTATTTCTCAAACCATAGATCAATTAAGCACCACCAAGAAGAAATCGCCATCCCCCAAAATGCCAACCAACTAGATTTTGAACTAGAGCTAGGCCTAATCATCGCAAAGCAAGGCATCAACATCAAACCACAAGAGGCATGGCAATACGTCGCCGGATTCACAATCATCAACGACTTCAGCGCAAGAGATTTACAAAAAAAAGAAATGACCGTAGGCCTAGGGCCAAGCAAAGGCAAAGACTTCGCAACCGCAGTAGGGCCACACTATATCCCCCTTGAAAAATTAAAAAAACACATCCAACAAAATCAACAAATCGATCTCCAAATGACCGCGCGCATCAACGGCAAAACAGTCACACAAAATAACGCAAACACCATGCATTTTAATTGGCCACAAATTATCGCACACGCTTCAAAAGACGCAACACTCATGCCAGGAGACCTCCTAGGCAGCGGAACCGTAGCCGGCGGATGCATCCTAGAACTCGGACCCGAAAATACAGGCGGCTGGCTAAAACCAGGCGATATCGTCGAACTAGAAATCCAGCATATCGGCACCTTACGCAATAAAATCATAGCCACAAAATAAAAGAAAGAGAACCTCATGCCTTATTACAAAAAAATGGGAATCATTCCACCAAAAAGACACATCATATTTCCAAATAAAAACAACAGCTACCTTAACGAAGGCATCTATTACGAACACGTCGTAACCACCCAAGGCTTCGACCGCGCTTATTCAGTCCTCTACCATCTCAGACCACCCACACTCACCAAATCAGTAGAACTCGTCAAAGAAATAAACATAGAACCCTGCGACAAACAGCCACTAAGGCATCATCATTTCCTCTCCGCAGAAATGAAAAAACAAGGCGACCCCATCACCGGACGCGTCCCGCTGATGTATAATCAAGACCTCATCGCATACCGATGCAATCCTCTAACAAAACAAGAAACAATATTTAGAAACGCAGCAGCAGATGAAGTCATCTTCATACACCACGGCTCGGGAATCATCAAAACACACTACGGCAATCTAAAATACAAAGACGGCGACTTTGTCATCATGCCCAGAACAACAAATTATCTCATCATCCCCGATGACCCACAAAAAGATCAATACCTCATACTCGAATGTAACAGCATCGTAGAAATTCCAGAAAGATATAAAAACACAGATGGCCAAATCATGCTCGGCGCTCCCTACTACGAAAGAGATTTTCACGGCCCGTCAGAGCTACAAACAATAGACCAATTCACCGAAACACCCGTACTGGTCAAAGAAAAAAATAGACTGACAAAAATGAATATGGCCAACCATCCCTTCGATGTCGTAGGCTGGGATGGATACCTCTACCCCTATATATTCAACGCAAATGATTTCGAACCCCTCACCGGAACCGTCCATCTCCCACCGCCAGCACAGCAAGTCTTCCAATGCGTCGGATTTGTTATCTGCGCCTTCGTACCCAGATACCTCGACCACCACCCACAAGCAATCAAAGTGCCATACGCACATAGCAACGTCGAAGCCGATGAAGTTTTATTCTACACCAGAGGACAGTTCGGCAGCAGAAAAGGCGTATCCAGCGGATCATTAACACTACACCCAGGCGGCATCCCCCACGGACCCCACCCCGGAACCATACAAAAATCAATGGATCAAGATCGCACAAATGAACTAGCCATCATGTTTGACACCGACAACAAATTGCAAATCACAAAACAAGCCATGCAAATGGACGACCCCACATATCCACTCACCTGGCTATAAAATACCAGAAAGTATCACTATGGCATCCACCCAATTTGATCCCCAAAACCTTTCCCCCAGAGACATCTACCTCAAAATGGTAAGCGTCATCACACCAAGACCCATCGCATGGGTTTCAACCATCTCAAACGCAGGCGTTCATAATCTAGCACCCTTCAGCTTCTTCAACGGCGTCGCAGCAAACCCGCCATCCGTAGTCTTCTCACCAGTAAACAGACGCGATGGCTCAAAAAAAGACACCATCCTAAACATCCAAGAAAACGGCGAATTTGTCATCAACACCGTCTCCCAGCAAACCGCACAAGCCATGAATCAGTCTGCCGCAGACTATGATGCCAGCGTCAGCGAAATCAAAGCCATAGGACTAACACCATTAGAATCAACAACCATAAAACCATACCGCATCAAAGAAGCAGCCGTCCACCTAGAATGCAAACTCATTCAAATCGTAAACATCGGGCAAGGCCCACTCGCCGCAAATCTAGTCATCGGCGAAATACTCATGATGCATATCAACGATCAAATCCTAGACCAAAATCAAAACGTCATACCCGAAAAATTAGACAACATCGGGCGGATGGGTGGCAGCGATTACGCCACCACGCGCGATACTTTTCAAATACCAAGAATCATAAATCCCGAAAAATAAACCGAAAGATAGACCCACATGCAAAATACACAAACAATAGGCCTAACCACAGGCCAAGCCCCATTCATCGAACAAGCACAAAACAATCAACAACTTTTTATCCAGCAACCCTACCATCTCTATTCCAAACAAAATCAAGAAACATGGGTAAAGCTATACAAAAAAATACAACCCAAATGGGAAAAATTTGCATGCCAAAAATTTCTTCAAGGCGTACAAAAACTAGGACTAGGATACCAAGCAATCCCAAAGCTTCAAGAAATAAATGAATTTCTAAAACCCCTAAGCGGTTTCAAAGCAAAAGCCGTCTCCGGATATGTACCCTCCTATCTCTTCTTCAACGCATTACGCACCAGAAATTTCCCCACCACAATCACAATCAGAGATGGCAAACAACTCGACTATCTCCCAGAACCAGACATCTTTCACGACATCGCAGGCCACGTACCCATGCATACAGACCCTGTCTTTTCAGATGTCTTAGTACGCTTCGGAGAGCTAGCCAGAAATGCCGCGCTCGATGCAAATACCATCAAAGACCCAAAAAGAAAAATCAAAGTCATGGAAAGTCGCATGAAAGCCATGGCCAGATTCTTTTGGTTCACCATCGAATTCGGACTCATGCGGCAAGGCGACACCGTCAAAGCCTACGGCAGCGGTCTCCTCAGCTCCGCCGGTGAACTTGAATATTGCCTAACACATAAAGAAGTGCAAAAATACCCCATCCAACTCCAATGGGTTGTCAATCAATCCTTTGAAATAGACCGTTATCAATCACTCCTCTTTATCGTAGATTGCTTCGACCACCTCTATCAACTCGTTGATCAACTCGAGCAATCAATGATCGCCGGACAGCTAGACAATGTCGCCCCCGGAGAGCCTGCAATCAATGAAGAAGACCTCGCGTCATTCCTCGATGCAGGCTCAAATGACCTCGATTAAAAAGAATCAAAATCATGCAAAACATCTATATTATAGCAGCAAAACGCACTTGCCAAGGGAAATTCCTAGGCGCGTTATCACGCATCTCCGCCACCGACTTAGCCGTCACCGCCGCAAAACAAACACTCGCCGATCAACCTAACATGATCGACAAAATACAAACCGTCATCGTCGGAAACGTACTCTCCGCAGGCCTAGGCATGAACATCGCCAGACAAATTGCTCTCAAATTAAACATCAACCAAAAAGTACCCGCATACACCATCAACGCCATGTGCGCATCAGGCCTACAAGCCATACGCATCGCCTGCCAAACGATCAACGCCGGAGATGCAAACGTCATTCTTTGTGGCGGAACAGAATCAATGTCAAACGCCCCATATCTCAACAGCCGCATACGCACAGGCCTAAAACTCGGCGACGCAGTCCTCGTAGATTCCCTCCTCAAAGATGGACTCACAGACCCCTCGCAAAAAATACACATGGGCATCACCGCACAAAATATCGCAGATAAATTCGATATTTCTAGGGAAAAACAAGACCAATACGCACTCAACAGCCACATCAAAGCAATCGATGCAATACAAAAAAATAAATTTGAAAATGAAATCGCGCCCCTAGAACAATGCCCAACAGACCAGCACCCCAGGCTAGGCATCACCATCCAAAACCTGCAAAAATTAAAACCCGCCTTCGATAAAGATGGCTCAATCACTCCAGGCAACGCATCGGGTATCAACGATGGCGCCGCCATGCTCATCGTATGCAACCAAGACGCCCTCGACCAAAACAACTGGAAACCACTGGCCAAAATCGGACAATCCACACTCCTCGGCTGCGACCCCACGCTCATGGGCCTAGGTCCAATCCATGCCATTAACGACCTGCTAGAAAAAACAAACACAAAAATAGATCAGTACGATCATATCGAATTAAACGAAGCCTTCGCCGCCCAAGCCATCGCCTGCCAAACACAGCTAAACATTAAGGATCACCAACTCAACATCCACGGCGGCGCCATCGCATTAGGACATCCCATCGGCGCAAGTGGCGCAAGATTAGCAGTCCACCTCGCCCACCAATGCGCAAATAAAAATAGTAAAAACACACTCGCATCACTCTGCGTAGGCGGAGGCATGGGCATCGCCATGCAAATCCAAAGCTGTCAAGCAGATTAAAAAACACTATCTCAGTAGCTCTAAAACCCTCCTCCGCCTATCGCTTAATCCCAAAATCGGATACGCATCCGCCGCCCATCGCCAAAGTGGTTTAACATCAGCAGGCAAAGTAGCTAAGATGGTTATATTGTATATGGAGGGCTCCGGTCTGAAGTGGTGAGAAGAAGCCTCAGGCTACCTCCAGATACTATTTGTTACGAGTAACAAGTGTTGCACTTGAGGGTTGAAACCACCGTTGAAATCACCTTTGAATTTACATATTAAAAAACATATAAAATTGCGGACGTACATTGGCTGGACTAATTTATTTTCGCAGAGCATCAACTGCTATGTTCATGGCGAAGCTGTCCACATGCCGCTGCGATATCCCGTCCGCGGCTGGCTCGGATGTGTGTTGTAATCCCGGCGCTTTGTAAAACTTTTTGAAATGATAAAACATCCTCGGTCTTAGGTCTGCGATAAGGCAAGCCCTCCACGCGATTATAACGAATCAAATTAATATTCGCGCGAATCGATTTAGCCAAGCGCCCCAATGCTTGGGCGTGTTGGGTTTGGTCATTGGTTTGCCCGAGCAAAATATATTCTAGGGTAATTTCTCTGCCTGTTTTTTCAAAATAATAAGCCGCCGCATCAAAGAGCTGCTCAATCGTGACATACTCTGCCCAAGGGATAAGCTCGCGCCGCAATTGATCATCGGGCGCGTGCAAACTAATAGCCAATGTGACCTGCAATTCAATTTCTGCCAAGCGGCGAATCTGAGCGGGTAAACCCACCGTAGAAATCGTTATTTTTCGCGCGGAAATCCCCATGCCCCAAGGGGCGTTAAGCGTTTTGATGGCGTGGACGACTTGCGTAAAATTACTCAACGGCTCGCCCATGCCCATGAAAACAATATTAGAAATGCGCTCCACTTCGGGCAGGTGGTTTAATTGCCACACCTGCTGGATAATTTGGCCAGCGGTGAGATTGCCATCCAAACCTCCGATCCCCGATGCGCAAAAGGTGCAACCCACCGCGCAGCCAACTTGGCTTGAGATGCAAGCGGTGTTTCTTTTTTCAGTTGGGATGAGGACGCACTCGGTTTGATTTTCCGAGGAGCTTTGCAAGACAGTCAGGTCTGATGCGCCGGGCAGGGGCGCTTTGTGGGCTGCCCAGTCGATAAGTAATTTTTGAACACCATCGGAAGCACGCTGATGGGCGATGGTATGGCCTATCAGAAAATCCATATGGGCGATTAAGGTTTGCTGATCTGCTTGAGATAAATTACTCATTTTAAGCGGATCAATCACGTTTTTTTCATAAACCCATTGCATGATTTGCTTGGCGCGGAAAGGTTTTAAGCCTAGCTGGGTAATGAAATCTTTTAGCGTATCGGGGGTGAAATCAAAAAAATGAACGCGATTTTTTTTAGTCTCACAGCTGATATCAAGAGGATCTGATGGGGCAGCGCAAGGGTTGGAGGCATTGGCGGGGGGGGTGTCTTGGGGGGTGGGGGAGTGGGGCATGGGGGCATTGTAGCAGGTTTTCTAGTTGATGTAGGGAGATTGGGAGGCTATGATTACGGCATGAAATAAGGCACTGGGGGAGGTAAGGAGAGATGTGTTTTGAGCTTATTGAAGGGTTATTTGGGGCGATGGTGCTGGCGTAAATCGGGAGGTTGAGAGATATTTTGAGTTTCCACTATATTGGATTTTTCTAATTTTTCCCGATTAGGGCGTTTTGAAAGGCCTTGAAAGAGGGGTGAATACGGGTGAAGGGGTGTGTTATTTCTAAAAAGCGGGGCCTTTATGAGGCGAAATAGGGGTGAAATGAAAAAACGCTGTTTTTTCTATTATAGTGGAAATTTTGGGTGTGCGATGTGGTGGAATCGCTGTTTGGGGCGCGCCGGGCGGGCTTGGTGTGATGGATTTTAAGTTTTTTCGAAGCTCTGCGATGGGCATTTTGGGTTTTACAACCGCTTGGCTTGAGCGATTTTTTTGGGGGTGAAGGGGGTGGTTGAGAGATTGAGTTTGAGTTTGGAGATTCTGTTTGGGAAAAGGGGTGAGAAAGGGCGGGGTGTTGATGAGATTTTGGGGATGGGTTTGGTGTGATTGTTCTGTGGTTTTGTGAAGCTCTGCGAGGTAGTTTTTGTTTTTATAGCTGTGGGGCTTGAGCTGTTTTTGCGGCGGGGATGGGTGCGTTGGATGGATTCGGTTTGGCGGTTGTATTTTTTTTTGGGGAGGGGGAATTGGGTGATGTGTTTGTTTTTTTGCTGTTGGGTTTTGATTGTTTTGGTGGGGGATTATTTTGCTTACGACGGGGATATGATTTTTTGAAAATTTAATTTTTGTGGGCGGGGTGTGTGGTGGTTGGGGGTGGGTGTTTTTTGCGCTCTGCGATTTGGTTGGGGCGGAATTTACGTCTGGCTTGAGCGGTTTTTTATTCAGGGGGTTGGTGTGGGAGGTCTATTTTTTGTTTTTAATTTTTTGGGAAGATTACAAATAATCACCGGTTTGAAAGCATTGTAGAAGTGCAAGAATGTGAAACGAAGTAGCTTTGGTTTTATAATGATCAGAGGGCTGGCAGTGCAAGCAATGGCTATCCGTCACTAGGCATCGCGTGAGATAGGAACCATTCAATCTGGTTTTATTTTTAGCGACTGTTGAGTATGAGAGAGTAGCAAAAGATGCGATGCGAAAATATGACACGCCCGAAATTTTTAACACCGATCAAGGCAGCCAATTGACGAGTCGTGAATTTACAAAAGTATTGCTCGATACAAAAATAAAAAATTCGATGGACGGCAGACGACGCTGGATTGATAATGTTTTTATCGAACGACTTTGGCGGAGCTTGAAGTATGAGTATGTTTATTTGAATATGTTTGAGACTAGCGGGCAAGCGTGAGAAGGTATTGGACGCTAGTTTATATTATAATCATGAGCGACCACATGCGGCGTTTGATGGACACACGCCCGATGAGAAACGTATCATGGCATTGTGAACCCCAACCTAGCGGCCTAGGTCAATTAACCGATCCGCCTTGAATAGCAGGGGATATGTCCTAGCAAGGGGACCCTCACTATGGTCAGTCGGTGAAGATGGCAAAACCGATAAAGATTGAGTCCTTCTAAAAACCACCCATTTCAGACGGCGTTTCGTTCAAATCGAATG
>CAZSSX010000022.1:0-18683 GCA_964609545.1 uncultured Phycisphaeraceae bacterium | reverse complement strand
AACCAAACGTCAGATCAGCTCATCAACGAGGTGCAAAAAGCATATACGCAGCTTCATGAAGAAGTCGGAAAAGTCATCGTAGGCCAAAGAGAAATACTCGACCAAGTCTTCATGAGCCTCTTTTGTAACGGACACGCACTACTCGTAGGCGTACCAGGACTAGCAAAAACATTGCTCATCTCAACCATCTCGCAAGCAATCGATCTCTCTTTTAATCGAATCCAGTTTACACCCGACCTCATGCCATCAGACATCACAGGCACAGAAGTCATCGAAGAAAATAAAACCACAGGCCACCGCGAACTACGATTCGTGCAAGGCCCCATCTTCGCAAACATCGTCCTCGCAGACGAAATCAACCGGACACCACCAAAAACACAAGCAGCACTCCTAGAAGCCATGCAAGAGCGGCACGTCACCGCCAACGGCAAAATGCTTCCCCTCCCCTCACCCTTCTTTGTATTAGCCACACAAAACCCCATCGAGCAAGAAGGAACCTACCCACTACCCGAAGCGCAGCTTGACCGTTTTATGTTCATGATCAAAGTAGGCTACCCCACACACGATGAAGAACTCGAAGTCATCCGCAGAACAACAGCATCCTTCAAAGCTAAAGTAGAACAAGTACTCGATGGCCAGAAAGTTATCGAAATACAAAAACTCATCAGAGATGTCCCCGTCCCCGATCACGTGATCCGTTACGTCCTTAACCTCGTCCGAGCAACAAGAAAACCCGAACGTGATGAAAAAGATATTAGACCCGATTTCGTCAAAGAATACATCGGCTGGGGCGCCGGACCGCGTGCCTGTCAAAACCTCGTTCTCGCAGGAAAAGCAAGAGCTGTACTCGATGGCAGAACACACGTAGAAACACAAGATATCGCAGCACTTATTCATCCTGTTATGAGACACCGTATCGTCGCAAACTTCAACGCAGAAGCCGACGGCGTAACCGTGGAAGATATTATCGATAAACTTATCGAAGAAGTGAAACCAGATTCAACAGATTCTAAAACTCAACAACAAATGGACAGGGTGCTGCGTTAATCCATGGAACACATAGAAACATTAAAATTTCTTGACCCGCAAACCTTAGCCACCGTAAACTCCCTTGAGCTACGCTCTAGGATGATTATCGAAGGCATGATGCTCGGTCAACATAAAAGCCCGTTTCAAGGCGCCTCAGTCGAATTTGCACAACATCGCCAATACGTCACCGGCGATGATACCAGGCATATCGACTGGAAGGTTTTTGGACGCTCTGATAAACTTTATATCAAGCAATACCAAAAAGAAACAAACCTTGACCTCATGATCATGGTCGATACTTCAGGGTCCATGGCCTACGGAAATCAAAATAAACCCGCTTCCACAGAAGAAAATAAATATTACCCGTGGCGGAAATTTGATCACGCATCATCCCTCGCCGTAGCATTGGCCTACTTAGGCCTGCAACAGCAAGACCGCGTAGGCTTAACCCTTTTTGACGACCACGTCCGCGCAGCCACCCGAATGTCTAGTCAGCATAATCATTGGCGATCGTTGGTAGAAGTTTTAAATAATGAAAAAATCCTAGGCGTAGGAAAAGTAGGCACAGCCGAATTTGATCCGCACGCAGGCAGAAAAACAGACCTCGCTAGAATCTTCGATCAAATCGTGGCTAAACAAAAAAATAGAAGCCTCATTGTGATCATCAGCGACTTTTTTGACGACCCCGCATTGATCGAAAACGGCTTAGCGAGGCTCTTTCATCGCAGACACGATGTCATCTTATTTCAAGTCATGGATGATGATGAGTTAAACTTCCCATTCAGATCTTCCAGTGAATTCATAGGCTTAGAATCCGAGGGTAAAATCGGCCTAGACCCTGCAATGCTCAAAAAAGCCTACAAAGAAGTCATGGATAAACAATTAGACGATATCGAAAAAATTGCTCGAAAATTTAGATTCGACTACTCCCTCGTACAATCCTCCAAATCAATTGGATCCTCTCTAATGAAATTCCTAAATAAAAGATCACGCGTGGTCAATCAAAGAGGGGCAGCCCGGTGAATTTAGTAACAATCGCTTTTTTAGAATCCGTATTTACAAGCTGGGGATTTGCCGCCGCGGGCCTATCCGCAATCTCAATCCCCATCATCATTCATTACATGAATAAAATGCATCGCAAACCAGTTTACTGGGGCGCCATGCGATTTGTCGTTGAAGCTTATCAAAAACAAAGATCCAGGCTGCAAATCGAACAACTCCTCCTTTTACTAATTAGATGCCTTATCCTCCTTTGTCTCGGATTAGCCCTAGCTGGAATGTTCATGCCCGCCGGATGCAGTTTCATCGGTCAGCACAAACGCTTAGTTCATATCGTCATTGATGACGCCTTGGTCTCTCAAATTGATGACCAAATCGACCATAAAAATAGATTTGAATATTCAAAAGCGCAAGCACTTAAAATCTTAAAAACACTCAACCCAAACGATAAAGTCTCACTCACATGGTCCGCCAACCCTATCATCAACATAGATATCCAAGGCACCCTCGATCACGATAAAATCAAAAAACGAATCATCGATAAAAAAGTCAGAAATAGTAAATCTCAACTCGACCAAGCCATCGTACAAATTTCAGAATCAATCGATATTAAAAACGCAAAAAAACAAAGCCAATACATCACCATACTTTCAGGCTTAAACAAAAACACAATTTCTTTAAACAATCAACAACGCAGCAAAGTAAGTGATCTTTCCAAAAAAGCAAAACTAATTTTTTCAGCTCCAGCAGAATCTAACGAAAATTATCAAATCACAAACATAACACCCGATTGGCGTATGCAAATCTATCTTCCGAATACAGAAAAAATAGAAATCCCCGTCGTGGTTAATATCAAAAGATTTAGTAAAAAACTCAAAGAACAAATAAGCCTCGTGAAACTGTCTGCCTACAACCAGGACCAGTCAAAACCAATTGACAGCAAACAAAATAAATATAAATGGTCAGAAGGGCAGATGGAGCAAAAAATTAAATTCACACTCGTCATCCCAACAGAAAGTCTCAAAGCTACAGACCAAAAAGATAACACATCAGTCATCACCATCAAAAGCGTCATCACAAACGAAGATCAAAAAGACTTGATTCAAATCGATAACACAAGATACACATCCGTAGAACTTAAATCAGCCGTCAATGTCGCAATCGTAGATGATTATGCCATACTCTCTGAAAACGGAAAACTACTCCAAAGAGATTGGCTCAAAATCATGCTCCTCCCTAAAACAACAGGGTACGGCAACCCCACCGCAATGAATCTCCACGAAATAGATATCAAAGATATCAAAAAACAAACCTTCAATAATATCGACGCAATCATCCTCGTGAAAACAGATGAAATCTCACCCGCAGCATGGGCAATACTTAACCAAACCGTAAAATCAGGAAAAATGCTCTGGCTTCACCCCTCGGAAAATACACTAGACAACACCTGGGCAACAAAATTTAAAAAAGCCTTTGATTTGAAATGGACCATCGCTTTAGAGTCACAAGAAATCAAAAAAAATCAAAAACCATGGGTACTCGAAATCACACAAATCCCAAACAGCCTCAGAAGAATAGCAAACGAATGGGACGAACTACTCTCCCCTATCAAATTTTACCGCAAAATGCCTATCAAAACAGATGAACAAACCATCACTTGGCTCGTTGATAAAACCAATAACCCAATCTTAGTCAAGCGAAAAATAGGGCAAGGCGTCATCTTTTTCTCAACCATTGCTATCCAAGATCAATGGACAAATCTAATGGTTAAAAACCTATACACCGCCCTATATCACGAAACACTAATCACAACACTAGGGTCATTAGGTAATCAACAAATCGCAACAGGCACAGGCGTAAACACAAAAGATGCCACGCTCGTCAGTGGCTATAAAACAAAAATCGGAAACAGATGGAATCAAATCACGCAATTCCAAACCAATGAAGAAACCCCGCACGTGATTAAATTTGTCAACCAAATTGCCACACCAGATTTCCCAGGCGTCTACGCCGCCAGCGATGAAAAACAAAAACTCAAACTCATCGTCAACCCCGACACGCTAGGCGGAGACACCAACAATATCGAAAAAACAGCACTCGAAACATGGTTCAACAACACATGGGGCCAAGATTCTTGGCAATGGATCAATAAACACAAACCCGGCAAATTTCTTGAATCAAACCAAGGCAACACACACCTAAGCCAATGGCTACTCTGGCTCGTGCTGATCTTCCTTATCATCGAATTAGTTTTAGCTAGAATATTTAGCCACGCATTATCCGGGCAACCTAGCTTAATTTCTCAAACAGTTAAAATTATCCGTGGGAGCGGCGCATAATGATTTCCAATCTCACACTATCATCAGCAATGGACTGGCTTCTAGGATTAAACAACCAAGATGTCAAATGGTCAGACCCAAACACATCACTAGGGTTTGTCTACCAACTCCCAGGCTGGGCCTGGCTACTCATCGCCTTAATGACCATCGCCCTAGCGACCTGGAGTTACCATCGCTTACTAGGCAACAGAAAAATCAGGATCTCATTATCCTTTGTTAGAACCGCCTTAATCCTTCTAGCCATAGCACTCATCTGCACACCAATCATTAGGCTACAAGACCAAGAAGAAGAAAAAGACGTCGTCATCATGCTCGTCGATCGAACCAAATCAATGCTCACCCCAGATGCCATCGCCAAATCATTTAACCAAAACCAAGTCATCACCAGAGACCAACTACTTAAAAAATCATTAGACAAAATCGCTCTAAACTCTAAAAAAATAAAAGATAAATTAGGGAAAAACAGAAAAATAGTCTGGCGAGGATTCGGCGGAAGCACACAAGGTAACAAAGAAATTTTTGAAATCAAACCAAACGACATCGGCGACGCAAAAGGAAAAACAACAAAAATAAAAACCGCATTACTCAAATCAGTCAACAGCATGGGCGGGAAATATGTCGCCGCCATCGGGCTACTCAGCGATGGACAATCTCCACTCGAAAAAATTGACCACACCATTCTTAATAAAATCAACACCCCCATACACACCTTCCTCGTAGGAGGCGATGCCTCACAATCTTTCTTAAGTATCACAGAAGCAAATATACCCGAAAGATCATACGTTAATGATATCGTACCCATCACCGTTAAACTCGAGCAATACCCAAAAAATCAACAAATCGATCTTGATAAAATAACCGTAGCAATCATCAATAAAGAGACAGGCCTCGTCATCGATAAAAAAGTAGGCCTCGATAACATCAATGAAAAAATAACACTCACCGCCCAAAGTCAAGAAAAAGGCATACAAAACTGGCAAGTCATCGTCTCCTATGACGCCGGACCAACCCAAGCCGGAGATGCATTAGTCACCCTCAAAGATAATATCAAACAAGCCAAAATCGAATTCATAGACAAAAAAATCAGAGTACTCTATGTAGATGCATACCCACGATGGGAATACCGATATCTTAAATCCATGCTCATCAGAGAAACAAGCATCAACAGCAGTATGCTTCTAATTAGCTCAGGCAGACAATACACCCAAGAAGGCGACACCCCAATCAAACGCCTACCCCAAACCGCTGACGAATTTAAAGAATTCGATGTTATCATCGTAGGTGATGTACATGAAAATTATTGGTCAGAACAACAAAAACAACTTCTCAAAGAACACGTAGGCAAGCGAGGCGCAGGCATCTTATTCATCGGAGGCAATGAATCCATGCCTTACACATATGCACAACAACCCCTCGTTGACCTCATGCCAATGATCAACCCAGAAGCTGTAAAACCCTTAGATTACAACGACTCCTTGGTCCTAACACCATCCCCATACGCCGCTGAACTTAACGTACTTAGGCTAAAAAAAGAAGGCGCAAGTAATGGAAGCGCAAAAGATAAATTCTGGCCAGACAACCTACCACCACTCTGGTGGGTACAAGACCTAGGGCAACTTAAACCCCTTGCAATGAAAAACGTTTTGGCTAATGTCACCGATGCCAACTCAGATAAAAAATCACCAGCAATCATTCTAATGCCCTACGGCTCAGGCAAATCACTCTACATCGCTTCAGATGAATTTTGGAGATGGAGATACGGCCTAGGCGAACACTACCACCAACAATACTGGGTACAACTCATACGTATGCTCGCCAGATACCGCCTACAAAAACAAAACGACAGTATGATGCTCAGCGTTCCACAAAAAATGAAAGTCGATAACGTCGGCATCATCGCCCTCACAATCGACGACCCCACTATTGTCTCTCAAAATCTAGCTAAAATTAAAGTAGGCATCTTCAACGAAGAATCAGAAAACGATCAGCCCGACTACATCCTAGAGTTACTCGCCAAACAAGAAAATAGCACCGAAGAAACAACCATTCAAGTAGCCAATTTTGAAGGAAAATGGGTACCCGAAAATTCAGGAAAATTTCAAATCCGTATCCTCGATGGCGTCCTCGACGTAGACAACGTACAAGTCTCAACAAGAGTAATCGACCCAAGCGACGAAACCTTCGCCCCCGTCGATAAAGAAAATATGAATAACATTGCATCAATCTCAGGCGGAAAAGTTTATAAAATTAGCGAGATTGAAAAAATGTTCGATGCACTCCCGCCACCAAGAAAAATAAATATCGACAAATCAGCTTCCATCAGACAATCACCATTACTCATGTTTCTTGTCGTACTACTCATCACAGCTGAATGGCTAGGCAGAAAAAAAATCAAACTCATCTAACCAAAACAAGAGGCACAATATAATGCAACATATCAAAACACAACTCGAAAAAATTAGAAGCACCAGCCGCATTCTCCTTGTGCTACAAAGAATCACACAATGGAGCTCAACACTCCTCCTTATCGCAATCGTTTTTGCTTTCCTAGATTTTTGGCTAAGATTTCCCTCTGTATTTAGAGCAATCATCAACCTAGCAATCATCGGAACCAGTGGATTCTGGATTTTCACCAGACTCAAAAATGCTTTCTCATTCAAACCACGATTAAGCACGCTCGCGCTAAAAGCAGAAAAAATATTCCCCTCACTCCAAGGCGTACTCGCTACCAGCGTAGACTTTTCAGAAACACAATATACTAACTCACCAGTCACCCAACTACTCATCGATGACACCGTCAAATCCGCAGAAGTAAAATTACAAAAAATCAATTTTAAAGATATCTACGATCTAAAACATACCTACCGTTGCCTCACCTACGGCATCATCGCACTCCTTCTCCTCACCGCAGCCGTCTATGCCGCATCTCCCGCAAATGCAATAATCTCCCTAAAAAGATGGTCCATGCCCTTCGGCGCCACACAATGGCCAAACCGTGTCGTTATCGATGATATAACAAAAATAAAAATAACAACCGTAGATCAAAGAATTACCTTCCGAGCCAAAATAACCAAAGGCTACGATAAAAAAATGCGTGTCGCCATGCATTACAAAGTCCTCGATAAAAACAAAAAACAACTTACCAATAAAATAGAATCAATCAACCTAAGCCAAACCCCAAATGAAACACAAAACGAATTCGAAACACAAATTAGCTTCTACGATATCTTCTCCGCCGCACAAAATAACAACAGAGAAGAATCAGGCTACATCTCCTATTATTTTGAATCAGACGATGGCAAAACAAAAGAACATCTTATCACCCTAGCAAACAGACCCGCCGTAATCACCTGCACAGCAACCATTGAGCGCCCAAAATACGCAGCACAAGAAAAACCAGAAACACTCTCTTTAAATATACAATCTGGTTCATTTACAACCATTAAACCCCTCCAAGGATCCATCGTCACCATCAAATGGGTCATCAATAAAAACATCAAACACCAACTCCATAAACTCCACCAATTATTACCCACCATACAAAGCCAAAACAATCCAAATCAAATCAATATGGCATACAGCAACAACACGCTCACCTTGTCAATGATCGCAAATCAATCCGTCCAATCACCAATCGCCCTAGTAGACATGCTAGGCTTCCCCAACCTATCAAAACGAATCTATCGCGTCCAAGTAATTCAAGACAAACTACCCACAGTCAAAGTGACACGACCTAAAAGAAATCAAGAACTCACACCCGTCGCTCATTTTGAAATCCAAGGCGTGGGCCAAGATGATATCGCCATCAACAAAATGATCCTCTCGGTAGATGTGACCAAACATAGCTTTAAAGATAAAAAATTAACCACACAAACAAAAACATATCAAATACACCAAATCCAAGGCCACAACATTAACCTCAAAATTAAAGCAAATGTAGATCTCGCCCCACTCAAATTAAAACAAGGCGACAGCATAAAAATATACGCAATCACCCAAGATAGTTTCGATCTCAACGGCCAAACACATCCCCTAATTAAATCAAAACCTATTACAATCAACATCGTTGATAAATCAAATATTCTTGCAAAAATTGCAGCCGACCTCGGGAAAGTCAGAACCAATGTAAAGCAAATCAAAAATGATCAAGAAAGACTTAATGATAATAAAAACCTAACGGACATAGAAAAAAAACAAAAACAAATTACCCAAAAAATTGCAAACCAAGAAAGACAACTCGCAGCAATCAAAGCCAAAGTTGAAAAAAATAATATTAACGATAATACCATCAATCAACTGATCAAATCAGTTGAAGCAAGCTTAGCTGAAGCAAAAGAAAATTCTAACGCCGCCGCTGCCAAAGCCAAAAAAGATAAAGAGCAAGGCAAATCTGGTAAAGAAGGAAAAACCGGAAAACAAGGTAAGGCTGGCAAACAAGGTAAAGAAAGCAAAGACAGTAAAGAAAGCAAAGGCGGCAAGCAAAGTAAGGGTGGCAAAGCAAGCAAAGACGGCAAAGAAAGTAAGGGTGGCAAAGAAAGCAAAGACGGTAAACAAAGCAAGGGTGGCAAAGAAAGCAAAGACGGTAAAGAAAGTAAGGGTGGTAAAGCAAGCAAAGACGGTAAAGAAAGTAAGGGTGGTAAAGCAAGCAAAGGCGGCAAGCAAAGTAAGGGTGGTAAAGCAAGCAAAGGCGGCAAGCAAAGTAAGGGTGGTAAACAAAGCAAAGGCGGCAAACAAAGTAAGGGCGGTAAACAAAACAAAGACAATAAAAAAGATCAAGAAACATTAGAAGATAAGCAAAGCAAAGTGATTAAGCCTCTTGAAGATATCCTCAAAATATTAGACCTGAACACCAATGTTTTGCGCATCAAGGTACAACTCCAAGCACTTCAAGCAAAACAAGCCGTTACAGCAATCGACACAAATACCCTCTATCCCGAAACATTAGGCCAATCATTCAACGCATTGTCAGATGAAAATCAACAAGCACTCATCGCCTTATCCCAAACGCAAAACGCTTACTATTCTCAATCAGACAAAATATTACAACTCATACAAACAACAATCACAGGCCTAGACAGACAATCAAGCAAAGCCAAAGATAAAGCTACATCACAGATGCTCACAGATGTGATCAGAATCGCAGTCGAAGAAGGCTTGTCTGAAAACTTACAAAATGCGTCGATCAAAATCAAAAACAATAACCTTAAAGATGCAGGATCAGATCAAAAAAATGCGATACTTGTGATCCAGCTAATGCTCAAAGAGTTAAACGATACCAAAAAATTAGAACAAGCAACATTCAAATTTTTACTCAGAAAACTAAATGCTGATCTAACCATGCTCATCAAATCACAAACAAAAGAAATCGGTAAACTTGAAAGAGAAGAAAAGTTTTTTGTTAATCTAGTCCAACCGATGAAAAGACTTCATAAAAAATCATTTGTAACAAAAGAAAAAGCGAGCGAAAATTCAAAAACAGCTAGCATCGCCGATGTCATCCAAAATGCTATGGGAGAAATGAATAATGCAACCACTGCTCTTCAAGCCAAAACAAAAGACACCGCGCTCACCGCTGAAAATGCATCCCTCGAATATTTAAAACAAGCCTTGGCGCAAGTGGCTAAAAAACAAAATAAAAATGCCAACAAGAAAAAAGCAGAGCAACAAGAAAAACTAAGAAGAAAATATCTCGCACTGGCACTCAAAGAAACAAAAATTAAAAACGCATCTAACGCAATCAAAACAAAAAACGAAAAATTAACCCGTCGAGATAAACAAAAATTATCACAGTTAGCCAAACAGCAAACCCAACTCACAAATCAAATCAACCTACTCAAATCAGAATTAGAAAACTCAGCTATATTTCTATCGGTACACGATGAGATCGACGAACTAACACTCTCAATTGTAGATAGGCTGTCCCGAAAACAAATCGATGAAGAAGTCATCGAATCAGAAGAAGATATCATAGAACTACTAACCATAATCGCAGAAGCGCTTAAAAAAATAGAACCCAAAGATGAATTTAAAAAAGGATCCTCAGGAAAAGGCGGCAAAGGAAAACCAAAGAAAAAACCACTCATCGGACCCGTCAAAGAGCTTAAATTACTCAAAGCAAAACAACTACGAGTTCTAGGAAAAACAAAAAGACTCGACGAAAGCCCCTTGACACCTACAAGCAATAGATATAAACGTAAAATTATCAAACTAGATAAACTGCAAAATCAAATCGTAAAACAAGCAGAAGATGTTATCAAAAAAATACCCAAAAAATAAGGCGAAAAAAATGAAAAATTCACTCCTTATCCTCACCCTCCTCAGCTGTGTGAGCATAACAGCCGTCAGCCACGCAGATGAATTAGACGACCTGCTAGGCATTGATACGAAAGATAAAAAAACAGACAATAAAAAAGACGATAAAAAACCAATCATCAAATTAGACAATAAAGTCAAATCGCAAATGACACAAGCCGATGCAAGCAAGGTCTTTCAAGTCGTTGTAGATGATATGAAAACCGTTGCTTCTAAAATTGGCACTGAAAAAGACGTCAGCATCAACACTAGGCGTATCCAAAAAGGAATCGTCAGTAAGTTGGACCGCCTCATTTATGCCATGAGACCAAAAAAGGAAAAACCAGACGATAAAGAGAAGAAAAAACAAGAATCAGGCAGCCAAGGAAATAAACCAGGAAGTAAATCAGGCCAAAAACCAGGTCAAAAACCAAGTAATACAACCAGCCCATTTGTCTCATCAAGTGGAAGCGTAAATCAACACGGAGAAGGCGGAATACTTCAACAAAAACTAGGCTGGGGAAAACTACCCGCAAGGCTTCGAGAACAACTCATCGAAGGAAAAAATGAAAAAACAAGCCCGTTGTATAATAGGCTCGCACAACAATATCTAAAAGCAATCTCACAAGAAAGCTCTAAAAATGACAAAGAATAAAATGAATAAAATAATCAGCTACACCCTGGCGATAACCATAACAATGATCCCTTTGTTAAAGCCACAAAAAACTTACGCAGAAGTGGCACGAGGTTCCGAAACTGTTAACTTTGTCGAGCTTACGCCTGAAACAAAAAAATCGATCAACAAGGGATTAGCCTACTTAGCCAAAATACAAAATAAAGACGGAAGCTTCCCGTCATCCACATCCGCAGCTGGAATAACAGCTATCGCATGTATGGCGTTCCTTGCAAATGGACACATCCCCGGAAGAGGAAAATACGGTAAAGTTGTTGAAAATGGACTTAAATTTGTTCTAACATGCAGTAAAAAAACAGGGCTCATTGCGAAAAATGTATCCCACGGCCCAATGTACGGACACGGCTTTGCAACACTCTTTCTAGGCGAAGTCTACGGCATGACTGGCAACCAAAAACTTAAAGCAAAAACAAGAGAAGCACTCATCAAAGCAGTCAGGCTCATCGTGTCCTCACAAAATAAAGAAGGCGGATGGAGATACCAACCCGTCCCCAATGATGCAGATATTTCCGTGACAATCTGTCAAATTATGGCGCTCCGATCCGCGAAAAATGCAGGCATCGAAGTCCCTAAAAAAACACTAGATAAAGCCATCCAATACGTCAAAATCTGCCAATCGGCAGATGGCGGATTCAAATACACCGCTAGCAGTGGAGGCTCAGCCTTCGCAAGATCAGGCGCAGGGCTCGCAAGCCTCTATTACGCCGGAGTCTATAATGGGAAATCCGTCGAAAGCGGCCTAAAATACATGAATGTCCAATTGAAAAGCAGTAGAACATTTGCAGGAAATAGCTGGTTCTATTATGGACATTACTACGCATCGCAAGCCATGTTTCAAGCCGGAGGAAAACATTGGGCTGCGTGGTATCCAAAAATTAGACAAGCACTAATTAAAAAACAAAGCGCAAGTGGAAGTTTCACAGGTGGGGGGTACGGCGATGGATATAGCAGCGGTATGGCCATAATCATCCTCTCCACACCCAACAGATTACTACCCATATTTCAAAGGTAAAAACATGTATCGCAAAATATTAACATCAATCGTCTTAACATCACTTTTCTTGACAAATTTAGCCCACGCTATTGATGCTACTATCATTAACAAAAATCTTGAGCAAGAAAAAATAGAAATAATCAAAATTGATCAAAAAAAAATCTATTTAGCAGATTCAAAACTAAAAATATTGTCTACAGATTCGGTTTATCAAATCACCATTAACAACAAACAAAACCATTCGAGACAGCCCTTTCGAGAATCAAAATTTTTCTTAGCCGATGGACAGATTATCTCAGGCGCTATCATCAAATCCATCAACGATGGACAAGAAATAATTATCAAAAATCAAATCATAGGCCAGGTCAAAATCAGTCTCGAAAATATCAGCAAAATAATCACAAATCCTAACGCCAAACAAATTAAAATCAAAGATGATGACCAAATACAACTTCGCAATGGACAAATATTAGTAGGATTTGTGAATCAAATCACCAATGCCACGATCGAAATACAAATTGAAAATGTGAAAAAACCAACCCTAATCCAGCTAAGTAATGTAAAATCCATCGTACTAGCAAACCCCGTCAGCCAGAAAAAAGACGGAAATCATATGGTAACATTGGATGATAACCAAAAAATAAAAATAAAATCAATCGCATTTATCAAGAATCAGTGGCAGCTTTACCCCGCTCTGCTTCCCTCGAAAAAAATAAGCTTATCGCAATTCAAAGTCGCAAAAATAAATCTATACACAAAAAATACATCGTTAATACCCTTAACACGCCTCAACAGAAGTAAAGTAAAAGCGTTGCCCGTATTAGGATTAAAAAATAAATCAAAAACCTTCGGGCTCAACCTAGAATTACACGCACCATACGCCGTTACATACGAAATCCCAGACGGAGCAAAGCAATTTGTAGCAAATATCAATCTCAAAGATTTTAACCATATCGGCGCAAAGTGGGCTAACTGTGTCTTCAAAATCTTAGTTAATGATAAAGTCATTCAAACGATTCACTTCGACCAAAAAAATCATCACAAATATATTAATATACCACTTAAAAATGCCCTTACCATGACTTTACAAATTCAACCCGCAAATAACGGACCAATCATGGACAAAATAATAATTAAACAACCAATGATACTTTTTAAAAAAGTAAATAATCAGTAGCCCTGCCGAATCAAAAGAATCAAAAATTAAAAAATACCCATGTAACACCCTCAAATTAAAAATCAATATCTCTTACACTGGTCAAGTGAAGAAATATAAATCAAATTAAAACAAGAGAATATAACCTATTGGGGATACTGATGATTTATATCAACACATTGTTTACATAGATGATACATCAGTTAAACTGAGCATAAGCAGTGAACCTGTTACTGCCACCACGCCGGCCTCATATAATGATGGGGCCATAGAAATTTAAACAATATTTGATCATCATCACCTGATTTTGACGATCAGTTGAGATAGATCTGGAGAAAATTAAAATGGAATTTGTGACCGCTGAAGAAAAAATTCAATTGGAAGAAAAATTAAAAGACCTCATTGAAAAAAGGCCCATCATCACCCTCAGAATCGCAGAAGCAAGAGCCCTAGGCGATCTCAAAGAAAATGCAGACTACCACGCCGCACGAGATGATCAAGGACTCAATGAAGCCGAAATCCGTAGGTTAGAAGAAAGAATCGCATCAGTTAACGTAGCCAACGCCGATGAAATACCAGATGATATGGTTTTCCTAGGCTCTATCGTAAAACTATGCGATCTAGATGATGACGATGAAGACCTCTACAAATTAGTAGGCGAATCCTCTGGGAATTTTGATGCAGAAGAAATCGAAGTCACCGTCAGCTCACCAATGGGCCAAGCTCTCATGAAAGCACGCGCTGGGGAAGAAATAAAAGTAGACCTACCCAGAGGAACCAAAAGATTTAAAATCATAGAAATCCTTTAAAAAAATCAAAAAACACCGCATACCAGGCTCCCGTCTTAAAACGGGGTGACTTAAAATATCTCAGCTAGGCAACGGAGCAAAAATGAAAAAAATCAAAGCAATCGTAATCAGCTTCGCCTCTCTAGCTATCACCGCCTCAGCATCTGCACAATACGCAAGAGGTGATGGCAGAATCAACGACAGAAATAAACGCGTAGGCTCCGGAGGATTTAACGCACCCGCAAAAAAATATCAATTTAATTACGGCAATTATATCGTCACAGGAAACGTAGGCGGATTAAAATATTTCCATGGCGACGTCGGATACCGTGCGCCAGGAACCTTCCAAGGAACCCTCGGATCAACAGACCTCTTCAGGTTCAAAGCCCAAAGCGCACCAGTTCAAACAAAATACGGCACATACAAAAGACCCATCTACGAAACGTTTCAATCAAACTCGAACACAAAACTCAGCATTGTTTCAACATTTAATCGGCAAAGAAAATTTCAAGCCATCAAATACAACACCTACAAAACAGGTTCAACACTCATACGAAAATCACAACTCGCAAGAATAACCGCAAACACAATTAATTTCTACGCAGACAGTCAAGGCACCATCAAAGAAACAATCGCATCACCCCTCGTAGGTGTCAGATCGATCACCGCATATAAAACATTTAAATGGCTATCCGATGATCTCAACGTTAACAAACAACTAAATAGCTACATCAATAAAAAAGAAAAAGACAAACAAATCAACAAAAGAGTATATTCACACGGGAAAATTTTTGGCCTAGAACTTACAAAAATGATCAGTGAAAAAAACATAAGCAAAGAAAATAAAAAAAAACTAGAGCAATCAATCTCAAACATAGAAAAGCAATTACTCCAGCCCATATCCAAATACAAAACCGATCAAAAAAATAAAGATGTGTATGTAGACATCTTGTCTGAATTTAAAGAAAAATTAGACAATTATCAAAAACAAAAAAAACAAAACACGCAAGAACAACCCGAATCAAAAAGTATCTATCAACAACCCTCGCCCCAACAAAGATACAAAGCCAAACAAGATAAAATTCTCAATTCGAAATCAGCATACGGCTTGAAAAAGAACGAAAAATATATTGACCCATTAGAAAAAAATTTCTCCCATTTACCACTCGCAATGAAAAACTTTATCAACGCATTAGATAATACCCATATCAAAATATCAAAATTCTCTACAAAAAAATCCAACGCACTCATCAATCAATGGCTCCAAAAAGCAGAAAAATATATGCTTAACCAAGAGTATTTTCGATCACAAAAAATATATCAATCAATCCTAAATATTAAACCCGGACACCCCCTAGCAAGAGTAGGCCTGATAAACGCACAGTTCGGCGCAGGACTCATCAAATCCGCAACACGAAATCTCAGAGAATTACTCGTAGACCACCCAGAACTCATCACCGTGAAATATTCAGGGCAAGTCATCCCTAGCCCGAGACGAATGAGGCAAATCAAAAACAATATCGAAAAACAAATCAAAAACAATAAATCAAACGCCACAGCAATAGCACTAGCGTATATCGCTTATCAAGGCAATGCCCCAAAATTAACACAATATGCCCTAGATATTGCTCAAACCAAAAACCCAAAAGACACCCTCGTCTCACTCTTACAAAGACTCTGGATTCAAAATAAAAAAATTGAAAACAAAAAAAAACCTAAAAAAATAATCAAAACTAAACCCAAAGCAAACCCAAAAAAGATGCAATCCGAAACGAAAAAAAGAAACGAAAAATTAAAACTACTAGAAGGCTCCCTAGAGGAATAAAAAAAACTTAATATCCAAAACCTATAATGCCAACCCAACTGATTTATGATATATTCCCAAATGACCACAGTGCATCAACAAGAGAAAAATCGTGAATCCAAAAAATAATCACATCGACCAAACCAACCCCAATTATCAAAAATATAATCAAATCGATAAATTGATCGGCGTAGATATCTTGCAAACTATGCAAGATCAATTCTCAGCCATCACACAAGTCCCTGTCTACATCAATGACCTACAAGGCAACCGTGTCACCCAACCCAGCGACCCGAAAAAAATAGAAACAGATAATATACTCCTCGCCCAATTATTAGAAGGAGACACCGATGGCCAAATGCACATCGCACCCATACAAATTAACCAAACACTACTAGGCCACATCAAATTTGATCAAAAAAAATACCAAGAAAGATCACCTAGCGAAAGAGCCGCCGCCTCACTCCTACTCTACCTCATGGCAAACGGCATCGGCAGAATGTGCGTCCAAGAAAGTAAAGAAAAACAATTACAAGATGAACTTGATGTACTCTTCAAACTCAGCAAACTTCTAGCCCAAAATATAGACCTACAACACGTCCTCGATAGCGCCGCAAAATTAGTCGCACAACTCATGGGCGTCAGAGCCGTAAACATCAGACTCCTCACCGAAGACGGAAAAGAACTCACCGCCAAATCATCATACAACCTCTCAAAATCATACATCGACAAAGGCCCACTGCTCGTCAGCCAATCACCCATCTACAAAAAAGCACTAGATGGAGAAATTGTCTACATCAAAGATATGGCGCAAGACACGCAAGTCCTCTACTCCGAATTCGCAGAAGAAGAAGGAATCAAATCAATACTATGCGCCGCAATGCTCTACCAAGATCAACCCATCGGCGTCATCAGACTCTACACACAAAAAATCAGAATATTCTCACCCAACGAAAAAAATCTACTCAAAGCAATCGCAAGACTCATGGCCGCAGCCATCGTAAACACAAAACTCATCAACGAATATATCGAAAGCCAAAACGTACAAAGACAAATACAATTAGCCAGACTCGTCCAAAGAAGAATGCTGCCCGCAAAAATACCAGACCTCCCTAATATCGATATCGCCGTAAGATACGAATCCTGCTACGAACTCGCCGGAGATTTCTACGACTTCATAGAATTAGATAATCAACTCGCAATCGCAGTAGGAGATATGGTAGGCAAAGGAATCGCCGCAAGCCTACTCATGGCCTCCACAAGATCAACACTCAGAGCATACGCCGATCACATCAACGACATCACAAAAGTCGTACAAAGAGTCAACCGATCACTTTTCAGAGACACCGAAGATTATGAATTCGCCACACTCTTCTACGGCATGATCAACCCCAAAACACTAAAATTAACCTACTCCAATTGCGGACACGAACCAGGCCTACTCTTAAGAAATAACAAAATCATCAGGCTATCCGTCGGCGGAATGGTATTAGGCGTAGACCCAAACCAAAAATACCAAGCCCAATCCATACAGCTCGAAAAAAATGACGTCTTACTTTTTTACTCCGATGGCTTACCCGACGCAATGAATTTCCAAGATCAACGCTTCGGCAGAACCGCCGTCGATAATGCCTTGAAACAAAAACCAGATCAGTCCGCAAAAAAAATACTCGATCATATCTTTTGGGAAATGAGAAAACACACCGGACTCAAACAACTCACAGACGACACCACCATCATGGTACTCAAAATCAGATAATGTTTTATCAGAGCCGAGAACAAAACAGCTCTGATAAAAAATATCTAAAAAAAAGGATCGCGCCACCAAAATAACGCAATCGTTAAATCTCAGAATCACATGAAGCAAAACCGGAAGGACTCAAAAAGGCAACACGGATTCTAAAATATAAAGACCATATCAATCTAACAATCATCAAAGATCATAACAAAAACACAGCCTCCACTTATTGTACGGATGAACGCTCTAAAAGTTTCATCTTTTTGTCAAAGATAGTGTGATCATCAGCCACACCCGATCCATCTTAAATAGCCGCGAATGTGTCCTAAGGAAGGGGACCACCACTCTAAAAAAAGTCGTGTGACTTTTGGACAACTAGCTTGACAATCACCGAGGTCGTCAGTATACGAAAGCTAAATTTGACTGCTTTATTGTGTCCCTATAGCTTGGGGTGCTGCGTCCGTATTTTATGGGGATACCTTAACCATGAATTTATATTTCTTGTCTTCTGAATTTTCTCGATCAATTATAAGATCGTAATATACCCATTTTTGTACACGATAATTTCCATCACTCAAATCATAATGACCATTAAAATGAAACTTACCTTTATTTTCGAGTAAACCGATCCTTAGAATAATCCCATTTTCTTCCTCATATCTAAAAGTTCTATACGCATATTTTGAAGATCCAACCAATGTTTCAACTGGCTTACTAAGGTTCAAAGATTTTTCAATTACTTTAATCTCTGTTCCTAACGGGAGGTCTTTTATTATTTTATGAGCTCGCTGGAAAGGCCCCTGTGAACAGGAAACTAGTATCAATAAAAATAGTACAAAAAGTGTTTGTTT
>CAZSSX010000021.1:0-18770 GCA_964609545.1 uncultured Phycisphaeraceae bacterium | reverse complement strand
CTCCCCCCACATCACCCCCCGACTTCTGATCACACCCCCACAGCGCCACACCAGAAACAACCACAAACACAAGTAACATTCTATCTAACAGCATCACATTTTTCCTCTATAAAAAACAGATCCCCTCAAGACCACCAACCATTATACACACCAGCCCAGCCACCACCAAGCCCCACCACCAACTCATCAACACAAAAACAAAAAACACAAAAAAAGCCTCGGCGCTAAACCGAGGCTTCTTATTCTTTTATAAATTCACCTATAAATTCAGTCTAACCAATTAGACCATATCTTTAAGCGCTTTCAAAGGCCGACCCTTAACCACATTACGCGCTGGCTTAGCTTTGAAAATCGCTTCCTCGCCAGTAAAAGGATTGATCCCTTTACGTTTCTTAGTCGCCGGCTTACGCACCACCGTCAACTTCAACAAACCCGGAATCGTATAAGCACCCGGACCCCGACGACCCAAGCTCTTCTTAATCTGACCAGACATCGCCTCGAAAAGAGCTTTCACATCATTCTTGGTCAAGCCCGTATCCTCAGAAAGACCCATGATAATCTCACTCTTAGTCAGTGGCTTATCGGCTGAAATCTTAACCGAACTCTTCTTCGCCGCAGCTTTCTTAGCAACCGCTTTTTTCGCAGGTGCCTTTTTCTTAGCTACTTTCTTAGCGGGCGATTTTTTCGCAACCGTTTTCTTGGCTACTTTTTTCTTCGTCACTTTCTTCTTCGTTACTTTTTTCTTAGCTGCTTTTTTCTTCGTGGTTTTTTTCTTTGCCATGACAGGCTCTCCTAATCATCGTTATCTTACGCAAGGCCTACATCCATGCCGGCCAATCTTTGCAATCCTCTTATCGGCCTAATTTCTACAATTCCTATACCTATTTACCCCTATTTTTAAGCATTTTTTGAATTTTAACCACTTTAAACACTACATATACAGAATATACAGCCAATTCACGCGCATCAACCCCTCAAAAAAACAAAAACAACACCAACAAAATCAAAAAACAAATACATACACACCACAAAATAAACCCATACACATCACAAAAACAAACCCATAGATACCCAAAACACCAACCCCCAAAATCCCGCACCACTCATCCTAAAAACACACACCAAACCCTTGCCTTTACCCCAGCCGAAACACCCCTAAAATAATCTCAAAAACAATCCCTACACCAATCTCTAAAACACCCGAAAAATAACACCCAATCCCAGCACCACCAACACAAGACAACACAAGACAACACAAGACAACACAAGACAAAACAAGACAAAAACCACTCAAAAACATCAAAATTTCCACGATACTGGAAAAAGAAAGCCCAAAAAAATGCCGCGACATTTCGCCCAAAAACACAACCATTTCTTAAAATTTCAAGCTCTTTCAGCCGTTTACAATGCATTTCAAGCCCTTTCAAAATGCCCAAATCGACAAAAATACCCCGAAAATTTGAAATTCCAATATATTGGAATTTCAAAAAACCAACCCAAACAACCCTCAAGCCTCACCTTCTCAGCCCCATTCTCAACCCAATTTCTCACCCGCCCAACGTTCCCCTCGCTTTTCTCCCCTTGTCATATTGGCAGTCTCTCTCACAATTCCGCCCCCTCTGGCAGGGCAAAACCACCCTCATAGCCCCTCAGCCACCTTCCAATCCAAATAAAAACTGGCACACACTTTGCTTAATATCTAACGAGCATACGCATAATGCTCCACCCTGGGCCCATGGCTCAGCGGCAAACTGAAATTTTTAAAACCAGATCCAACCAACAGAAATGAGGTAATATCATGGGCAAGACAATCGGAATCGACCTTGGCACCACAAACTCAGTCGTCTCAGTCATGGAAGGCGGCGACGCCAAAGTGCTAATCAACGCTTCGGGCAACCGCACAACACCTTCCATCGTCGCCTTCACCGACAAAGGCGAAAAACTAGTAGGCCAACCCGCCAAGCATCAACAAATCACCAATCCCCAAAACACCATCTTCTCCATCAAAAGATTCATGGGACGAAACCACAGCGAAGTCGGACAAGAAGAAAAAAACGTACCCTACAAAGTCACAGGCGGCGCCCAAGAACTCGTCAAAGTCTCAGCACGCGACAAAGACTACACTCCACAAGAAATCTCCGCAATGGTTCTCCAAGAACTCAAAAAAACAGCGGAAGATTATCTAGGCGAAAAAGTAGACTCGGCAGTCATCACCGTCCCAGCCTACTTTAACGATGCACAGCGTCACGCCACCAAAGAAGCCGGCGAAATCGCAGGCCTCAAAGTCGAACGCATCATCAACGAGCCCACAGCTGCAGCATTAGCCTACGGCCTAGAAAAAGATATCGACGAAAAAGTCGCCGTCTTTGACCTCGGCGGCGGCACCTTCGACGTCTCCATCCTCGATATCTCAGATGGTGTCTTTGAAGTACTCTCCACCAACGGCGACACTCACCTAGGCGGCGATGACTTCGACCAAACCCTCATCAACTTCCTAGCCGATGAATTCAAACGCACCGAAGGCATCGATCTACGCACAGATCCCATGGCGCTACAACGCCTAAAAGAAGCCGCCGAAAAAGCAAAATGCGAACTCTCCACCGCTCAAGAAACATCGATCAACTTACCGTTTATCACCGCAACCAATGAAGGCCCAAAACACCTTCAAATCAGCTTGACACGAGCCAAATTCGAACAAATCTGCGCAAGCCTTTTTGATCGTATCAAAACACCCGTCATCCAAGCTCTGAAAGATGCCAAACTCGCAGCTAGCGATGTCGCCGAAGTGGTCCTCGTAGGCGGTTCAACACGCATCCCCAAAGTCCAAGAAATCTGTAAAGAAATCTTCGGCAAAGACCCCAACAAATCCCTCAACCCCGACGAAGTCGTCGCCGTCGGCGCAGCCATCCAAGGCGGCGTACTCCAAGGCGATGTCAAAGACGTCTTACTCCTAGATGTGACACCGCTTTCCCTAGGCATCGAAACCATGGGCGGCGTGATGACCAACCTCATCGAACGCAACACCACCATCCCGCACGAGAAAACAGAAACCTTCTCCACCGCCGCGGATAACCAAACATCAGTCACCATCCACGTCCTACAAGGCGAGCGTCAATTCGCTAAAGACAACCGCACACTCGGACAATTTGATCTGACCGATATCCCCTCGGCACCACGTGGCACGCCACAGATTGAAGTCAAATTCTCCATCGATGCCAACGGTATCTTAAGCATCGCCGCGACGGACAAAGGCACCGGCAAATCGCAAAACATCCAAATCAAAAGCTCCTCAAGCCTAAGCGAAGAGGAAATCGAAAAGATGAAAGCAGATGCCCAAGCCAACGAGGAAGCCGACAAAAAACAAAGAGAACTCGTAGATGCACGCAACCTCGGCGATTCCACCATTTACCAAATCCGTCAACAGCTCAACGAGCATGGCGACAAAGTAGATCAAGAAATCCGAGGCAAAATCGAAACATCACTCACCAATGCCGAAGAAAAAATCAAAGGCGAAGACTCCCAAGCGATCAAAGCAGCCGTCGAAACATTACAGACAGATGCTCAAGAATTAGGTAAAGCTATCTACGAAGCCCAAGCAGCCAAAGATGGCCCCGAAGCTCAGCCTGGCCAAGAACAACCCGCAGCAGAAACCGCCGGGGCAAACGATGATGTCATCGATGCGGAATTTGAAGTCAAAGAATAAAAAACAGAAAACCGTCATCAAATCAAGGCTGCCACAAATCAACTGTGGCAGCCTTTTTTATGCAAAAAAATCTTTCAACTCCCAAGCACCTTCCCCCTCTACCCCCGCATCAAACCAAACCGCCAACAAAGTCTAACCGCTCATGATCTGTATGTACACGTAAATAATACTTTATAGAAAAACACTATAAAACAAGTACTTTTAGACATCACACAACATTTTTATTTCCAAACAGATCAGCACTGACAACAAAAATATTCACCCAATCACGATCGTAAACAATCACTCTTATTTTTAACCACAGCCGATAAAGACACCCCGTCAATCCTCTCGCGGAAAGATAACTTTATGCAGTACAAAAGCAAGCCTGCCCCGAACAATGAACCCGACATCAAAAAACAAATCACCCGCAACAACTCGCCCCACCATCTTAATCAACCTAGCCATTAGGTAAAAATAGATCACCCCATCCTTCCCAAAGCAAACCCATGAAAAAACCTAGCCGGTCAATCATTGACCGCTAGGCTTTTCATTTCGTCTATTAAAAAATACCCTACCCCCTCTACCTCACACCACCCACCCATCACCCGCCAACTTTGATATATTTTCCCTTAGCCGCTTTAATCCCCCGCTTATTCGCTGCCAAGTGATCTAAAATATGCGCCACCGTTTCCACTTCATCACCGCACCCCGCAGCCTCAGCCACCGCATCAGCTGTAGTCCATTGCTCAAGACCATCGATCACCTTCAAGACCTTCATCTGAATATCCAGCACCGCCTGGGCCGCTTTCTTACCCGCTTCAACCCCAGGCTGATGATACGCATTGATACCCACCAAGCTGGCATAAAACCCCACCGCTCTTTCATAAAGCGCGATCAATCCGCCCAGCGTCTTGGCGTCAAGTTTATTCACCGTCAACGTAATAGACTCCCTCCCCGATTCATAAAGCGCCCGCCTAGTCCCTTGCCAAAAACCAGAAAGATAATCGCCACTACTAGCACCCTCCTCCACCATAAAACAATCTTTCACACGCTTATCAACACGATCCTGAAGCACCACAATAAACGTGGCGAAAAAGTTCTTCACCCCGTCCCGAAGCTGCTGAATATAAGCATGCTGATCCGTCGAACCCTTATTCCCATAAACACTAATCCCCTGATGCACCACCCGCCCCGATAGGTCATGTTCTTTACCCAAAGATTCCATGATCAGTTGCTGCAAATACCTTGAAAAATAGAGTAACCGGTCCTTATAAGGCAAGATCACCATGTCCTTATCACCCACCCCATTAGTCGCGTGATACCACATCAGCGCCAGCAACGCAGCGGGATTTTTCTTCGTCTTTGTCCCCCGCGTAATCGTATCCATCGCAGCCGCACCCTTTAAAAACTGATCAATATCAACCCCCTGAAGCGCCGCCGGAACAAGCCCCACCGCACTCATCACGCTCGTCCGCCCTCCCACCCAATCCCACATCTCAAAACGCTTAAGCCAACCCTGCCCCTTGGCCAATTGATCCAGCTGAGAATCCACACCCGTCACCGCCACCGCTTGTTTTGCAAAGTCTAATCCCGCATCCTCAAACGCACGCTTCATCTCCAACATCCCGTTGCGCGTCTCCTTGGTTCCCCCCGATTTAGAAATCACCACCATCAGCGCAGACTTCATTTTAGACCCCAACCGCCTCACCACACGATCCACCCCATCCGGATCCGTGTTATCCAAATAATGTAATTTCATCTTATCCCGCTTACCTCCCAGACCACCTAAACAATCGTCCACCAGCTGAGGCCCAAGCGCACTGCCCCCAATACCCACCAGCACCACCTCCGTATATTTGCCCCCACTAGGAGGCACAATCTTTTTCGTATGAACCGCCTTGGCAAAATCCCGTATCTCAGAAACGCTCTTTTCAATCATCTCCCCCAACGCTCGGCTAGGTGCCAGCGATGCATCACGCAGCCAATAATGCCCCACCTTCCGACCCTCATCGGGATTGGCAATCCCCCCCTTTTCCAAATCCGCCATCGCTTCGTAAGCCGCCTTCATCCGAGGCTTAATTTTCTCAAAAAAATCATCCGAAAACCGCATCCGAGAAATATCCAATTTAAAACCAAGACCAGGGCAAGCACACAAATATTGCTGATAACGAGACCAAAGTTGTTGCGTATCCATTTTCAAAACCTTTTGCTTAATAAGAAAACTAAACCAAGATAAAACCCCACTGCCTATTCATCGGCTATGTCCCCTCAACCCATCAAGTCAATCCACTTACACACAAAAAAATCTCCCCACACACACCACACCGCCTCATATAAAAAAAATAACAACCGCCCCGCCTCGGCCACACAAAAATAACAACACCCACCAAACACCTATAATACATGCCTCTAAGTACCAATCCGATCGATATCATCACCGATCCGGACCTCCACCAAATGCTTCACCCGCTCGCCCCGCCATTGAAGCACAACCTCTCCCAAAACCACCGGATAAGCCAAATTAGGCGTCAAAAAATGACCCACAGGAAAAGACTCCCCATGCTCATTGATAAAACCTCTCAAATTCACCGATAATTCCCCCTGCTTTAGCTCCTTAATTTCCGCAACATATTCCCCGTTAAGCCACAGCTGACAATTCCGATAAACCCGCGCGCTACGATTATAAATCGTCAACTCCCCACCCGCTCTAACCAATAAAATCTCAAGATCCCCACCACCCTTTAACCCCGTAGGCTTAGGCAATTCCGCCAAATGTTGAATCACATCCGCACTAGGCCTAGCCGGCAACAATAAACCATTCACCAGCTCCGCACTGCACCCCGTCATCAAAACCACAAAACAAAAAGCAACCCATAATCGTGTCATTTGTATCATCCCTAATCAGCTCCTGCATTCAGCATCAAAAATTAAATCCATCCTATCAACCCCCGCACATTATATCCCACAACCATCTTCGCGTATAATCCACCCCATGATTAAAATCGGCAACATCAAAATAGACGCGCCATTCTTCCAAGCAGGATTAGCAGGCTACTCCGACTCTGCCATGCGCCTCATCGCCCGAAAGCATGGCTGCCCATACTGCGTCACCGAAGCCATGCTAGATCATTTCCTCATCAACGGCGGCAAAGGCCTCGCCGCTGCACAAAAAGAAAATAGCGACACACCCCTAGCCGGACAACTCATGGGATCAAGCCCAAAAGAAATCGCACAAGGCGCAAAAATCCTCAGACAACTCGGATACGATGTCATCGACATCAACCTCGCATGCCCAGTCAAAAAAATCAAAAAAAAATGCCGAGGCGGACACCTCATGTCCGCACCACAAGAAGCCATCGCCATACTCGATGCCGTCAAACAAGCCATCGCCGATGACCTCCCATGCACCGTCAAATTACGCAGAGGATCAGATGATTCCACACAAGCCACTGAAAACTTCCACCAAATCTTCCAAGCCATCATCGACCTAGGATATGCCGGCGCCTGCGTCCACGGCAGAACCGTACAACAAAAATACAACGGCCCCGCAAAATGGGCCTTCCTCAAAGAACTCGTCCAAACCTACCAAGCAACACCCAACTTCAACATCTCAGGATCGGGCGACATCTTCTGCGTCAAAGACATCTTCGACATGATCCAACAAACAGGCGTCCACATGGTCTCCGTCGCCCGAGGCTGCATCGGCAACCCCTGGATCTTCCAACAAGCAAAAGCACACCTAGCAGGAGATCTACAAAAAGCCACCGCGCCACCCACCATCGCCCAACAAAAGCAAGTCCTCCTCCAACACTTCAGCCTATCTATGAAGCTACACGGAGAAAAAAAAGCCGGCATGATGATGCGGAAATTCGGCATCAAATTCTCATACCACCACCCCAACCCCACAGCAGTATCCCAAGCATTTATCAAAACAAAATCAATCACAGATTGGCAAAATGTCCTCCAAGATTTCTACCACGACCGCATCCCCAATCCCACCAAACTCGTCATCCCTAAAAACCCCAGCATCAAAACAAACACCCCCTAACCGCCATGACAAAAAAACAACCCAATATGCGTATCGCCATCCTCGGAGACCTCCACACCTTCCGCCTCTACGCCCACCCATGGCAGCTCCTCAACAAACGCCCCCTAGGCCTAATCAATCTATACCTCAACCGCAGAAAAAAATTCAAACACCAATACCTCCCCCCCCTCCTCCAACACCTCCAAGCACAAAACCCCCAAACCCTCCTCCTCTCCGGAGACCTCACCACCACAGGCCTACCCAGCGAATTCAGAGACGCCCATCGCATCCTCAAACCACTTCTAGAAAAATACAAAACCTATCTCGTCCCCGGCAACCACGACCGCTACATACCCGCCATCACAAAAAACAAAATGCTCGAAAAACACTTCCCACACCAAACACCCAAAGACTACCCCAACCTCCAACCCCTACACGGCCAATGGCAATTACTCTCCATCAACCCAGCCATCCCCCGAGGCCTAAACGCACAAGGCAAACTAGGCGCCAATCAACTAGCCAAAATAAAATCACTCATCCAAAACCTAACACCAAAACAAGGCCTAATCATCCTCTCACACTACCCCATCTACTCCCCCGCAAATCAACACAACCACAAAAAACACCAACTACTCGACGCAAAAAAACTCCAAGCAATTCTCCAAAAAAACAGCGCAAAACAAATCTACATCCACGGGCACATCCACAAACCATGGCTCTTCAAAATCCCAAAATCAAAACACCACCACACACTCTCATTAAACGCCGGCGCCCCCGTCATGACATCAACCCTATACCCCCAAGGACAAGGCTACTGGACCCTAGACCTGCCCCCAAACACCACCACCCCAATCACCTTCAAACACTACGCACCCACACCCCAAAACAACACACACACCATCACCCCAACATCCACCATCACCTACAACCCATAACCACAACCGCACATCAATCTCACACACAGCACCCGCCTAACAACACCCCACATCCACAAATCCATCATCCGATCTACACCGCCAAGCCGCGATTAAATATGATATAGTACAGCGATGAAAAAACGTGCCGCGATATTTATTGATCGAGATAATACTTTGATTCACAACGATGGGGATTTGGGTGATCCCGATGCCGTCCAACTCATCCCCGGCGCCAGCCATGCCGTGCGGGAATTTAACAAAATGGGATACCGCGTCATTGTCATTACCAATCAAGGCGGCGTAGCCCGGGGAAAATACACCGAAGCAGATGTCCATCGCGTTCACCAGAAAATCAGCGAAATTATTTCAGCCCAAAGCGGCGGCCAAATCGATGGCTATTATTATTGCCCCTACCATCCCCAAGGCATTGTCCCTAAATATACCCGAGAAGATCCCTTGCGAAAACCAGCGCCAGGCATGCTACTGCAAGCAGATAAAGATTTCGGGATTGAGTTTAAAAAAAGTTGGATGATCGGCGATGCCCCGCGCGATATACAAGCAGGCCAAGCAGTAGGCACACAGACCATTCTCATTGGCAAAGAGCTGAATCATCCCACCCAAAACGCGCAAGACAACAACACTGATTTTGAAGCCAAAGATATGCTCCAAGCGCTAAAAATTGTACAACAAAAAGATAATCAATAAAAAAATAGACATTGATTCACAGATTCTGATAAACTTAGAACGCATCCCAGACGTGCAGCTTTATACTTTTTTGAATTTAAGTTTTTTGGGTACAACTCATTTGGAGACCACGCGATGTTTTCTTTTAGCCAAATACTCAAGGGGCGATCGCGATTCATAACGAAATTACGCCGCAATAATCAAGATCAAAAACCAACACCGCAAGAGACCAAGCCGCGGGTTTTACTTTGGCTGAGCCTCGTACTTTTAACCGGCGTCACCAGCTGCATGGATCACTCGGGCAAAGGGTTTATCCCTTCCGGTGATTATCAAAAATACCATCAACGCAAAGTCAACGTGGTACGCGTGGTCGATGGCGACACTATTATTGTAGACGTGCCCGATGGTAAAAAAGAAATCACCCGTATCCGATTCTGGGGGATGGATACACCCGAAACAGCCAAGCCTAGATTTAAGAAAAAATCCCAATGGCTAGCCAATCAAGCCATGGCGTTGGTACAGAAATTATGCAAACATCAAAAAGTAACACTCATTCTAGAAAAACATGATCAACGGGGAAAATATGGGAGGCTACTTGCCTATATTCAGCTTGAGGATGGACGCATTCTAAACGAGGTTTTACTAGAAAAAGGATTGGCCAAATACGAAGGACGCTTTGGCCATTCTCACCAGTGGCAATACCAACAGATTTATCTTCAAGCCAAAGCCAAAGGCATCGGCTTATGGAATCGGCAGGCACGCAAAAAATATTTAGCAAACAGACGAGCCCAAAGAAAAAAAAGCCCGCAATGATCAGACCATCGCGGGCTTTTGATTTCACAAATCATTCATACGAAAAATTAAGCCTCACCCGGCTCGGTCATGCTCCGCGGGTCCAACAGCTCGGCCAATCTCCCAGGCTCAATGCTCCCTTGCTCGGTCACTAATTGGCGAATCGTCTTATCCTCTTTAAAAGCTTGCTTAGCAACCTTAGCTGCATTATCGTAACCAATCTCAGGCGCCAAAGACGTACACATCATCAAAGACTGATCGATCAGCGCCTCGCAGCGCGCTTCATTAACTTCTAATCCGTTGAGTAATTTATCAACAAACACACCGCTCATATTCGAGAGCAGCTTAATGCTTTCTAACAACGCATCAGCCATCACAGGCATGCCCACATTTAATTCCAAAATGCTACCCACGCCGCCCAGCCCCGCCTGCGTGACCACCGTATCATTACCAATCACCCGCGTGGCAACCATCACCGCCGCCTCGCAAATCACAGGGTTCACTTTCCCAGGCATGATCGAACTGCCAGGCTGAATCGCCGGCAAGCTCAATTCGCCCAACCCACAGCGAGGCCCACTGCCTAACCAACGCAAATCATTGGCGATCTTACTCAAAGAAACCGCAATGGTTTTCAAACAACCCGATGCCTCGACAAAGCCATCCTTGGCCGCCTGGGCTTCGGGATGGTTCACCGCTTCGATAAAGTTTACACCTGTTTTTTGGCTTAGAATCCGCGCCACTTTTTCCGCGAACTGGGGATGTGTATTGATCCCCGTGCCCACCGCGGTGCCGCCGATGGCTAATTCTTCCAAAGCTTTGGCAGCCGTCTTAGCCCGTCGCACCGCGTACCGTGCTTGCTGGGCATATCCCGAAAAAACCTGCCCCATGCGGATAGGCGTCGCGTCCATTAAATGCGTCCTGCCGATCTTAATAATATCATCCCAGCCCTTGGCCAGCGCATCTAATTTCTCCGTCAGATATTCCAGCGCGGGCACTAATTTTGTTTCGATCGCCACCTTGCCAGCCACATGCATCGCGGTGGGAAAAGTATCGTTGGAACTCTGTCCCATGTTCACATGATCATTGGGATGCACCGGCGATTTGGTGCCGATAGGTTGTCCTAGCCCCTGATTGGCACGATTGGAGATCACCTCGTTGCCGTTCATATTGGAGCTGGTCCCAGAACCGGTCTGGTAAATATCAACCACAAAATGCCGATCCAATTCTCCGCGGGCCACTTCGTCGGCGGCGCCTTGGATGGCTTGGGATAAATCGTGATCTAATTTTCCTAATTCCTCGTTGGCTGCGGCGCATGCACTTTTTAAAAGCCCAAAAGCGTGAACGACTTCTACGGGGACCACTTTGCCCGAGATCGGGAAATTTTCCACCGCGCGCTGGGTGCTGGCTCCCCAAAGGGCCCATGTGGGGACTTGCATCTGCCCCATCGAATCTTGCTCAATACGTGTTTCTAAATCTGCCATCTTCGTTCTTTCTAAAATAAAAACCATTGTCAAATAACGAGTTACAAGCATTTGTCTGCACAGCACAAACACAGGGTGATCTTCTGGGGTTGCCCTTTTGGGGATATCACAACCACTTTAACGACTTTCAGGCATAGCGTAAACCCCGGGGGTGGCGTGGCTTAATCGGTTCGAAAAATGGTATTCAAATCGCTTCATTTTTGCCAAATATAAAGATATTCGAGGCATTTGACTGTTCATTTTCCGATTCCATTATATTGGAAATAACACATTTCGCCCCTTTCTGGGCGTTTAAATAGGCCTGAAATAGGGGTGAACGCGTCCGAACGGGTGTATTATTTCTAAAAAACGGGGCCTTTATGAGGTGAAACAGGGGTGAAATGAAATTCATCTTTTTTTTCCACTATATTGGAATTTAGCCGGTTTAAATCTCTCTTTTTTCTCATTAAGCAGCCTTTAACGGGTTTGATTGGGTATTGACGGGGTATTTGTCGACGTGGGCACGTGGGCGGAACGGGCAATGTAAATGGGGCCCCGTTGCCCAAGCAGGGGCGGGCTACCGTTTACATGGTGGCTTACACGAAAGTTTCAACATGAAGCCCGGGCAAAGCAGAGATAAGGGTGCGACGGAACTGGTTCATCTTTTGCTCTGAAATGGGCGTGATGTTTTTGATCTGGGTCTCTCTTGCGGTGGTATAAAGTTGAATGGTTTGAAGCTGGGCGCCGTGTTTGAGCAGGTATCTAAGCTGATGAATATAGTGAAGAAATTCTTGATCGGGCATGGGGGTGTTGTGGATATTAAGCAGTAAGGTTTGGATGGTGGTCGGAAAAGCTTGGCTATGGGTGAGAATATTTTGAACAATGGTTTGATAGGGGACAGCGGACTGATTGATCTTACGATAATAATCAGCAGACCCGGCATCAAGCTTAGCCCAGAGGGTGGCATTTTTGTTTTTAAGGGTTCTCAGCGCTGCTTGGATAGGAGGCAGGTGCAGCGTGGTGGCGTTGGTGATAATAATCGTTTTACAGGTTTGAGCCAAGCCGAGCTGTTGTAATGTTTGGGTGGCCAATTCTAACCCTTGCGGGAAGGAGGGGGAAAGTGTTGGCTCGCCGTCACCCGAGAATGCGATATCGTTTAGCCTTCTGTAGTCTTGAGGGATGTCTTTGAAGGGTGGATCGAGCCAAATCTCGCCGGTTTTCACCGCGCCTAAGATTTGGGTGAGTTCTTGTTTAAGGATAAACAGGTCGATCGGATAAGGCGGCTGAGAGGGGGCGCGATCGATGCAACAGTAAATGCAATTGAGATTACAAAACTGGTTAGGGGAAAGGTTGATGCCGATGGACAAACCTTTTGCGCGCCTAGAAATCACGGGGTAGAGATATTTAAAGCCTTTCCATGCACGGGGGTGATGGGTGAAGGCTTGCTGTAGCGGAGTTGCTGTGGTCATTTTTATTTTTTGGTATCTTGTTGGTTGGCTGGGGTAGCGGGGCTGGTAATAGGGAGGGAGATGTTATGCGCTTGGCCTTTGATAATGGGGATGGCTACTTTTAGGGATGCGGTGTAAATGAGTAATCCAAATGCCCAGATGCCGGCGGAGATTTTCCATTCGGTCATGCTGGGTAGATATTCTACGATTTCGTGCATGGTTGAAGGGATAAATCCGGGGATGATGAGGCCCATGCCTTTTTCAATCCAGATGCCCACGAAGGCGATGACACATGCGAGGATGACGTATTTGTTTTGGCTTGATGTTTTGGGAGCGATGAAGAGAAAAGCTGCGATAAAGTTGCAGGCGATGGCTGTCCATATCCAAGGCACGAGGGCTGTTTTTCCATCTAGGCCGAAGAAAAGATATTTGGCCGAGGCGGTGTGCGCGCCGCCTGTGTAGAACTCGGTGAAGATTTCCGAGACGATCATGAGGATATTGATGCAGATGGTGACGCGTACGATTTGTTTGAGAGTTTGGATGGCGGACATGCTGATCTTCATGTTGGTGAGTTTACGGATCAGGTGCATGGTGATAATGATAAATGCTGGGCCGGCGACAAATGCCGATGTTAAAAAACGCGGGGCTAATAATGCCGAGTTCCAGAAGGGCCTGCCGCCTAGACCCGAGTAGAGGAATGCGGTGACGGTGTGGATGGAAAATGCCCAGAGTATGGAGAGGAAAACGATGGGTAGGTAGAATTTTGGATTGGGGGTTCTGCCTTGGTAGCGTGTGTAAAGGAGATAGCCACAGATGTGCATGTTAATCAGGAGGTATCCGTTGAGGACGAGTACGTCCCAAGTGAGCATGGAGATGGGGAAGTTAAATCTGCCTATGCCCGGGACGATGTGCCAAAAACGGTCTGGCCTGCCCATGTCTACGGTGACAAACAGGAGGCACATAATAATCGCTGCCACAGCTAGAAGCTCTCCGACCAGTACCACGTTGTGCATTTCTTTATCGTGATAGAGGTATGCGGGGATGACCATCATGACGCCTCCCGCGGCGAGTCCAACGATGAAAGTGAAGTTGGCGATGTATAGGCCCCACGAAACATGGTCGGTCATGTTGGTGATGATCATGCCATCTGAGAATTGATGGGCCCATGCGTTGACGCCGACTAAAGCGATGCTCGTGAGAAAGATCATCCAAGTGTAGTAGGCTAGTCCGCCGTTGGTAGACAGGGAGATTGCTTTGAGTAAAAACTTGGGATATGAGGTAAGATGTGGGTGTTTGGCTGACTCTAGCAGTTGTTGTGTTTGATCGGGATGGTGTGGCATGGTTTGTTGCCTTTTTTTTAGATGTTGTTTTTTTGGGTGTTGTCGTTTGGGGATAACATTTTTTTAATTATCGAAAAAGTAGAAGAAGGAGGGTTTGCAGCCTAGTTCTTCTTTGAGTACGAACACACGCTTGTTTTTTAGCACCCAGCTGATATCTGATTCGGGGTCTAAAAGATTGCCGAAAATTCGGGCGCCTGTGGGGCAAGCTTCTAAGCAAGCAGGCAGCTGGCCGTTTCTTGTTTTGTGCAAACAGAAGTGGCATTTTTCCACAACCCCTTGCGGGCGAATCCTATTGGAAAGTAAGCCTTGGTTTGGATTGATATCTGAAGGGAGGATTTGTGGTGCCTGCCAATTAAAACGACGAGCGTGATAAGGACACGCCGCTTGGCAGTATCTACAGCCGATGCACCAGTTGTAATCAACGACCACGATGCCATCGTCTTCTTTCCAGGTGGCTTCGACGGGGCAGACGTGTACGCAAGGCGGGTTGTCGCATTGCTGGCATTGAACGGGCAAATAATATTTATCTTTCTGAGGCACCGCGTGGGTGAAAGTGGTATTGCCATGCTCAAAGTTAATCGAGCCATGCTGCATCTCAAAAACACGGATATAAGACTGCTTGGTGGCGCGGTCGTGGTTGTTTTCCTTGTGGCAAGCTTCCATACATTTGCCGTTGCCGTTGCAGACCGAGAGGTTGATGGCGTAGCCAAATTTTACATTTTCGATCGGCTGGGGATCATTGATCTTCACGTCCACATGATATTTTTCTTTTTGTTCTTCCTCTAAACGTGTGATCAATTGCTTGCGGTCATCATCGGTGAGTTCTTTGTAATGATTTTGCAAGAACTCTTGAATGGAAGATTCTTTGGCTGCTACAAAAGCAGGGGCCGCGGCTTTGGCAAAGGCTGCCAAGCCTAAGGTCGCACCGATGGCTTTGATGACTCTTCGCCGCGTGGTGTTTTGTAAAACCGGTAGGGTGACGTCTGTGTTACTCATGGCGGGTGCCCTTTTTCTTAGCGTGTGTTTGATTCGGAGGGTCTAAGAATCTATCTATAGGTTTAAATTTTGGCCTGAGAGTGGGGTATTGTGGCGCGTGAGGATCGTGACAAGTGATGCAGGAATTTTTGTATCTTGGTCCTCTGGAAAGATCCCAGTGGCCGTTCATGCCCCCGTGGGCGCCATGTTTGTAAGCAGTGGCCTGGGAGTTATGGCATTGAGCACAAAGCGTCATGACCTCTTGGAAGGGAATCGTCTTGGTGTCTGCTAGCTTAAGTGTTTGATAATCTTGATCATTGTGACAAGAGTAGCAGGAAAGATTGGCGTGATTGAATTTAAGCCCTTGATGGAATGCGTCGAGGTCTTTGGCAGTGTTTGCACGGTTAGGCGTTCGGGTGGCGTGGCATGTGGTGCACGATGCGGTGATCGGCGCGCCTGTGTCTGGATGATTTTTGATAAAGACCGTAGGCGGGCCTTTAGGCAAATCAATCGCCGTGGCGTGCAATGTTTGGGACAAATGCTCGGGTTGCTTTTTGCGTTGAAAAGCGGTGGGGTCTGCGCGGTTAAGAAAGGCGAAGCCAGACCAAGCTAGAAGCACCGCTGCGATTAACAGCGTAGCGTTACGGGTGCTGTGTTTAGTGGGGGAGGTGTTCATAGGTGTATCCCTTGTTTAGGAAGGGGCTAGTGAAAATTGATTTTGTATCCTAAGGATACTGTTTTAAAAAAAAATTGCAATAAATAAAGGACAAATGCGTCTTCTGTTTGTTGATAAATTTTCTGAATGCGTTATGCTTAGTGGAGTAAGACCTTGAATCGGCAAAATAAGCGAGAAACATCATGCCAGTAAGCGGACTCATTTTGACACTATCGACCGATAAAGATGTGGTCATCAAATTATTGGAATGGATGGATGCTGACGATTGTGTCGAGATCGGCCAGCGGGTGGGGAATCGTTTGGCAATTGTACTGGATACGACATCAAAAGATGCTGATAAATTATACTGGGAACGTTTACAAAATGACGATGGTGTTGTTTTTGTAGATGTTTCATGTGTTTATTTTGATGAGGATGAAGGCGTGGATGTTCAAGAGTTTAAAAAAAATGCATCATGTGATGTAGTGGATAATCATTAAGAGAAGGAAGATGATTATGAAGAGTCAAGACAGGCGTTCTTTTTTGAAATCAATTGCAATGGCCACCGCAGTGGCTGGGGTGCATGAAAGTTTTGCAAGTGATGGGCGGGTAGCGAGTTTACCTATCGCGGGTGATGGCGGGCGCGATGGGCTGAAATGGGAGAAGGCGCCTTGCCGATTTTGTGGCACCGGCTGCCATATTATGGTGGGTGTCAAAGATGGCAAAGTTTTAGCTGTGGCCGGCGACCGCAAAGCCGACGTCAACAAGGGGCTACTCTGCGTCAAGGGCTATCACATCGGCGGGATTTTATACGGCAAAGATCGCCTGACTAAACCCCTGCTCAAAGTAGGCAAAGGCTACAAAGCCATCAGCTGGGACGAAGCCCTAGACGTCATCGCCAAGCGCGTGAAAAAAGCGCCCGACCGATTCGCTTTTTATGGATCGGGCCAATGGACCATCCCCGAAGGATTCGCCGCACAAACTTTTATGAAAGCGGGATTGTCTTGCAACCACATTGACCCTAACGCCAGACTCTGCATGGCCAGCGCCGTCACAGGGTTCATCGGCACCTATGGCGTTGATGAACCGGCAGGATGTTACCAAGATTTAGATGAATGCGATGTCCTTATCATGTGGGGAAATAATCCCGCGGAAATGCACCCCGTGTTATTTTCACGCGTGATTGATCGCAGAAGTCGTGGCCAAAAAATTCATATGATCGACATCGGAACGCGTCGCACACGCACCACCGAGCACTGCCAAGATTTTTTAAATTTCAATCCGCATAGCGATCTAGCCATCGCCAATGGTATCGCCCACTTACTCATTAAAAACGATACCTATGATAAAAACTTTGTCGCCAACTATTGTAATTTCAGGAAACAGCCCAACGGCGCAGAAGGAAAAATGTTACTCAAAGGCGTCGGCAGCGATTTTGAAGAATACAAACAAAGCTTAGAAAAATATACCCCCGAATACGTCGAGCAAATCTCGGGTGTGCCAGCAGAAAAAATCCGCATGCTAGGCGAATTATTCGGCAACAAAAAATTAAAAATTACCAGCTTATGGTGCATGGGTATGAACCAACACACGCAAGGCACGATGATGAATAATCTCGTCCACGGCGTACACCTCTTAAGCGGTCACTTCGGCAGCCCCGGTAACGCGCCCACCAGCCTAACCGGTCAGCCCAGCGCCTGTGGCACCGTTCGCGAAGTAGGCACCCTCGCTCACGCATTGCCAGGTGGACGATTAGTCTTTAAAGATGCTCACCGCACGCAATGTGAAGATTTTTGGAACGTCGAAAAAGGACGCATCAACGGCAAGCCCGGCTATCACACCGTCAAAATGTGGGATCAATTCTGTAAGCCCACCACAGAGGGAGGCGACATTGATACCATCTGGGTTCAAGTCACCAACCCAGGGCAAACCCTGCCTAACCTTGCAAAATTATTCGATGCCAAAAAAGGATTGAAAGATAAATTCCTCATCGTCTCGGATGTGTATCCAACTGTTACCACCGCATTGGCAGACTTGATTCTACCCAGCGCATTGTGGGTGGAAAAAAACGGCGTGGTAGGCAACTCCGAAAGACGCACCCAGCAGTGGTTTAAAATGGTGGACCCTCCAGGAGATGCACGCGACGATTGCTGGCAAACCCTTGCGGTGGCCAAACGATTATACGACCAAGGCTTCGCGGGCATGAAACAAAAAGACGGCAGATTCTTGCTTGATTACCGTGAAGGTCAAGACAAAAAAGTTGATTTCTGGGAGTGGGAAAATTATTACAAGATGAACGTGGATAAAATGCTGTTTGAACGCTACCGAAAATTCACGCGTATGAAGCATAAAGATTTGGCGCCATACGATGAATATGTCAAAGCCCGAGGCAAGCGCTGGCCTGTCGTGGAACAAAAAGATGGCAGTTGGCGTGAAACACGTTTTCGCTTTGCTGGTTTTGATGACCCCTATGTCAAGCCGGGTAAAGCCATTGATTTTTATCATTCAACCACAGGCGATCACAAAGCTCAGATTTGGTTTTTCCCCTATGTCGATCCGCCAGAAATGCCAGACAAAACGTATCCGTTTTGGCTTTGTACAGGCCGCGTCGTAGAGCATTGGCACACCGGCACCATGACCAGACGCGTCCCACAATTACATCGCGCAATGCCCAAAGCATACGTCGAAATGCATCGCGAAGATGCCGTCTCACTAGGCATTGATCAAGGCGCGATGGTTCGCGTGGAATCTCGCAGGGGCTTTGTAGACCTGCCGGTATGGATCGAT
>CAZSSX010000020.1:0-19638 GCA_964609545.1 uncultured Phycisphaeraceae bacterium | reverse complement strand
TGATCTGCGAGGAAGGGGAGTTAATCCAATGCTCCGCTGCAAGAGGAGCCGTGCCCGGCGGTGCAGCCGAAGCAGTGGTTATTGGTTTTAATTTTGTTTTTTAGGATTTGTGCGGGGGTAAGGTTCCAGAGTTTTGTTGATTTTTGTTCTGTTTCTGATTCGGTTTTGTTTAGCGGGCCTTGTAGGGGGAGTTGGAGCATTTGGTTGAAATCGCAATCGTAGACGGCGCCTTGCCAGCCGATGGAGATGAGGTTGGTGCACATGAGGTTTTGGATGTTTTCTTTGTTGTGCGCTGCGGTGAGTTTTTGGTGGTAAGCATCGAGTTGATTGTCTTTGAGTAGGGCATGTTTGAAGCGTTTGATGGGCATGTTGGTGATGGTGAAGAGTTGGTTGAAATTAATGTCGAAGTGTTTTTTGAGGTGGTCTTTGTAGTCTTGTTCTAGGGAGGCTTGTGCTGGGGGGAAACTGTAGCCGGTGGGGTTGAAGACGAGGTTGAGCTTTAAGTTTTTGGCGGGATCGCCGTAGCCTAGGGTGTTTAGGTGTTGCAATATTTTGATTGAGGTGTCGAATGTGCCTTTGCCCCGCTGGGCATCTACGTTTTGTTCGAGGTAGCAGGGTAGTGATGCTACGATTTGAATTTTGAGTTTTGCGAGGAGTTTGGGGAGTTCTTGGAAGCCTGGGCGGTCTAGGATAGTGAGATTGCAGCGGTTGATAATTTTTAGTTTTTTGGAGGCGAGTTGCTTGATGAGGTAGATGAAGTTTGGGTTGAGTTCGGGGGCGCCGCCCGTGAGATCGATGGTGTGGATGCCTGCTTGTATGCCTTGTGTGTCTAGCCAATTTAGGATTTTATCGATGGTTTGGCGTGTCATGATTTCGGTGCGGTTGGGCCCCGCTTCGACGTGGCAATGGTGGCAAGCGAGATCGCACATTTTGCCTAGGTTGATTTGGAGGGTGGTGAGGGAGGTTCTGCGGAGTGTTTGATTATCTTTTAGAAGCCTGAGTGCGAAGTTGTTTGTGTTGTTGGCGGTGAGATTTGTTTTGATGTTGATATCTGTTTGCATGTTTTACCTAGGGGCAGAAGAGTTGGGTTGTTCTTAGTTTAACTGGCGCGGGTGTTAAATTATTTCATGGGTTATTGTTTGGTTTTAGTGGAAATTTTGTGGGGTACGGTTGATTTGCTGTTTTGATTTGATATGCGTGATTGATTTGACGAAATAATCTTTATGGGGTGTTTTTGGATTTCTAAATAAGCTGTCTCTTGAGCGTACCACACATGCGCTTGGGGGCGGCATTTTTAATAAATATGATGTTCTGTTTGTGGAGGTGGTTTATGGCGTTAAACGATGTTATGATAATCATTTATTACTGAGCCCACCCCCGTTTGAGGCTCTTGATTTGGTCTTTAAAGGAAATGAGCGAAGATGTCTGATACAGCAGTGGCGAAAGTGAATGTGATGGAGCAATTGGTGGCGTTATGTAAGCGCCGAGGCTTTGTTTATGGCGCGAGTGAGATTTATGGGGGCTTGAATGGTTTTTGGGACTACGGCCCATTGGGCATTGCGCTTAAGAATAATTTGCGTGATCATTGGTGGCAACAAATGGTGGATTGCCCGCCGATCGGACCCGATGGAGAGCCTGTGACGATTGTGGGTTTGGATAGTTCTATTATTCAAAATCCTAAGACTTGGGAGGCTAGCGGGCATGTGGGAGGGTTTAGCGACCCGATGGTTGATTGCACGGTGAGTAAGAAACGTTACCGGGCGGATCATTTGGCTTGTGGCTTGGTAAAGGTTGAGCGTAAGGGTGAGGTGGTGGAGCTGGGTTGGTGCGCGGTGCTGGATGGGGATGGAGTTGATGTTGATATGCAGAAGCGGGCATCGAAGTTGATTAAGAAGTCGGGCGGGGGTGAATATGTGAAGCCCGAGGCATTGTTTGAATATACGGAGCTTGACCAGGCGACGCAGCAATTAGTGATTGGGCCTGATTGTGATGAGGCTGGTTCGCTGACTGCGCCTCGCGAGTTTAATTTGATGTTTGAGACTTATGTGGGTGCGATTCGTGATGATAGCGCCAAGGCTTATTTAAGGCCTGAGACGGCGCAGGGTATTTTCTTGAATTACAAGAATGTGGTGGACACGATGCGTGTGAAAATGCCTTTTGGCATTGCGCAGATCGGCAAGAGTTTTCGTAATGAAGTGACGCCTCGGAATTTTATCTTTCGCTCTCGAGAATTTGAACAGATGGAGATGGAATGGTTTTGCGCGCCCGAGGATGCGCTGAAATGGTACGAATTTTGGAAAGCTGAGCGTATGAAGTGGTGGAAGAGCTTGGGGATTAAAGATGAAAATTTAATTTTTCGTGATCATGATGCTGATGAGCTGGCGCATTATTCCAAGGCTTGTGTAGATGTTGAGTATAGGTATCCTTTTACGGCGCCGAAGTTTGGTGAGCTTGAAGGTATTGCGCATCGGGGTTGTTTTGATTTGACTCAGCATCAAACACACAGCAAAACAAAGCTTGAGTATTTTGATCAAGAGGCTCAGGTCAAGGCCAAGGATGCGGGTTGTAGCAAAGAAGAAATTGCACAGAAGAGTCGTTATATGGCTAATGTGATTGAGCCGGCCAGTGGTTTGACGCGGGCGGTGTTGGTGATGTTGTGCGAAGCATTTACGCTTGATCCTGAGAGGCCTAGCAAGGTGTATATGAAATTTCCCGCGAAATTTGCGCCGATTAAAGCGGGCATTTTTCCTTTGGTGAATAAAGATGGCATGCCCGAGGTGGCTAAGGCTTTGTTTATGAAACTGAGGCAAAAGTTTGCGGTTCAATATGATGCTAAGCAGAATATTGGTAAACGTTATGCGCGGATGGATGAAGCAGGCGCGCCGTTTTGTATTACGATTGATGGCCAGAGTTTAGAGGATGGGACGGCGACGATACGACTTCGTGACAGCTTAGCGCAAGAGCGTATGGCGATGGATGAGATTGAATCCTTTTTAGATAAGCAGGTTAATGGTTAAGATTTAAGATTCAAAATATTTTTTTTTCTGGTAGGCTTAGGGGCTTACCAGAAATTTTATTTTTTTAGATTTTGAAGTAGCCTTTGCTTAGGTGACGGGGTTTGATGGGTGGATAAAAAGGATACGTTGCGATATGAAAGCAAAGATTGATTTAAAGCCGTTGGTGATTTCAGCGCCGTTTGGAAATTATATTCAGCCTGATTTTGCCACGGCGACGATGGGTACGTTTACAGCTGCGCGCAGAGGAGGTGTTTTCAATCGTTTGTGGCGGATGGGTTTGACGATGCGATATTACTGGAAGCCTCGGGCTTGGGTGAATAAGATTGGCCTGCGGAATCCGGGGATTGATTGGGTTGTGGATCGGGTCAAGAGGGGGAAGCTGGATGTTTCTGATAAGATTATTTCGGTGCATGGTTTTGTGGCTGAGGATTGGTGGAAGTTGTTTGATCGGGTTGCGTCGCTTAAGCCGCTGGCGATGGAGCTTAATATTAGTTGCCCCAATGTGGGGCATATTAGTTGGCCTGCGGATCTTTTTTCTCGTGCGGTTGATACAGGTGTGACGGTGATTTTGAAATTGCCGCCTGTGAATTTCCGCTTGGCTTTTGATGCGGGTTATGCGTCGGGTATTGGTATTTTCCATTGCTGCAATACTTTGCCGGTGCCTTGCGGGGGGATGAGCGGACGACCTTTGAAGCCGGTTGCGATTCAGTGTATTGGTGATCTAGTGGGCGGGGCTGGGGGGAAGAAAGACATTACGATTATTGGCGGCGGTGGGATTTTAACGGGTGATGATGTGAAGGATTATCGCGATGCGGGGGCGGATTATTTTGCAGTTGGGGCGAAGCTGATGTCTTACCAGACGCTTGGCAAGGGCAAGGGGTTATTGGATATTTTAGAAAAATCGCGAGTTTATTGCTCTGATAGGTTAAACGCGAATTGATTTTTTTAAGTTCATTTTTTATTTAATTCGTTATTTTTTAAAAATAGCGAAAATATTTCGGCGGATTTAATGTCATTATGATAGGTCGAGATTTTCAAGTTGATTGCGATTTGTTATCGCATGAGTCTTAGGTGATACGTGACGGGGCGGGCTGATTGTTGTACCGATTTTTTATTGAAAAAGTTGTTTGAGATTTAGCAGAAGGATCTTTATCAGATGTTGAAACATGTAAATCGTATGGTGTTGTTTTTATGCTTAGTGGCTTTGGTTTTTTGCGGGGTGATGAATGTTGATGCTGGGGTGAGCAAAGTGGCTTGCTTGGGTGGGGGCAATACGTTGGGAACGAAGGTGGTGGGGGCCGATCGGAATAGTTATCCGATGTATTTAGGATATTTGCTGGGAAAAGATTATGAAGTTCGAAATTTTGGGACGCAAAAAAGTCACGATACGCCAAATGTGATTGATGATCGTGTGAAAAAATTTGGCGCTGAGATTGTGGTGATGAATTTTGGTGGGGATGATGGGGGGGAGCTGATGGGCAAGGGTGATTTTGGGAATCGTTATTTTCAACTGATTCAGAAATACCAAGCGTTGGCGGGTATTAAGCGGGTGCTTGTTTGCCTGCCTACGCGGGGAAAACGAGTGGATGCGGTTAGGCGTGCGGCGTTAAAATCTGGCGCGGAGCTAGTGGATTTACGGAGCGCATTAAAAGGTAAGAAGCGGTTGCTTGCTGATGATGTTTATTTAAATAATTTTGGTGCTGCTGCGGTGGGGCGTGAGGTTTATCAAAAAATGATTCGCGGGGTGGACATGAATTTTGATATTTTTGAAAATTTGAGAATTCAGAAGGCAAAACTTGGGCGTTTTCACGGCTATGAAATGAAGCGTTTTAAATTGGATGGTATCAAGTGTGTGGTGGTTAAGCCTCGGGTTGCGGTGAAGGGTAAACATTGGATTTGGCGGGCGCGTTTTTGGGGACACCAGCCTAGCTTTGACTTGGCGATGTTAGATCGGGGATGGCATATTGTTTATATTGAGGTGGGCGGTTTGTTTGGGAATAAGGAAGCGGTGAGGCGATGGGATTTACTTTATCAAAAGTTAACGGATGCGGGCTTAAGTGATAAGCCTGTGCTTGAAGGGATGAGTCGAGGGGGGCTGATTATTTATAATTGGGCGAAGGTTAATCCGACGCGTGTTGCGGGAATTTATGGAGACAATCCGGTTTGCGATGGTCGTTCATGGCCTGGTGGTCAGGGCAAAGGCAAGGGGGCTAAGCGAGACTGGGAAATTTGTTTAAAACGTTTTGGCATTACCCAGGAAGCATCTAAGGATTTTAAAGGTTTCCCGATTGATGGCTTGGAGGGGCTTGCCAAAGCGGGTGTCAATTTGTTTCATGTGGTGGGCAGTGCAGATACGGTTGTGCCGGTGAGTGAGAATACGGATGTATTAAAGAAGCGCTATGAGCTGCTGGGAGGGCGGATGCAAGTGATTCGTAAAGCGGGGAAGAATCATCATCCGCATGGGCTTAAAGATGTTAGGCCTTTGATTGAATTTGCATTGGATTGTGTGGGTGAGCGAATCAATTATTGCGCGGTGGCGGTGCCTAGTGTTGAGTATCGCGGTGGCTCTGCGGGGTGGGGCGGGGGCACATGGTGGGGCCAGCTATCTCGTATTAGTGGTTTAGTGAAAAAGTCGCCTCATACGAAAATTGTTTTTTTAGGAGACTCGGTTACGCAAGGGTGGACGGGTTCAAAGAGACGTTTATCTATGATCAATGGCAAGCGTGTGTTTGATCGTTATTTTGGTAAATATGGCGCGATCGGGATGGGGCTATCGGGTGATCGTACGGAGCATCTTTTGTATCGCATTAACGCGGGTCAGTTTGATGGGATTAAGCCTAGGGTTGTGGTGCTGATGATTGGCGTCAACAATATTTCGAAAGGTCATCGGGGCGAGGATATCGGGGCGGGGACGGTTGCGGTTGTTAAAGCACTGAGACGTGTTGTGCCTAGCGCTAAGATTTTGTTATTGGGCAGTTTCCCTACAGGCAAGACGCGGGAGAGTTGGCGCCGACTTCAGGTGGATCAAATTCACGCTGCGATCAAGGGGCTAAATGATGGAAAGCATGTGTTTTACAAAGATTTGCGAGACTTGTTTTTACAGGAAAACGGTAAGCCTAATCGGCTAATGCGCGGGGATCATATTCACCTGGCTCGGGGGGCGTATGAGGTTTGGGCTAAAGCCATAGCTGATGACGTGAAGCAGATGATGGGTGATTGATACTGAGATTTATTTTTATAAAAGACAAAGCCTTTGATTGAGCTACACTTGATCAAAGGCTTTTTTTATTTTTTTACCTTTGTGTAAATGGTTTGTGAACGCTGCCGGTATTGATGTTGACAGAGCGTTAATCGGTGTGATTTTCGCATTTTAATTTTGAGAAGGAAAGTTAGATGCCATTTACTTATTTACCTATTGGGTCGTATTCAGAAGCGATGAGCGAGACGGATGTGACGGTTGGTACTGTTTATGAAACGGTGCGTGTTTTTCAATTGGCGGGGCTGGTGCCTCATGGGACGCTGAAAATCGATAACACCGGGGGGACTGCTTTTAGTGGCTTAAAATTGCAGAAACAGATTGCCCAGGGCGATGGTTGGATGGACTGGATTGAGGGGGCGGATTGGTTATCTTTGGCGGGTGCTGCTAGCCAAAGTGTAACGGAATTATCGGTTGATTTTAGTGCTGAATTAGCTGGGGGCGAGTCACAGACAGCTCAGATTTATACTGGCGCTGTTCATGCGATTCGGATTCAGGCGAAGGTTTCATCGGGTAGCACCACGGCTAATGTGTCGGGTACATTTAGCGGGATCGGTTAAATTTTATTTTTTATAGATCATGTTTATGTCTATGTATCTGTTTCTCAGATCTGTTTTTTTAAGTTTTATGAAGGGTATAAATAATGTCAACTCAAGGCGTTTATAATGTTGATGCTGTGGCGGGGATACTGGGAGGGTATGGCAAGAAGCGTATTGATATCGCGTTGGCGGCGGATTCAAATGCTGTTTTCGCGACCAATACCGGTCATTTTCAAGGCGGGCAAAAAGCGATATCAAATTTGATCGGCAAGCCTTATAGCGTGGGGGTGCGCCCGATCAAACGCTTGGGCGGTTTTGCTTCGATATTTCATAATGTGAATCATTACACATCAAATCTTTCTTCGAGTTCACCATTGCCTAGTTATTTTGAAGATTACGAGCTTGATTCGGGTTTGGGTATTGATGATTGGCTGACTGCTCCTAGCTATTATTTGAATGATGGATCGAATCTTTCGTCGGGTCAGATCGCTAATATTTTTCAATTACTTACCGGTGATGAGATGTTCGACGCGAACTTGGCGCTGAGTTTTCACTTGAACGTGGGGACGTTTGCTTCGGGGACAGCTGCACGGTATCAGCCTGGCATTCGGAAGATGAATACCACCAATTACGTTATTCAAGATACGGAGCAAGATTCGGTGACAGGTACGGATGGGATTATCGATTATTCGCTAGCCATCCCCGCTGGCGATCGCGCCAGTGGTGGGTTACAGTTTGTGTTGAATCCTGTTGCGGCGACTAGCTTAGAAGGCCCATTTTATGCCTCCTTTACTAATGTTGAATTTACCCAAAGAACAGCGGGGGTCTCTTATCATTTATCGATGTATCAAGGCGGTCATTCGTCGTATGATTGTTGTCGGGCGATGAAGGCCACGCCGATCAAAGCAATTGCGGAATATTTGCGCACGCTTGTGAAATTACAAAATGGAACGAAGCAATTGATTTTTCAGATTATTCATGGCGGTAACGATCGCTATGAAATAGGGTTGAGTTGGAATCATACGACCCAAGACTTTGATCAAGAGATTTCTTCAACAGCCAAGGGATTCGCTAATAATATTGATGGCATCAGAAAATATATTACCGATGCGTGGGAATCTCTAAAATATGACAAAGCAAATTTAGCATTTCTCGTAGGCGCTTATCACCCCATCGGTGTTGACATGACTATTGGAGGAATCACCAAACCTAGCACCCAATGGTTAAGTAATTACTATGATGAGGTGATCGATCGAGGCCATCCGGATACTTGTGTGATTAAAGGCGAGGAGCTTACAACCGTTGCGGTAATGGAGGCAAATGGGGAATACGCTAACACCAGTAGCTATGCCCACCTAACCCAAGTGGGCTACGAAAATCATGGCACGCGTTGGGTCAGCGCGCTGCTAAGTGCCGCAGCTGAATCGAATGCAAAAAGAGGACTGCCTGTTTTTGGTAACCACCATGTCTTTAGTTAATAAGATGACTCGAATAAAAATTTAATATTTTGTTTTTCCAAATAAGTTAACCCCCGTTTAGGTTTTGCCTAGCGGGGGTTTTTGTATGCGTTAAGATTTATTTTGTGTTTTAATTTGAATTTTTTAAAATTGCTTCACCTCGACTTGGTTAATTCCAGATGAAAATTTTTCAAATAAATCATCGACTATCGATTTTTCGACCATCTCCGAAATAGACAGATGCTCGGACACTTGGCAGGCTTTGAGCAAAACTAGGCGGCGACAACCTAGGCCTTGAGCGATCAACCCCGCGATCGAATCACTCGTCATTTGCCAACTCTTAATCACCCGATCACCGACTTCTTCTGGCAGCCAACACGTGGGCTCAACCACCGCTATCCCTGCTTTTTCCCAAACCTCGTTGGCGTCTTTTAAGTGGCGTACCATTCGTGCGTTTGAAAGATTTGAGCAGACCTCCCCCGCGTTGACGCTCATCGCCATGAGCGCCATATTATGAGCCACATCAGCTTGTAGCCCGACTTGCTGATCGATTTCTCTCACCCGCTGAACAGCTTCGCCTCCGCCTACCACCAGCAATATCAGCGCGTCGATCTGGGCCAAGTACACGCTGAGTTTCTCATATAAGCCTGGGGCTTTTAACAAGCTTCCGCCTAGTTTCACCACCACGATTTCATGTTTTGTCATTGGATTGTTCCATTTCAAATAGCGTGATTAAACTGACCCCGCAACTACTGATAGTTGCGGGGTTTCCGATGCGATCAGCTATTTTACTGATTTTGATACCTGCAAAAACCTCTGCCAATAAATCCCCTAATAGCGTGCTGCCTTCTCCGCTTAAAACAATTTCGTCTACTGGTTTAGAATTTTTTAGATCAAGTATTTTTTCTAAATTATCCATCAGCCGTTGACCTAATAATTCAAGGAAACCAAGGGCGATTTTTTTAGCCATTTTCAAGTCGACCATTTGGCGATCGCCGCCGATCATCCGAACCACGCGCCCCCATGCGCCTTGCACATCTCGGGCTCTGCCGTCTGCCGATGTGAAATCATCCGCAGATGGCTTTTTGATTCCCAATAAAATCAGCACGTCATCCATATCTGCAAAATGCTCTGCCATGACATTAAAAACAATCTGTTGCTTTTGATCGGGCGACTCGATTTCAACCTGTCCCCCTAGTGCCATCAATGCGGTACGCCGACAACCGACATACACCAGCTCACCATATTTAAGCCGCTCTAAATCATTGCGCCCTTGCGTGAGTACTTTGCCTTCTTTAAGAAGAATCAAGTCCGTGGTGGTGCTGCCCATGTCCATCACCAAGACGCGCCCTTGATGATAAATCTGCCCAGCGCATCGTCCCAGTGCATCCCAGTTTGATGCCCCCGCAAGTAAATATCGCTGCTTGGCTTGATCCACCCGCACAAACATACCGCCTGTCAGATAGACCCAAATCTCTCGATCGTCCGCTGCCTTGGTCAAGCAATCCAGCACATGATTGACCCCTTGCTCTTTGCTTTCATAACAGTCGCATAGTTCCGCGGTCATGGTTACCAAAATCGTATTTATTTTTTTCTTGCCTTGTTCCGATTTTTCAATCACATGTAAAAGTGCTTCTGATAATCCCTCCCGATTTTGCCAAACCGCAAAAGCATCGCTGCAAGTCCATCCATCGTTGCAAGCGCTTTTAATATTTGCTCCCCCAATATCCAATGCTAAAATGCGATCATCCATCGACCCGCTCCTCGATTATTTCCCCATTAGAATCATAGCATCCCCCCGTAAGATCAAAATCTCCCCAATGCTGACCGCCTAGTATGCTACGCCAAATACTGCCTGAATACGCCCCTTGCATCGCGGCAAAAGAAAGCGTCATCCGCGGATTGATTTCCACCACGCGGTCTTGCTCGTCATTTTCAAACATCAACAAATCCACCCCCAGCAAGCCAAACACTTTACCCCGTTTAGCCACCGCTTGAACCGCTTGCCTAGCCAATTGTTGTGCGCGATGCCCGATGGTTTGCTCAACAAATTGGCCATAGGATCCCCCGAAATATTGAATCTCTCCCGACGATGCTTTGATCACCACCTGCTTATGCGCGGGCAGCGTGCTGATATTTTCTTTGGCATCCACAGCTACGCACACGCTCATACTCATCGCCTCCTCCCAATATTTTCCCACCACCCAGCGATCACCCAAGCGCCGTCCCGCTTTGGCTCGCAACGCCTGCGCATCATCAAATACACGCATGCCCTGGCACCCCGCACCCCAGCGATCTTTGCAGATCACCTGCCCTTGAATCTCCCAATCATCGCCTAGAAAAAAGTGCTCCACGCTAGGCACCTGTTCCTCTCTAAGGAATTGGCTTAACCGATATTTATCCCCGCAAAGCCGCTCAGCCGCGGCGCATACATTTAATATTTTTATCCCCGCATTTTCAAGCAGCTGTATCCGTTCGCCTAGCAGCCCATCGCTTTCAGGACTAATCACCAGCACCCAATCCACCCGCTGCCCGATCTCAACTAAGACTTCATCGATATTTTCCGTCTCATCAAAAATCCGTTGCTCCACCCGCTGATCTATTTCTAAAAATACATCTGCGTCTCGCATGATCACGACCTCAAAATCGCCTCGCAACAAATCCGCCACCGCAGCTTTGAGCATCGCACTGCCTTGGCTTAAAAAACTGTCATCCATTTCTTCCCCGACCATTCCCCCGCCGGTCATTTCTTCAAACACAAAAACTTTCATCATCTCTCCTTGCTCCGTTTGGCGATGCCCCATAGCTTAATCTGATGTTTACCTAATTGCCCCCCAAAATTCGCCGCCCCGATCCGCAAAATGCCATGCCCCGGAATCTGCTGAAGCATCCTGCTCATCCCCGTTCTCACACTTTCAATGCTCAGCCCGTTGATCACAATTTCATACACGCAGCCCACGCCATCACCCACGAATCTCCCCCCGCCTTGCCCGACTAATCCCGGGCAATAGTCATCATTGGTCGAAGCAGTCAGCCTTGGGTATCGCTTGGAACCGACTTTACTCGCGCATCTGACCACGCCTCCCGGGAACGGCAAAATCACATCCGTCATCCCCGCAACACTTAAAACCCCCCGCTCAACACCAGCCAAGCAAGCCGCCCGATCCTTGCCAAACACTAACAAATTGCCCCCCGCAATCCCCCGCTTCACCGCGCCTTTGCTTTCACAAAAAAAAACGCCCGCCGTAACCGGAATACTTATCCCTTCAACCCCAAAGCGTCGCTCTTGCCTCTGAAATCCATCCCCGAAATATTTCAGATAATCTCCTAGCCCATAGCTTGCCCATCCCAATTTTTCATCCCCTTCAAATCCATCAAAAACCCGCGTCCCCACGCAGGTCATCACCGCTTGACCCACCCGGTTTTGTATCGCCGCGACCACCTTTTTTTTTGTAAAACCAAAAAACATCATCCGCGCCCCGCCTCTGCCATCCATGGTTTGCCTCGCGTCTAAATAATTCCCCAGCCCCGCTTCGACATCACAACCAATCACGCTCGTCCCATAGCCCGTGCATTCAGCCACCGCCACATTCAGCCACCGCCGATTCTCCGCGGTAATCACCACACTCCCCACCCAAACATCAAACGCCTCAGCGTAAGTATCTTCTATTAGGGTTGTCCCGATTTTCTGCATCTGAATATTATACCGCCCGCCTAAAAAAAAGTCTGATACACAGTCAGCAACGGAATGCGAGATCAATCTTTGTCAATCCGAAGCGATAAAAAAAGGGCTACAACCTGCAAGTTGTAGCCCTGTCCAGACCCACATCATCATCCACCGCCCGCCAAAATCAGTGGCAAACCAGCCCGAAGGCATCAGCTACCGCCTGATTAGTCACCCGCCCGCCAATCATATTTAACCCCGATTTAAAAGCCGGATCTCCCGCCACCAACTGCTCCAGCTGACCCCGACTTACCGCATCGGCCAGCTTCGCCACATAAGGCTCCGTCGCATGGCATAATCCCTGTGTACTGGTGCGGCTTACCGCGCCGGGCATGTTGGCCACACAATAATGCACAACCCCTTCCACCTCAAACGTTGGCTGGGCATGTGTCGTAGGCCGAGTCGTCTCAAAACAGCCCCCTTGGTCCACGCCCACATCCACAATCACAGCCCCTTTTTTCATCCCCTTTAACATCTCACGCGTAATCAATGTAGGGCAGCGCCCACCAGGAATCAACACCGCGCCAATCACTAAATCCGCTTCATAAGCATGCTCGCGCACCGTATGCAAATTCGAAAAAACCGTCTGCACATTGGCAGGCATAATCTCGTCTAAATAACGCAGCCGATCCAAATTAATATCCATCAGCGTCACATTCGCCCCAATCCCAGCCGCCAATCGCGCCGCGCAAGTCCCCACAACCCCACCGCCTAAAACTAAAACCTTCGCCGGCTCCACACCTGGAATCCCACCCAACAAAATCCCCCGACCACCCATCGGTCGCTCCAAATATTTCGCCCCCTCTTGAATACTCATCTTACCCGCCACCTCGCTCATCGGCGTCAACAACGGCAAGCGCCCCCGAGCATCAGCCAACGTCTCATACGCAATGGCTGTCACGCCACGCTCCAAGCAAGCATCGGTCAAAACCCGATCCGCGGCAAAATGAAAATAAGTAAAAATCACCTGCCCGTCACGCATCAATCCATACTCACTAGCAATGGGTTCCTTCACTTTCACAATCATATCACCCCGAGCAAAAACCTCTTCATGCCCCTCAATAATCTCTCCGCCCGCAGCCCGATACACATCATCACAATACCCACTGCCCAAACCCGCACCAGCCTCAATCAACACCTCGTGCCCTTGCCTAACCAATCGCTCAACACCAGCGGGCAACATCGAAACACGGTACTCATCAGACTTCACTTCGCAAGGCACACCAATTTTCATCAACCTATTCCTATCTATTCAAAGTTTAAAAAACAACACCATCGAACCCAAAAAACCGTCAACCAAACAAATTTTATGCGCGTCTTGTAACATGCGTGCCACAGCAATGCAAATCATAGCCCCCAATGCCCGCTTCAAATCGCTTAAAACACAACCCCACCAGCCCGCGTAAAACCATCGTCTTCAGTCAGCGTCTCATCTCAAAATCACCGCCTACTTCAAATCATATAAGCTATTATCTAAGCTTAAAAATCCCGTCTCGGGTGCAATCAAAGATGGCTCCCCCCCAAAACGATCAAACCGCTCAATCAGCCCCTCAGCATGCCCATCAGCAAAACCGACATTCGTTACCCCGCCGTGCCGAAAAGCCTGCGTCCCCGCATAGCGATATCTATCGCTAAAATGCAAATCAAAATCATTAGATGCAGGCGCCCGCATATACTTATTCGCTCCGCCTCGATAACCCCCATCACCAAAAACCGCCGTCTGCCCAGGCCGACTAATTTGGCTCGCCCGCGCTGGCTTTTGCCTAGCATCACCAGCTTCCCCCTCAACCGTCCCGATATAGCTCACATTATAATTATAGCCGACAAACTCGGTCAGCCCAGATGAAAAACCGCCCGGCGACTCATAAGCCGGACACCGCGCCACCTCCCCAGGATCAATCTCCTGCCAAAGCAAACCCGGGCTAAAAGTATTTTTATACCGACCATCAATCTGCTTGACCACCACATTCACATCCCAAGCATAAGAAGCCATCCCATCAGCACTCTGATATTGGCCCCGAGGATAAAAATCCCGATGATCATTTAAAAAAACACGAGCCGCGATATTCAGCTGCTTTTGCTGGCTCAAACACGCCATCCGCCGACTCGATTCACCCGCCGCACTCAATGCCGGCAGCAACAATCCGAGCAACAGCCCAATGATGGCAATCACCACCAATAACTCAATCAATGTAAAACCAAATTTTAACCCTTGAGATCGCATCGCTTCAAATCTTTAATAAGCCTCTACCAAAACCAGCCGCGCCCACAGCCCAAGCCCCCAAGTAATGCAAGCCCCAGCGCCAAACTGCTAGGCTCGGGAATACTCCCCCCTTGGCTTCCCCCGCCGGGCTTACTCAAATTTCGCATAATAAATAGATCGCCTAAATCCGTGACCCCATCAAAATCAACATCCCCGCGCGTATGCAATTGACCCATATGACGCTTCACGATCGCCAAATCCAAACCATCAAAAACACCATCGCCCGATGCATCACCAAGCACCAACTCCCCAGCCCGATCGCCAGCCAGATCGCTGTTAATCGATACACCCTCAAGCTGAAAACTAAACGCCTGATCGGCATCCACTTCAAAACGCACATAACCCACCCGATCCAAACCCGTCCCCGAAAGATCAAGCCAAGTCCCACCGGCGCTCCCATCATACCGCGCGATAATCTCAGCTTTAGGTAAACCCCCAAGCTCACCAACCGTCAGATCATGAGGCTTACCATAATCAGCATCCGAACCATCCCCATTAAAACCATTAGCTGGAATATCAAACGATATCAAATCACCCTCATTCACCCCCACCCAGTCCCGACCCTTTTCACTCACATACACACGCGCTTGCATCGAAGGATAAAAAAGCGTCGGCTTGGCATCCGTCCCCCAGCCTCCCTGTAACAAAAACTGCTGAAAAGTAAAAATACCCAAAGCCTTAACGCCCGACTCAACCTTAACCGATTGCTCCAGCTCAAGCGTCAGATAACCTCCCAAACCCACAGAAACCACATCCTTACGCTGCCAAGGATTATTAAAAGGCCCAGTAAAATGAACCCCGCCAAAAACATCCGTCACCCGAGGCGAAACCCCCAATGCAGACCCCGGATCATCATAACGATAAAATTGAAATTGATCCGTACCCTGCTCAAACGACAAGACCGAACGAGCAAAAATTGCAGCCCCCGCATGTCTAACACAAATGAAAAGAAAAAAGAAATGCACAGCCCATTTCGGCCAGCTTGAAGGTAAACCCATGTCAATGCTCTTCATGAAAAATGAAATAGAAAAATAAGAAAAAATGAAGAAAAAAAGAAAAAATCTTTGCCTGCCGCCCCTCCAAAAAGCGACAGCCAAAGAAATATACTTTTATTAAAAACAACGCTTACTTGCGGCGGGCAAATGCCAAAGAACCACCCAAAGCGAGCAATAACATCGATGCAGGCTCAGGCACCGGAACACCCGTAGGCGAAGCACCCGTGAAAGACCACGCATCCCAGTCTCCATCATGCACAAAACGATCCGTCGCACCGACACTAGAAGACGTCCAGCTAGCGTTTGCTGCTTGACGCGTATAGTACTGCCAATATCGCCCCGCGGTAAACCCTTGGTTATGGTTGCCGTCCATCGTAATACCATCAAGCGTAATCCCCTCATAAGGCGGATTCCAATACTTACGCGCCGTCGTCAAATCGGGCACACTATTATCCAGCGCGGTTCCCAGCTCAATAATATCCATTAAGCCCAAACCCGTAGTATGATCAGAAAACTTCACCTCGAAAAGGTATTCTTGCCCCGGGCTTTGAGCCTGCTCATCATAAAAATTGACCAAAACACGAGCGGTGCTAGTACCTACACCTACTTGATAATTGATCAATGCCGCTTGGGCAGGCGCCGCAGCAAAAAATAAACCCAAAGCTACAACCGCAGCCTTTACAAAACCAAATTTTTTCAACATAAATAATATCTCTTTCTCACTTGAATTCGCGTCAAGCACAACCCCGAGTCAATAAAACAAAAACGTACCACGCCAAGGAGTTTACAAGAGACAAAGGCAAATCGGGGAAAGAGCCAAGCCTGCTTGTCCATAACGCGGGACAACATTGGCAATAAACAGCAGGTCTTCCGGCTTAGGTGCATGCTCATTAAAAGCCTTCCCCGCTATTCATAAAACGAGTGGCCCATAAAATAAATAAGCATGTGCTGCACGCCTCTGACATAAATCAAAAGCAGCACAGTCACCATCACGGCGGCGCGTCCGCGGGGGAATCCTCCTCACGCAAAACAAAAACGTAAAGACAACCCCACTTCCCTAGTTAGCAAATATAGGCTAAACACCGTTCATTGGGATAAGCATCTTAGCCCAAAATTACATATTTGGCAAGCTTTTTAGAGTAACTTTTCTCTTGAAAAAAGACCAAATCACATCGCGTCCCATCAAATCCCATTGAATCCCATCCAAAGCACCAACCCCCGTCCGTCACCCTCATTCAGCCTTAAACCCTTTTTATCCTCAATTTTTCCACCCCGATTACCCCCCAGCGCCATTCGTCACGGATTTACCACGCCTTTCCTCTTAGAAGCAAGCCCTTCAGAAAAAATACGCTTTTACCTTGGCAAGCGGATAACCAGCGGTACAATGGCAAGTCCTATAAAACACATCTTAAAATCGGAGTCGCACATGGATAGCCAAATCATTCCCCACAGCCTAGATACTTCCTGGGGTCAAGCCACCGCACACGCCAATTCCCCCATGCATACCGCCCTCAGGCAGTTTTGCAAGGAATTTGTCCAAATCACTCAGCCTCTCATCGATCCCATTCAGCAAACCATCCGAACCCTAGAAGATATTCAAAGCTCTCATACCGACATTGGGCATCTCCTACCCGACATCCGAGAAATTCAGCATCAATTCCAAGGTTTAACCCATAAAGTCCAACAGCAACAAGCTTATGTTCTCATCTTCGGCCCGCTCAAAAGTGGCAAATCAACCTTCATGAACGCCACATGCGCTGCATACGTCTCCGAAGTCACCTCATTGCCCGCCTACCCCTGCCTAGTCCACGTCTCACACGCCAACACCAGCTCCTATGTACTGTATCAATATGATGGACAAACCCAAGAATTTGAACACCAAGAGCAGCTACATCACGCAGTAGAAATTGCTCATCAAGAACTTACCGCCGCATTGCGCCATGCCGAAGACAATGGGCTTAATTTTGAACCCGCCACCCATATGCCCCATGCCATCCGAAAAATACAAGTCAAACTACCTCTAGAGCATTTAGAACAATCGGGCGCCGTCTTAGTAGACACCCCAGGCTTATATTCCCGGATGAAATTTGGGTACGACCTGATGACCCGAGATTTCCGCGATGCCGCAGCCTGTGCTGTTTTTATCGTAAAAACAGACAACCTTTTTCTGGAACAAGTCTTCGAGGAATTCCACGAACTCTTAGAACTTTTTAGCAGAATCTTTTTAGTCGTAAACCTCGACTCCACAAAAAAAGACTTGCAACCCGATGGATCGCTTAAGCCCAGCTTAGAGCACGAGCATCCCGAAAAAATTATTGAAGCCTTCGAAAACCTAGCCATGAGTGCCCCATTGAAAAAAGCCGCAGAGCAAGGCAGGCTACAAATCTGCCCCGTCGATTTACTCAGCGCAGCCAGTCAATCCATCACCCATAACACACACGATGGCGCGCCCCTGCAAGACACCCAAGACTTCAATGCTCTGCGCACACATCTCACCCAATACCTCAATAGCAGCCAATACCTTCAAGCCTTCATGCAAGATAGTCTCCGCAAAGCCAATAATTTACTCGATGAAACCCACGCCATCACCCAAGACCAAAGCGTCCTGGCTTTGAACGAACAACTCGACCAGCTCCAGCAACAAACCGACAAAGCCCAAAGTCAAAGCCAAGCCATCGCCCGCCTGCAAGACATCGACTGGAACCGACACGCCCAGGCGTTACGCGATAGCCTATTCGCATCCATGTGGACCCTAGCCGAGGAAATCAGAACCACCACCGGCCTAGCCCTCACCGGCGCCATCGATCTTTGGTTTGATTCCCAGCAAAGCCTCGCTGAACTCAATTACAACCAAATCACTGCCCTACTCAATAACGCCAGAAGTCAATTTATCCAGCTCCTCACCCAGCAGCTCCATAAACAAATCCAAGGCGTCGCCGGCGGACTAGCCGTCTCCGCTGAAACATTAAGAGACGTCGTCAACGCAGAAATCAACCTAGACGCAGCCACCCAGCAAGCAGCCCAGCAAATCAACCCCGAACAAAAAATACTCTGCCAAAACTCACAGCTAAATACACGCAATATCCCCGTGAAAAAAAGCCTCTGGGACTTTATCTGCTTCCGTTCCAAAACAAAAAGACAAGACCGATTCTTCGGCACGGATGATGCGCCCAACAAAAGCCACACACCCCTACAAAAAACAAAAAAACTAGGCCAAGAAGGCCAACAAGCCATGCAAAAAATCGTGGCCCAACAACTAGAAGCTTTACTCAACGAAGCGTCCCAAACCTTACCCGATAAAATTTTCCAAGATTATATCTCAGCCCTCTCCCAGTCACTCCAAGCCACCCTCCAAGAAAAAGAATCCCAAACGTGCAATAAGCTCGAAAAACTCACCGCCCAGCTAACCCTCACCCAAAACATCACCAGCGCCATTGCCAACCTAGAACAAAATGCCCAAGATGCCCAAGGCAGGCTCGCCACCCTCGATCAAATTTTCAGTACCGCACCCGAAGAACAGACCGTCGACCCAAGCCCAATTGATCTCGATGATAATGTGGAAGTTGATTCCAATCTCGATCTCGATTCTGGTTCTGATTCCAGCGATCAACAAGCCATCTTAGCCGAGCATGATTTGACCCCGCCAACCGATACCCTTGCCCAGCTCATCAGCGATCAAATCGCCACGCAAGCCACACAAAAAGAGTCATAAAAAAATTCTCATCCTGACCCCACAAACCCATCCCCCAGCACCGTGCAGCCCCGCGCCATGTCGCCTAATAAGCACAACCCGCACACATCATAAGCAGTCAAGCGCTTTCTGCGCAAGGCGCTAACTCATCCCCTTCAAGCAGACGATAACCTCAATATCGTATCATCACTGATGCATTTTTAGACACCGCGTGTCTCGCGTAATCATCGCCTCTACACGCCTTTTTCGGGAGCTTACTTATCATGTCAGATTCACTTTTCACACAGATCGGCGGGAAAGACGCCGTCGGCGCCGCGGTCGAACTTTTTTACGAAAAAGTCCTCGCAGACCCCACCGTTAATTTTTTCTTCAGCGCCACTGATATCCAAAAACAAAAAGGCAAACAAAAAGCCTTTCTCACCTACGCCTTCGGCGGCGCCCCGAACTACTCCGGCAAATCCATGCGACAATCACACGCATCCATGAATATCAATGAAGCCCAATTCGCCGCAGTGGCGGGACATCTTCAAAGCACTTTAGAGCAGCTAGAAGTTCCCCAAGATTTAGTCGAACAAGTGATGAGCATCGCAGCCAGCACGCATGATGATATTCTAGGCCTTAACTAATTGACCACCGAAAGATCAATCATAAATCCCCAAATAGAATTGACTTTGACCTTAAAAAAAACGAAGCATT
>CAZSSX010000019.1:0-19794 GCA_964609545.1 uncultured Phycisphaeraceae bacterium | reverse complement strand
GCTCTTCACGCCTTGATAAAATCATAGCTAGAAGCCTGGGTTTTTAGAAGGGCTCGTATATCAAAAACAAAAACCCGTCGATTCCGCTGCGTCTCCCCCCGGTTTTCTTTACAAAACCAGCCCTTTTTGATAGCTTATGTTTTGTTTTCCCTTCTTCTTTCCCCAACGCTTTATCACTCTAACGCCACAGGACAAACCCATGCGCCATCTCAATCACATATCCAAATTCATCGCCACCGCCTGCTTGGCCTGCTCCGCATGGATCGCCCCGAACCCCGCACGCGCTGCTATCACGCCCTCGGGTCAAATCACCACCAGCTTCGGCGGCGCGATCGACATCTACCATACCACCGCCTCCCAGCTCATCGCGATCGGCTTTGATGCCCCGGGAAGCTTAATTATAGATGAGGATACCGAATTTAACTCTCGACATCTTTTTATCGGGTCGCGCGCAGCAGCGATCGGCGGTCTGACCGTATCGGGGCCACAAGCAAAATCAATCACCCGAAGCGGGCTGAAGATTGGATTTTCTGGTATCGGTCAGCTGAATCTCAAAAACGGCGCCTACGCCAAGGCAGCCTATGCCAACATCGGGGTTTATAACGCGGGATTTCTTAACGGATCAGCCAATATCCAAGACCCTGATACACACTTTGAGGTGGGGGGCATATTGGCTGTGGGGCAATGGGGTAACGCGGCATTAGAGATATCCAACGGTGCCAAAGTCACCGCCAATTCCACCGATATGGCCACCTATGATACGGCCACCGCACTGATCAATCTTCGCGGGGCAAACTCCCAATGGATCACCACGCAAAGCCTCTTCATCGGGCGAGGCGGGACGGCAACGCTTAACATCACCGGCGGCGCCAGCGCTCAAGCTCAAAATGTTCAAACCGCGGTCAATGCCACAGCAGAAGCCAACATCACCCTTCAAGGGGCCTCCACCCAATGGCAAGTGGTTCACGCTTTTAAGCTAGGGATCAACGGGCAATCCACCCTTAGCATCAAGCAAGGCGCGACGCTGAACATCGGCACTAGCTTAGCTATCAACGATCAAGCCATTTTGAATATTGCTCCGACATTACAAAATAATATTCCTATCCATGTTGTCCAAGGCGCGACGCTCAACGGGGAGCTTAACATCATCACGGATGATCTTAAGTACATCGACCCCAGCCAATCCCTCCCGCTGATTAACATCGGCGGTGTCGCCAGCGGTCAATTTCAAAATAGAAGCGAGGGGGACTTGGTGGCATCGATCAATCAATATGATTTCTATCTGACCTATCTGGGCGGCGATGGTAATGACATTCATCTGACCACACAAACCACAGATCAGATGGAAGGCGATATCAATAACGATGGGCTCGTTAATCATGCAGACCTGCTTTTTGCCCGCAAATACATGGGCAGCAATTCCTTCCGAGGCGATGCTAATCACGATGGCGTAACGGACTTAGGAGATCTTTTTTCGGTCCGTAATTATTTTATGCCTGTTAGAGAAATGAGCATCCCCGAGCCGACGAGTTTACTTACTTTCGTTGGCTTGTCGCTGATGCTAGGCAGAAGGCGCTTGGGATAAGCACAAGCGATAAGTAAAAAACCTAGTCATTCTCACATGATGTTATCGCATTATGGGGGATTAAAAATAGATAGAAAAAAATAAAATATCGGAAGCTCTATGTCCTTGCTACTAGCCCAACTCGAACAACTTAAGATCAATCAGACTTTGGTCGATCTCTACCGCGCTTATGATCACGATCATCCTATCCTTGGGGTGGTCAATGATTATAATGAAGATTTTGTTTATCTGGTGACGATTTCTGAGCAGGGCTTGCAATCGGGAATCTCCATTATACAAACAGATGCGATCACTTATATCAAATGGGAAGGCAACACGAATCATGCGATTGCCACGCTGATGGCGCAGAAACAAACCACCATCGTCGCGCCAAATTTTGATTTAAGTAGTTGGCCCGCGATTATCAACTCCGTGCAGTTCCGTTATAACTATGTGACGTTGCAGACCGAAGCGATGGACGAAACGCTGCTTTTCATTGGTCAAGTCGAGGATATCGATGAGGATTTTATTTTGATGAATGAGCATGGCACCTTAGCATCGCCTAAGCCTCGCAAGCTGCTTTTGGACCTTGAGGAAATCACCCGCGTGACGGCGGATACTGATTACGAAAAAGATATCGCTTACCTTTCAAAAGAGTAATGTCAAAGAACCAGGTATCGCTTATGGCTTACTTTAGCTGATGGCGGCGCTTGTTTTTTGATCTTGTCAATCACTTTTTGTGATGCGTGTAAGGCTAGGCTGGAGCCTTTTGGATTTCTTGCAAAATCGCCACCGGCCATTAGAATAGGCGGGGACACCCCATAACTGCTTAGCGATTCATTGGCAGTTTATCATTTATGAGCAGTATAAAAGAGATCTTTCCATATGATTTATTCAAACGCGTGCGCCTATGCCATCCGTGCCTTGACACGCATTGCCTTGACCCGCCCCGATGGTTACGTCTTGCTGGATGAGCTTTGTCAGGGGACTGATCTGCCTCGGCATTTTGTGGCGAAGATATTCCAGCAATTGGTTAAAGAGAATATTTTAGTTTCGGCTAAAGGGCGAGGCGGTGGGTTTGGGCTATCGCGCAAGCCCGAGGCAATTTCACTGCTTGATATTGTGATTATTATTGATGGGACACAGATGTTAGAGTCTTGCGCGGTGGGTTTAGATGCGTGTAATGATCAGCAGCCTTGCCCGCAGCATGAGTATTGGAAACCTATTAGGCAATCTCTCAAAACATTTTTATCTGGCACTAAGCTTTCAGATATGAGTCAAGCATTGGAGGATAAGCTTAACACTTTGGATATGGCATTGCCGAATTTCAAGACGGCGTCTAAGCCTTTGAATCGAGAAGAAACTGATTCGGGGCCGGGGGCGAGTTCTTATAATTTGCTTTAGGTGAGGGTATCTCGCATGACACAAAATGTTGCACTGCTTAATATTGTTGGGCTTTCCGGATCGCTTTTGCAGCACGCGCCACATATCTGGGCGTACGCCAAAGGCTGCTGCACGCAAACGATTGAGCAAGACTTGCCGGCGCTGACGACTACTTCGCAATCTACGATGCTCACGGGGGTGAAGCCTAAGACCCATGGCATCGTCGCCAACGGATGGTTTAACCATCAGGCCAATGAGATCCAATTTTGGAAACAGTCAAACGCTTTGGTTCAAGCGGAAAAAATCTGGGATGATGCAAAAAAAATAAATTCACAAACCACCACCGCCAATATTTGTTGGTGGTATAACATGTATAGCGGTGTGGATTTTTCCGTCACGCCTAGGCCGATTTACAAAGCCAACGGCCGAAAAATTCCCGACTGTTATACCTACCCGGCAAGCTTGCGCGATGATCTACAACAAAAGCTGGGCATCTTTCCATTATTTAAATTTTGGGGCCCCGCGGCAGACATCACCTCCACCCAATGGATCGCAGATGCTGCAATACAAGTGTATCAGCAACATCAGCCTAATTTGAATTTGGTTTATTTGCCACATCTGGATTACCCTTTACAAAAACTAGGGCCTGAGCATCCAGAGATTCCGCATCATGTCAAAAAAATAGATGACATCGTTAAAAAACTTTTAGACTTTTATCAAGGGCAAGATGTCAAAGTCATTCTGCTTTCTGAATACGGGATCACTCCAGTAGATAGCCCGATACACATCAACCGCATACTCAGAGAAAAGTTTCCAAATGATTTGGCTATCCGAGAGGAAGATAATCTAGAAATTTTAGACGCTGGGGCATCTGAAATATTTGCGGTGGCGGATCATCAGGCTGCACATGTTTATATTAAAGATCCATCTAAAATCCGGGCTTACAAAACATTTTTGCAAACCGTTTCTGGGATTGATAAAATTTTAGATGCGCAAGATCAGGAAGCGTTTGATATTCATCACAGCCGATCGGGCGACCTGCTGCTGATCTCGGAGCATGACCACTGGTTTACTTATTATTATTGGTTGGATGATGCCAAAGCGCCGGACTTTGCGCGGACCGTAGATATCCATCGTAAACCTGGGTACGACCCTTGCGAATTATTTATTGATCCGAAAATAAAATTTCCCCGGCTTAAGATAGCGACCAAATTATTTCAGAAAAAAATACTCAAACAAGCGACGCTCTTGGATGTGATCCCCTTAGACGCGACGCTTGTCAAAGGCTCGCATGGCAACACCGATGTGCCAGAACAATATCAACCGCTGCTGATTTGTCCGAAGACTGTAAAAAATGAGCATCAAAAAACAATTGATAATACGCAGATTAAGCAGCTTGTATTAGACCTGATGTTTGAATCATTTTAGATATTTTTTGCTTTAATGAGCCTATAAAAACAGTACCAGAGGAGCCTTTTGGTTATGTCTATTTTCGCCATCCTTTTGTTAAGCGTGACCGCTTTTTTGACCGCTATTATCTCCGCAACGATCGGCATGGCGGGGGGCATTGTGCTTCTGTCGGTGATGACTTTTTTTATTACAGATCACACCACGCTCATCGCCGTGCACGGGGTGACGCAATTAGCATCGAATACGACGCGATCGTTTAAGCTTAGGCAGCACATCTATATGCCGATTATTTGGCCTACGCTGATCGGGTTGCCTATTGGGACCTACATTTCAACGCAGCTGATCCAGTCGATAGAACATAAAGAAGTTTTCTTTTTTCTTGTCGCGGCGTTGATTTTTTACACTGTATTTAAGCCTAAAAAGTTGCCGGCATTAAAAATTCCATTTTGGGGGTTTGGATTTTTGGCTGTGATTGTGGGGATATTGGGTTTGCTGATTGGGGCGACGGGGCCGTTGATGGCGCCGTTTTATTTACGAGACGATCTAAGCAAAGAACAAATTGTCGCCACCAAAGCGCTTAATCAGACCTACGGACATCTGTTGAAAATACCGGCGATTATCTACCTTTCCCGCTTACAAGGTATTCATCCGATCAAATTCGATTACCTGGAAAAAGATAATCTTATCCTCATCGGCTTGATGGTGGCGGCGGTCATTTTGGGTACGCACTACGGGGTTAAGCTGCTCAAAAAAATCAACGAAAAAACATTTCGTATTGTTTTCAAAGTAGCACTCTTGGCGGCAGCATGTCGGGTGACTTATAAAGCAATCATGGCAATCATTTGAAAAAAAATAATTTTTATCACACCGTTTGGGGCGGTGAATTGCTGTGAATAGGTGGCTAAAAAAGATCTGCTTGGATCCACCGCGCTGGGTGAAAAACACCGAGGGTGATTATCAATGATGCCGATGGCAATGGGGAAAATTGCGGCATGTCTTTTGTGGTTTTAAAGAAACAGAAGCTCTGGCGGCCATAAAAAAAGGCCACGGTTTGATCCGTGGCCTTGGTGTCTTTTATGATGATGTGTTATCGTTTTTTCTTTGACTCTTCGCCTAGTAACTGTGCGACGAGACGAGATTCTCCGACGGTGGTGCCGATGTTTTCGGGGATTTCCGCGCCATGGGCTTCTGCCATGGTTGCTGCGTGTTCGAAATCTTCCTCTTCGGTGAAGGCGTCTGGCGCATCGGGCTCTTCTTCCTTGTGAACGATCATGTTGACATAAGGCTTATGGCCTGTGCCGACGGGGATGAGGTGTCCGAGCAAGACGTTTTCTTTCAGCCCAACCAAGTTGTCTTTTCGACCCGCCAAAGCGGCATCGGTAAGTACCTTGGTTGTTTCTTGGAAGGATGCACCCGAGAGGAACGACTCGCTTTGTAGCGATGCCTTGGTGATACCCAGTAGTAGGGTTTGTCCAGAGGCGGGACGTGTCTTTTGGGTTTTACAGATTTCTAAGCCATCTGCTTCAGCCATTTCATTGGCTTCTTTGATTTCTTCTTTGGAAACCAGTGCATCAACGGGTAGGTTGGTTCCGCCGGCGTCTTTAATGCGTAGCTTGGAAACAGCACTTTCGTTGGCGTAACGGAATCTAAATTTATCGAGGATCTCATTAGGCAGCAAGTCGGCATCGCCGGGATTTTCAACGCGTACCTTGGAGAGCATCTGGGAGAGAATAATCTCGATATGCTTGTCGTTGATGGGCACGCCTTGCACGCGGTAAACACTTTGTACCTCGCCTAGGAGATAATTGAACAGTGCTGATTCACCTTTAATGCGGAGGATATCGTGTGGAACGAGGGGGCCATCGATGAGGGGGTCACCGGCTACGACTACATCGCCAGCGTGAACTTGCAAGTGCCTATCCTGGGGCACGTGGTGTTCAACTTCTAGCCCAGCGTCGGATTTGACGGTGATGGTCATCTTGCCTTTGCGTCGGTCTGATTTAAGCTCGACGGTTCCGGAGATTTCAGCCATGACAGCTGCTTCTTTGGGTTTACGTGCTTCAAATATTTCCGTCACACGAGGCAAACCGCCGACGATGTCGGCTGATCCGGATGCTTCACGCGGTTGACGTGCGAGCATTTGGCCGGGCTTGATGGCTTGGCCTTGGCCCACATCGATACGGGCTTTGGCGGGCAAGTAATGGAAGTCGAGGATTTTGCCATCATCGCCTTCGATGACGATGCGGGGGTGCATCTCGCCTTTGTGCTCGATGACGACAAAGACGGTGCCACCATCGGTGTCTTTCTTGACTTCTGGCCTAACTGTTTCGCCTTCGACGATATCTTCAAAGCGAACGATTCCACCTTTTTCAGCCAAGATAGGCGTCAAGTGGGGGTTCCAATCGACTAGTAGCGTGTTGGCTGCTACTTTTTGTCCTGGTTTGACTCGGATGAAGGCGCCGTATTGTACTTTGAATTTCTCTAGCTCTCTGCCTTTGTCGTCTAGGAGATAAATCTCGCCGTTACGCTTGAGGGTGACTAATGCTTCATTACCATCTTCATCGGTGATGGGCACTTCGTTGGCATCGCGGATATCGACGGTGCCTGGTTGGCTTGATTTGTATGATGTTTCAAGGGTTGATGTTGATGCGACGCCGCCTGTGTGGAAGGTACGCATGGTTAGCTGGGTGCCTGGCTCGCCGATGGACTGTGCGGCGACGATGCCTACTGCTAGGCCTTCTTCGACGAGTCGTCCGGTTGAGAGGTCTTGTCCGTAGCAGTTTTGGCAGATGCCTTCGAAGGAATCGCAGGTTAGCGGGCTTCGCACGGTGACTGAGTCGATGCCTAGGTCTTCGATTTGTGCAGCAGCATCAATGGTAATGATTTTGCTTGCTTCAACGATGACCACATCGGTGACGGGGTTGGTAATGGTTTCCAAGGCTACGCGGCCGATGATGGATTCGCGTAGTGGGATATCGATTTCCTCGCCTTTGTAGATGGCGTGCTTGCTGATGCCTAGGCGTGTGCCACAATCGTGTTGGCTGACGAAGACATTTTGTGCCACGTCTGCGAGTTTACGTGTGAGGTAACCCGAGTCGGCTGTTTTAAGTGCGGTGTCGGCCAGTCCTTTACGGGCGCCGTGTGTGGAGGAGAAATACTCAAGGACGGTCATGCCTTCACGGGCATTGGCCTTGATGGGTGTTTCGATAATTTCTCCAGAAGGCTTGGACATTAGGCCACGCATTCCCGCCAACTGCTGAATCTGACTGGTATTACCACGAGCGCCTGAGTCACTCATTAACCAGACGGGGTTGAGATACTTAGCGCCTTGATCGCTATCAATGGGCACTTCGTTGCCATCGGCGTCTCTGCGGTCGTTTTGGAGTTCGTTAAGCAATGCTTTTGTGACTTGCTCACGGCAGTGTGTCCAGAGGTCGAGCAGTTGGTTGTAGCGTTCACGGTCTGTGATGGCGCCGGCATTGAATGCTTTTTCTACGCGGTTTACTTTTTTCTGTGTGGCATCGATGATGCTGTATTTTTCTTGGGGAATTCTCAAGTCGGTGATTCCAAAGGAAACGCCCGAGATGGTGGACTGTTCAAAGCCTAGGTCTTTGAGGTCATCGAGAATATCGATGGTGGCGGCTTTGCCAAGGTAATCAAAGGAATCATCGATGACGCGGGCACAGCCTTTTTTGCCTAGATGGCAGTTATAGTAAGGCATGCCGGGTTTGGTGATGTCGTTAAATTTCAGACGGCCTAGGGTGGTGATCACGCGGTTGTTGGCGGGGAATTCTTCGATGCCGCCTTTTTCATCGGTGACTAACATGCTGTATAAGCCTTTATCGAAGCGAACTTCGATAGGTGTATGCAGATGGATTTTGCCTAGGGTGTGGGCGAAGATGGCTTCTGCAATGTCTTTGAAGAAGGGTATTCGCTGGCCTTTTTCGGGTTGATGAGGCATGATGGTGAGGAAATACACGCCTAGTACGATGTCCTGTGAAGGAGAGATAATGGGGTTGCCGTTGGCGGGCGAGAAAATGTTGTGTGAGGACATCATTAAGACCGATGCCTCGATTTGCGCCTCGACGGAGAGGGGCAAGTGTACCGCCATTTGGTCGCCGTCGAAGTCGGCATTAAAGCCTGTACAGACCAAGGGGTGAACCTTGATGGCGTTTCCTTCGACTAGAACCGGCTCAAAAGCTTGAATACCCATACGGTGAAGGGTGGGGGCACGGTTGAGCATGACGGGGTGCTGATAGATGACTTCTTCGAGAATATCCCAAACTTCGGGGTCTCGGCGTTCGATCATTTTTTTGGCGCTTTTGATGGTATCGACTAGGCCATGCTCTTTGAGCTTACGAATAATGAAAGGCTGGAAGAGTTCTAGGGCGATTTTCTTAGGTAGGCCACATTGATGTAGTTTTAGATAAGGGCCGACGACGATAACCGAGCGGGCGGAATAATCCACACGCTTGCCTAGCAAGTTCTCGCGGAAACGCCCTTGCTTGCCTTTGATCATATCGGTCAAAGATTTCAGCGGGCGGTTGGATGAACCTAGGACGGGCCTTCGGCATCTGCCGTTGTCAAACAATGCATCGACGGACTGTTGAAGCATTCTTTTTTCGTTACGGATAATTACTTCGGGAGCATTAAGGTCCATCAGTTTTTTGAGACGGTTATTGCGGTTAATAATACGGCGATAAAGGTCGTTGAGGTCTGATGTGGCGAAGTTACCGCTTTCTAAGAGTACCAAAGGGCGTAGATCGGGTGGGATCACGGGGACAACGTCCATGATCATCCATAAGGGATCATTTTCGGAGTGCCTAAGCTGCTCAACAATTTTAAGACGTTTAGAGAGGTCTTTGATTTTTTGTTTTGATTTGGTGTTGCGTAGGTCTTCGCGAAGCTGAAGATTGAGCTCATCCATATCAAGACGTTCGAGGAGTTCTTTGGCTGCTTCTGCGCCCATCATTGCGCGGAAGGATGAGCCGTACTTTTCGTAATAGGAACGGTACTCATCTTCGGTGATGACTTGAAATTCTTTGAGGTCTGTTTCGCCGGCTTCGACGACGACGTAATCTTGGAAGTAGAGAACCTTTTCGAGGTCTGATGTTTTCATGCCAAGGAGATTGCCTAGGTGGCTGGGGATGGCTTTGAAAAACCAGATATGGATCACCGGTGCGGCTAGGTTAATGTGGCCCATTCTCTTTCGGCGTACTCTGGAGTGTGTGACTTTCACGCCACAACGATCGCAGATAATGCCTTTGAATTTGGTGCCTTTGTACTTGCCGCAGGAGCATTCGTAATCTCGCTCGGGTCCAAAGATTCGCTCACAAAAGAGCCCATCTTTTTCGGGGCGATAGGTTCTGTAGTTAATGGTTTCAGGTTTTTTCACCTCGCCGAAGCTCCAAGAGCGGATGTCATTAGGGCTTGCGAGATTGATCTTTACCGCACCAAAGTCATTGACACGATCGTAGCTGTTGTCCGCCATAGGTGGAAAACTCCATCATCAGGTGATTCCTGCTGTGCGCTAATCAAGAGGTGCGAACACATCGCAAGGCCTTTTGGGCGTGGTCTTGAAGCACACAGATAAAATTCAAAAAGATTGACTTGGTCGTTAAACCAAGCCAACCGGGGGTATTTTTTTAATGTGTTAGATTTAGAGGAGTGATCCGCCTTCTAACGTGGTTTTTTCTAGGGTGATGTTGAGGCCTAGGCCTTTGATTTCGTTACAGAGCACATCAAATGCCACGGGCATGCCCGCTTCAAGGGTGTTTTTGCCCTTAACCATTGATTCGTAAATCTTGGTTCGTCCTTCGACATCATCAGATTTAACGGTGAGCAACTCTTGGAGAATGTAAGCTGCGCCATAGCCTTCTAGGGCCCAGACTTCCATTTCCCCAAACCTTTGGCCGCCGGTACGGGCTTTACCGCCTAGGGGCTGCTGGGTGATGAGGCTATAGGGGCCTGTCGCTCTGGCGTGAATCTTATCATCTACTAAGTGGTGTAGCTTGAGCATGTACATGTAACCCACCGCGGTGCGCTGATCGAATTTTTCGCCGGTACGGCCATCGATCAACTGAACCTTTCCACCACGTGGCATTTTCGCCAAAAGCTCGCTGTGATGCGGGAAGGTGTTGTTTTGTTCATGCAGTTCCATTTGGTCATCAATATAGGTGTTGGCCTCTTGGATCGCTTCGTGGATTTCATCTTCCGTTGCGCCATCGAACACGGGGGTGATCGCTTGGAATCCTAAGACGCCACAAGCCCAGCCTAGGTGTAATTCTAAGATTTGGCCGATGTTCATACGTGAAGGAACGCCAAGTGGGTTGAGCATGATTTGGACAGGCGTGCCATCTTCTAAGAATGGCATGTCTTCTTCGGGCACGATACGGGCGATGACGCCTTTGTTGCCGTGCCGCCCGGCCATTTTGTCGCCGACAGAAAGCTGACGCTTGGTTGCGATATAAATCTTCACCATTTCAAGCACACCAGAAGGCAGTTCATCGCCACGCTTCATATGCGTAAGCTTGCGGTCTTTTTCTTTGTTTAAGCTCTCAATGCGAGGCCAAAACTGTGAGTGGACTTGCTGAGCTTGCTCGGTGGCGGCTTTGGAGCCTTTGATCCAGTCGATTTCGAAGGATTCGATTTGCTCCAAAACGATTTCTGGGATATCAGACGTGCCTACTTTTTGGCGTGTGTAGGGGTCGACCATTTGGCTGCCTGTGATCTGATTGATTTGTTCGATCATTTGGCGGAAAAGTTCTGCGGCACGTTGGTCCATATGAGCTTCATATTGACGCATGTCGCGTTTAATGGTTTTCTTTTGGTCTTCATTGAGGTGCATGCGTCTGCTGAAACGCTTGGCGCCGATGACGATGCCTTCGGTACCCGCGGGTACCTCTAGTGAATCGTTTTTCACATCCTCGCCGGCACGCCCAAAGATCGCGTGCAATAGTTTTTCTTCGGGAGAAAGCTCGGTTTTACTCTTAGGCGAAACTTTACCCACGAGAATATCGCCTGGCCTGACATAACTGCCGATGCGGATGATGCCATGCTCATCTAATTTGGAAAGTTGTTTTTCTGAGACATTAGGAATATCACAGGTAAACTCTTCTTTGCCAAGCTTCGTTTCGCGGATTTCTACCGCGAAGTTATCGATATGGATGGAGGTGAAGGTGTCATCTTTAACCAATTTCTCGGAGATGACGATCGCATCCTCAAAGTTGTAACCATCGAAGGTGTTAAAAGCGATGAGGATATTTTTACCTAATGCCAATTCGCCTTTGTTGGTGGCAGCGCCATCAGCGATAAGTTGACCGGCTTTGACCTTTTGGCCTAGACGGACGGTTGGTTTTTGGTTTTGACAGGTTCTTTCGTTTAAGCCTACAAACTTACGCAATTCATATTCATCGGCGTTGTCGACGATGATGCGGTTGGCATCTACATAAGTGACGGTGCCAGCGTTTTTGGCCCGCACAAGCATGCCGGAGTATTTGGCAACTTCGCGTTCCATGCCGGTGCCGACGCAAGGCGGTTGGGTTTTGATCAACGGCACTGCCTGGCGCTGCATGTTGGAGCCCATCAGTGCGCGGTTGGCGTCATCGTGTTCCAAAAACGGAATCAATGATGCTGAAACGCCTACGATTTGCTTGGGGCTGATATCAATATAATCAATGGTGCTACTGGGCACAGAAGCAAGATCACCATCCACACGAGCCAAGACGTTGCCTTTGATGAGGCGTCCATCGTCGTCCAATGCATCGGTGGTGCAGAGGGTGGTTTTCATTTCTTCATCAGCACGGAGGTAGCGGATTTCATCGGTGATGCCGCCGTTGGAAATGGGGCAATAAGGCGTCTGTAGGAAGCCATATTCATCCACTTTGGAATAAATCCCAAGCGATGCGATCAAACCAATATTAGTACCTTCGGGCGTCTCGATGGGGCAGATTCTGCCGTAGTGAGAAATATGTACATCGCGAACCTCAAAGCCCGCGCGTTTTCTGTTGAGTCCGCCTGGCCCAAGGGCTGAAAGACGGCGCTCATGCGTCAACATGGACAAGGGGTTAGTCTGGTCAACCACTTGCGAAAGTTCGCCACGACCAAAGAAGTGATCGATGGCTGAGGAGACCGCTTTGGAATTCACAAGGTCGGCGACCTTGGCGATTTCCTCGGGGTCTTTAACGCTCATGCGCTCTTGCACCGTACGGCGTAGCTTAAGAAAACCTTTACGCATCTCTTCGATGGCAAGCTCATCAAGCGTACGCAGACGACGATTGCCCAAATGGTCGATATCATCGACATGGGCTTTATTTCGATTGCTTCGCAAATCCAACATGTAGCGAACGATATTAAGGAAGTCGTCGCTGCGTAATTGCATTTCTGATTCGGGCACATCTAGATCGAATTTTCGGTTGATACGGAACCGGCCGACTTTGCCTAAACGATAACGGTTTTCATCAAAGAATTTTTCGATAAACAGTTGGCGCGCTTTGTCTACCTGAGGCGGGTTGCCTGGGCGGAGCCTAGCATATAAGTGCAAAAGCGCGGCTTCATGTTCCGAAACTTCGGTGTTTGAAGTAATGGTGGCATGCTCTTCGGCTATCGTATTAAGAATCAGCTCATCAGTCAGATTGACAATGACTTCTACGGTTTTAAGATCGGAAGCAATGACCGCGTCAACGTTTTCGCCTAGCATGGAACCGGCGCGGATAATTTCCTCGCCTGTTTCGGTGTCAATAATGGGAGAAACGACGCGATGCTCGGGTTTCAGGTCGGTGACCTTGACCGCGGCCACATCGTAAAACATGCGAATCAATGCATCGGTGGTGGCATATTTTTCATCGATAGCACGCAAAAATGTCGTAGCAGGGATTTTAGTGGATTGGTCGATACGCATTTGCAGGACGTCTTTTTTGGAGACTTCCAGCTCGATCCACGAGCCTCGCTCGGGAATGATGCGCGCCGAGTGTAACGGGCGGTCACCTTCTGCCGAAGCGATTGAGAAATCGACTCCTGGCGATCGGTGCAGCTGATTGACCATCACGCGCTCTGCGCCGTTGATGATAAATTCACCGCCACCCATCATCACGGGTATTTCACCGAGATAGATTTCTTCCTCGGGAATGGCTGGTGCATCTTTGCGCACAAGCCGAACTCCGATACGGAAGGGGTGCCCGTAGGTAAGCCGAAGCTGCCGGCATTCATCAGCAGTATAACGCGCTTCGTCTACCTTGTAATATAGGTATTCGAGGGTCATATTGCCATCGTATGATTCAATCGGGAACACTTCTTTTAAGAGTGCTTCGATCCCCATTTGGGGATCTCTCTTGTCAAAAGATTTGTCTGGTTGAAGGAATCGTTTATAGGCAGCTTGTTGAACGGCTACCAAATTGGGGATAGAAAGCGCATCGCCGCGCTTTGAGTAGTTACGCACAGTCTTTAACTGCATTGACCACCTCGATCAAGCAAAGGTTAAGTTATTAACTGACTGTGTGTTAGGGGAAACAAGGCACAGCCATACAATACCGCAAGCTGGTTATATTAGCTGAAATTGGGGTTGGGGACAAGTCGCGTGTGGAAAAAAGAAGGTTTTTTTAGAAAAAAACTCTTGACTTGGACAACGCATTGACTCTGTTAATCTATTTTTTCAGCCTTACGCACGCGGTAACGCTGGTTTTTCTGAGATTTTGAATACTCTAACGCCTAGCTAAAGTTTTAGCATGGACGATACTTCTGGCCTCAGTGGAGCGGCTTGGGCTTGTGATTTGTTTATCGGCAAAAAAAGTGTTGAATGATTAAGTTTTTTAGTATCGCATAGGTATCGCCTAAATAATAACCGATCTTAGATGATTACGTCAAGAATGATACGTTATTATCGGTCAGATCGGCATCAATGATCAGATTAGACGGCAAGGAAGCACGACACGCTTAACGACCGCCCTAGGCCAAGCTCAGAGCAAAACAAAAAGCGAAAACCCATCACTTCACCAAAAACACGAAAATGACTATTCCCTTACTGTGAATTTCATGCTACAATAGCAGAACAGGTAGGATATTTTCGATCGTTAACAAATCGATTTTCAAAAGGCACATTTGAAAATTAACTCAAGTCGCTTTAAATAGCTACGAATGCGCCCTGGCAAAGGAGACCACTTTTCCCTTCCGGTGGCTCACGTAATTAGTGTTTAAAAATTCATTATTAATGGAGATTTCTATGACAATGTTTATCTGTTCGAGATGTAATCAGCCCTGCGATTTGGAGGCCGCGTCTGCGGATTCGAAAGAGATCTGTCAGCGATGCCATGCTAGTTCACCGGGAATGGGTGAGGTGAATGAGCGACAGATCAATTTTGCGATGACAATTGGCAGTTTAGGCTTATTGATTCTAGCGATATCACCCCTGTTTTTATGGATAGCTTTTGGAGCCGGTGGACGAACTGGTATTACTGGTGACGGTAAGATTGTGCTAGTCGTTTCATTGTTAGCGGGCCTCTTTTTGGGTATAGCGACATACCGTAAACAACAATTGGATATGGCGCGGCTGATCGCGGGCGGCTGGGGAGTTGTCGCGGTAATTTGGATGGGTGGTCTTATTTGGCGAATAGGTGATTTGTTAGATCCAAAAGGACCAGTGAACAATCCATTTGCGGTATTAATCGCTTCTCAGATGAGTCCTGGTACGGGACTTTATCTTGGTCTATTGGGCGGGGCTATGGTTGCGGGCAGCTTAGGCTTTATTTCGTTTAACAGCTTGAAGCAGCAGAATAAATCGTACTCTCTTTATCTTGTTTATGGTGTTGCTATGGCAGTGGGATGTGCGATTATTTTTACTGCTGAACACATTTCATAATCCCCACCATCTCGCACAATTTCATTTCGGCGATATCATCAAAATAGGCAATGACTTATTGTGATTTTTAAAAGCAGCACGATGTCTCAAGCTGAATTTTTTGCCTGTGACAAGAAACTTGAAAACTCAATCAGCAGGGCAATCACCCCTTGCAAAAACTTGATGATGCCATTGATTTCGAACGCTTGCTGACGAGGGGCGTTCGCTTGCGTATGAATCCGCGAAAGAAAAAGGCAAGGCACGATATTTTCTTTTTTGTATGATTCGACAAAACGATTGAACCAGAAGAATACCTTTATTCGAACGAAGACTTAGTTATTAACCAAGCCTGAATTTGAAAACTAACCCGATCCGCCTTTAATAACCACCAATGCGCCCTAGCGAATGGGGCTCACTTCTCTTAGAAAGACCCAAGAACATTTAGATATTAAACTAGATATCAAACAAGGCCCGCATCTGATTGATGGCGGGCCTTGGTTTTGTATTGTTTTTTAGTTTTACATCACGCTTGGTAAGTAACTTGCCTGACGGCTTCGCATATTTTCCTGGCGTGGGGAAGCATTTCAAATTCCAGATTTTTCGCATAAGGAGCAGGGACATCATCGTTGTTCACGCGGACAATGTTATTATCTAAATGATCCATCGCTCGCTCATAAACCTGCATTGCGATCTCTGAAGAAACCGAAGCGAATGGCCAAGTTTGATCAACAATGACCAAGTAATTGGTTTTTTTAACGGACTTGATAATCGAGTCGATATCTAAGGGGCGGATGGTTTGGGGATCGATCACTTCACAATCAATGCCCTGGGCTTCGAGCGCTTCTGCTGCTTCTAGGGCGAAGTGAACGGTTCTGCCGATGGCGACGATAGTGACATCGCTGCCTTGTTTCATCACGCGTGCTTTGCCGAAGGGGATGGTGTATTCTTCTTCGGGCACTTTCCATTTGTCATGAATATAATGCGAGAAGTCTTTGTCACCCCGAGCGCCGATGCCTAGGATGCGTTCTGATTCTAGGAAAAAGACGGGGTCATTATCGCGGATGGCTGTTTTGAGTAATCCCTTGGCTTGGTAAGGCGTCGAGGGTATGGCCATTTTTAGCCCGGGTACGGAGGCAAACATTGACTCTACTGCCCATGAGTGTGTTGAGCCGAGCTGTCCGCCTGCGCCGTTGTTGCCACGAAAGACCATGGGGCATCCAAATTGCCCGCCCGACATGTATAACATTTTGGGCGCATTGTTGAGAATTTGATCTGCTGCGACTAGGCAAAATGACCATGACATAAATTCAATGATTGGGCGCAAGCCGTACATGGCTGCACCGATGCCTAGGCCCGAGAATCCGGTTTCGGAGATGGGGGTATCGATAATGCGTTTGTCGCCAAATTCGTCGAGCATGCCTTTGGAGACTTTGTAGGCGCCGTTGTATTGGGCCACTTCTTCTCCCATGAGAAAGACTTTTTGATCGCGTCGCATCTCTTCTACCATTGCTTCACGCAAGGCATCGCGGTATTCTATGGGTCGAGCGGTTGTTGAAACCATAACTCATTCTTCCTATTTTTTAAGACTACAAGGTATTTTTTGTAGCTTTTGGTTTGTTCGTTTTTAGCCTTGATTATTTTCCCGCATGATCAGCGGTAGCTCACCCACGGTATAAGGGCTGTTTTCATAAGGCTGGGAATACACATCGGTGAACATCTCACTAAGGGGTGTCGGTTCTGCGGCCTCTGCGTATTTCACGGAATCTGTGGCCAATTTTTTGGCGGCATTATCTAAGTCTTGAATTTGTTCTTCCGAAGCTAGACCGTTTTGTATCAAGTGGTCTGCCAACTGTTTAATACAGTCGTTGGCTTCGTAGGATTTGACTTCTTCTTGTGATCGATATTTTTGGGGGTCTGACATGGAGTGCCCCTTGTATCGATAGGTTTTGACGTTCATGAAATAAGGCATGCCACCCGAGCGAATATCCGCTGCGGCCTTGGCGAAACAGTCATAGGTGGCTAATGCATCTTGTCCGTCGCATGTGTCATAGTTCATGCCGTAGGCGTCTGCTTTTGCCTTCATGTTGTCTGCTGCTGCGGTGCCTCTGCATGTTTCGGTGCCCATGGAGTAGCCGTTGTTTTCGACGATGAAGATGATGGGCAATTTTTGGATGGCTGCGAGGTTAAACGCTTCGTGCCAGCCGCCTTGATTGATTGCGCCGTCGCCGAAATAGCAGAGGGTGATCTGCTGATTTTTATTGCCTAGGACATCATTTTCGTACTTGGTGGCGAAGGCTAAGCCGATGCCTAGGGGGCATTGCCCGCCGACAATCGCGTGGCCGCCATACATGTGTCTTTCTTTGTCAAACATGTGCATGGATCCGCCTTTGCCTTTTGCGCATCCAGCAAGTTTGCCAAACATTTCAGCCATACAGTAATTCGGATGCATACCGCGTGCCAAGGCGTGCCCATGGTCACGGTACGCCGTGATGATGGGGTCGTTGTCATTCATTGCGTAGATGGAACCCACAGCGGTTGCTTCTTGCCCGATATAAATATGGCAGAACCCTCCGATTTTGGTTTGTTGGTAGGCTTGCATCGTACGCTCTTCAAAACGACGGATGAGCATCATCTGCTTGAGCATTTCAAGCTTCTGATCTACGTTGAGTTGGTCACTGGGGCGGGGCATCGTCTTACTGACGCCGGTTACGGTCGCCATGTGATCTCCGATTCTTTTAGGGGAGGAAAAAATAGGTTGGGTCGCTTATATGCGGTCTTATGATACACATAAGGCCCATTTCATAGCATCGTCAGGATTTTCCTGAAGAATTAGTTTAGGAGTTTTTTGAGATTTAAGCAAGGTTAAGAAGCGAGAATAACGCCGATGGGGAAGATAACGGGTGCCATTTTGGCGTGAATACGATGCTAGAGTGGATAAGATTCCATTATGATGCACGTTAATCCTTGTTTTAGGCATTTTAGGCCGATTTTCAGGTCAAAAACGTGGTTTGTGAAAAAAAATGGCATCAAACCTAGATTTTGCCCGACCTACCCACATTAGCCTTGCACAAATTGGGCGCGTTTTTTGTGCTTTGAAAGCGTCTCTATTATGATGTACGATGAGACTGTACACTTGCTTCTATGAAGGAATACATTTATGGACAAATCACTGTTGTCTATTGCCATTTTTATGTCTTTTGGGTTGGTTTTTGTGTGTGTGAATATGCTTATCGGCAAAGCCTTGAGGCCCAAGCTAGATAACCAAGAAAAAGGCGCGATCTATGAATGTGGGGAGCCTACGGTGGGCAATAGTTGGGTTCAGTTTGATTTGCGATTTTATATCGTGGCACTGTTTTATCTAATTTTTGATGTTGAAGTCGCGTTAATTTATCCGTGGGCGGTGATTTTTAAAGATCACGCGATTCCCGCGGTGATCGCGGGCTTACCGTTCATGTTGATTATTATCATCGGCTACGCTTACGAGTGGTATTCCGGTTCTTTGGATTGGGTGAGGCACAGCGTCAACGATGCTTACGCGGTGAATCGGCCGGCACTGAGCGTTGGGCCTGTTGAGGGGGCATTGGCCTCCATGGCTAGGCGTGACCCCGAAGCATTAGCGGATGAAGCGGATCAAGCCGCTGGACATTAAACCTCTGGCACTGCGGCGCAGCGTGATTGGATTACACGAGTGTGATGCCACGATTCACGATTATCAGTCTGTCTATTTCATTTCACGTTAGTTTTGCAAAAAAAATGACCCGATGCGTTTTTTTAAAAATCGCAACGCATCGCAGAGGATTACTTGGATGTCATCTCAAACTCAACGCTATAAAACGGTCTTACTCTTCGGCGCGCCAGGCGCGGGCAAAGGCACACAAGGGGCGGTGCTAGGCCGCATCCCTGGGTTTTTTCATTGTGCCTGTGGCGATGTTTTTCGTCAAATCAATATCAATTCGGAGCTAGGTAAAATATTTTACGAGTACTCCTCGCGAGGACACTTGGTGCCCGATGATGTGACGATCAAGATGTGGCTTGAAAATATCACCGCGCAAACCGTGCTGGGTGCTTACAAACCTAAAGACGATCTTTTGGTTTTAGACGGCATCCCGCGGACCGTAGAGCAAGCAGAAATCATCAAATCACACGTGGATGTGTATCAAGTGATTCACTTGGTATGCAATGATCAGAACGAAATGATTCATCGGCTACGCAGACGCGCGCTGAAAGAAAATCGTTTTGATGACGCCGATGAAAAAGTGATCCGCAATCGGTGGAACGTTTACGAAGCCGAGACCAAGCCTGTGCTAGAAGTTTTTGGCAAAAAGTTAGTGGTTGAAGTCAACGCGATGGGCTCGCCAGCGCAGGTGCTCAAAGATATTTTAGAGTATCTGATCCCCGTGCAAAATGCCCACTTTGCGAAATTTGAATAGTTTTGATGTGCTGATATGCAACGGGTTGTTTTGTTTGTCTTTTTTTTATAGCAAAGCAAAGCGAGATAGCCTCGGCGTGTCTGCTAATATTACGAGACAACATCTGGCAAAGTGCTGCCTGGGCATCTTGTCGACGAGGCATCGGATGCATCCCATCGTTCTACGATGTGGCGGCC
>CAZSSX010000018.1:0-19910 GCA_964609545.1 uncultured Phycisphaeraceae bacterium | reverse complement strand
ATCCCACGCTCCTAGGCACATCCAGAAAATCAATCTTAAAACATTTCTTTCAAAATCAAAACATCCCAAACCCGACCACCCAACAGCTCGACCAAGCCACCGCCATCACCACCGCCCTAGCTCTCAGCCAAAACGTCAAAATCTTCCGCGTTCATCATATCCAACCAAACAAAATAGCCCTCGCCCTTGCCCAGCAGATCCGTTGCGCAACAGATGAAGCTCGCTCCAGCTGCTCCTAATACAATTTATTTGCAAGTTCTCTCTCGCCACAAAATCCCATTAGAACCTATATAGAAAGCCTGTAGAGTAGTCGCGTGTGCCCTCCCCGTGCAGGTTCAGCGTGCCCACAATCATGATTGAAAAGAGTGCGAGTAGCAGCAGACCATCGTTTCTAAATCGATGTGAGCTTGAGGCGCAGAATGCGGAAGACGCGACAGTACTATTAATGTAGATTATATTAATAGTGCCAATATTAGTTGAATGTTATATTTATCATAAAAATAAAAAAGTTACAAGATGGGAAAATTGCACGAAAGGCATCTTTCCCATCTTGTAACTCTTTTTGTTTCAATAAATTAAAAAAATAATCACGGGTAGGACACCTCGATCAGTAGGCTAAATATTAAAACAGTTAATAACAAAATGATTGACATAATCTCATTTAATGTTACGCTGTCTTGTACTATGCAAACACTACGACTCTTTTACGACGTGACCCGTTTTCGCAGCTTTTCACGAGCCGCGGTTGAACATGGCATCACCCAATCCGCAGCCAGCCAGCGCATCGGCCAATTAGAAAAACGTCTAGGCGTTCGCCTGATCGACCGCTCCATACGCCCATTGGCACTAACCCCCGCCGGCGAAGTCTTCTTGACAGGCTGCCGAGATGTCGTCGAACGATACGAACAGCTTGAACATAAAGTCACACAATTTAGGCCTCAGCTAGAAAGCCGCGTACAAGTGCAAGCCATCTATAGCGCCGGAATTGAACTACTCAAAAACGTCAAAGACGCCATGGCACAAAAGCATCCCCGCGTCTCGATCCTCTTTAACTACACACGCCCCGATGAAGTCCACGAAGCGGTACGCAAAGGCATGTGTGATGTAGGCATCGTCTCCTACCCCGAACGCTGGAGAGATGTCGCATCCATTAGGCTAGCCGATGAATTAATGGTCGCCGTCTGCCGAAAGGGCCACCCCCTAGGCAAGCTCAAAGTCGTCACCCCAGAAATCTTTGAAAAATACCCCATGGTCAGCTTCGAGCAAAGCCTACCCGTAGGCAGGCGCGTCAAGCGATATCTACGCGAAAATGGATCAAACCCACGAATCGTAAACACCTTCGACAACGTAGACACCATCAAATCAGCAGTAAGCATCACCGATGACGTCTCTATATTGCCAGGCAGGTTAGTCCGCAGAGAAGTAGAAGCAGGCACCCTCTGCGCAGTCAAAATGGACCCGCCGCTATCAAGACAAATGGGCGTCATCTATCGCAAGCGCAATCAAGCCACGCGAGGCGAACAAACCATCGTCACGCCAGCGGTCGAAGCATTTATCAAAACATTATTAGAATTTGCAGGCCCAGGCGCAACCGCTGGATTTGAAACCTTTGATTCAAATTTAATCGGGCAAGGCATCTAATTTTAATCTGCTCAACCCATCAACACCCTCATTAAATTTGAACAAAAATAGGTGGCTCCAAATAGGCCCCATCATTTGATTTACGAAAGAAAGTATCCCTATGGCATTGCCTAAGAAAAACGGATTGTACGATCCCCAAAATGAAAAAGACAGTTGTGGCGTGGCATTTGTAGCCCATATCAAAGGCCAACGCAGCCATCAACTCATCCTAGATGCCGCCGAAGCATTAGACCGAATGACACATCGCGGAGCCTGTGGCTGCGAAGACAATAGCGGCGATGGCGCCGGCATCCTAACCGCACTGCCGCACGCATTCCTAGCCAAAGTCGCGAAAAAAGCATTAAACGTAGACTTGCCACCCCAAGGCTTATACGCCGCAGGCCTAATCTTTCTACCCACAGACCCCAAGCAAGCCCAATTCTGCAAAGACACCGTCGAGCAATTGATCGGCGAGCAAAGCCAAAAACTCGTCGGATGGAGAGATGTACCCGTAGACGCCGTAGGCGCAAACATCGGGCCAACACCATTGGCCAGTCAGCCTAAAATCGTGCAGCTTTTTGTAGCCGCGGGAGAAGGCTTTAAAGAGGAAGCATTCGAACGACAACTCTACATGATCCGCAAACGCAGCAGCCATCAACTCCGAGGCGGCGATCATCCCGAAGCAAAAACTTTTTACATCTGCTCACTCTCCACAAAAGTAATGGTCTACAAAGGCCAACTCATGCCCCAGCAGGTCGTACCCTATTTTACAGACCTCGCAGATCCCGACTACACCACGCACCTAGCCATGGTTCACTCGCGATTCAGCACCAACACATTCCCCAGCTGGGACCGCGCTCAACCCTGCCGATTCATGAGCCACAACGGCGAAATCAATACCCTCAGAGGAAACATCAACTGGGTCACAGCAAGGCAAGGCGTCATGCAAAGCCAGCTCTTTAGCCAGCAAGACCTAGAAAAATTATTCCCCATCATCGAAGCAGATTGCTCCGACAGCGGAAGCTTTGATAACGTCCTAGAACTACTACTCATGGCAGGGCGAAGCATCCCCCAAGCAGTCATGATGATGGTCCCAGAAGCTTGGCAAAATCATCACGCCATGAGCAAAACCAAACGCGCATTTTACGAGTACCATTCCGCGCTCATGGAGCCATGGGATGGCCCCGCTTCGATCTGCTTCACCGATGGCCACTACATCGGCGCCGTCCTAGACCGCAACGGATTAAGGCCAAGTCGATATTATGTCACCCACGATGATGTCGTCATTATGGCCAGCGAAGTAGGCGTAGTCGATGTGCCTCCAGCCCGCGTTAAAATCAAAGGCAGGCTCCAACCCGGCAAAATGTTCCTCGTTGATTTTGAACAAGGCCGTATCATCGAAGATGAAGAACTCAAAGAAAAAATCGCAAGCGAACAACCCTATATAAAATGGCTCGCAGAACAACGCATCGAAATCGATGAACTGCACGCAGAAAACGAACCCCACGGATTCGACCCCGACACGCTCATGCCCCGACTACGAGCCTTCGGATACACCGCAGAAAGCATCCACTTCATGCTAGGCCCATTAGTCACCGATGGCAGAGACCCCGTCGGATCAATGGGCAACGACGCCGCGCTAGCTTGCCTAAGCGATAAACCCCGCCTCGTCTACGACTATTTTAAACAGCTATTTGCGCAAGTCACCAACCCGCCTATCGATTCCATACGCGAAGAAGTCATCATGTCTTTAGAGTGTTTCATCGGGCCAGAAGGCAGTCTGCTAGAAACCACACAAGACCACGTCCACCGACTACGCATCGCACACCCCATTCTCACCAACGAAGAAGCAGCTGCCCTAGAACATATGGACCATCGAGACTGGAAAAGCAAAGTCATCGACGTCACATTTGACAAAACCACCGGTCAATCCGGAATGATTCAAGCCATCGACCGCATCAACGCACAAGCAACCCAAGCCATCGCCGATGGATATAAACTCGTCGTGCTTTCCGATCGCGCCATCAGCAAAGATCGCGTCCCCGTAAGCATGTTATTAGCCGTCGGCGCCCTGCATCAATATCTCGTAAAAACACAACAGCGCACCCAGCTAGGCATTATCGTTGAAACCGGCGAAGCCAGAGAAGTCCATCACCACTGCCTGCTCATCGGCTTTGGCGCAGATGCAATCAACCCCTACCTCGCGTTCGAAAGCGTCTTTCAAGCACGCATCGACGGCATCCTACCAAGCCATTATGACGATAAACAAATCGTCGCCGGATACCGAAAAAGTGTAGCCAAAGGCATGCTAAAAGTCATGGCCAAAATGGGAATCTCCACATTACAAAGCTACAAAGGCGCGCAAATCTTTGAAGCCGTCGGACTAAACAGCACCGTAATCGAAAAATGTTTCACAGGCACCGCAAGCCGTATCCAAGGCGTAGGATTCGATGTCCTAGCACACGAAATACTAGAGCGCCACGCCAAAGGATACCCCCACAGAAAAATCGTGAGCCTACCCGTACTCGAAAACAACGGCGATTATCACTACCGAAAATCAGGAGAAAAACACTCCTGGAACCCCGAAACAATCGCCAGCATACAACAAGCCGCCCGCACCGGAGACCGCAAAGCCTACGATGAATTTGCAACACTCATCAATGAAAAAAATAAACAAGATTGCTTCCTAAGAGGCCTGCTCGATTTTGATTTCGACCCCCAAAAAGAAATCGACATCGACCAAGTCGAACCAGCCAGCCAAATCGTGAAAAGATTCGCAACAGGCGCCATGAGTTACGGCAGCATCTCAAAAGAATCACACGAAGCATTGGCCATCGCAATGAATCGCATCGGCGGAAAAAGCAACACCGGCGAAGGCGGAGAAGACTACGCCAGATTCAAAACCATGCCCAATGGAGATTCAAAACGAAGCGCTATCAAACAAGTCGCCTCAGGAAGATTCGGCGTCACAAGCTACTACCTCACCAATGCCGATGAAATCCAAATCAAAATGGCACAAGGCGCAAAACCAGGCGAAGGCGGTGAACTACCAGGACACAAAGTCGATCAAACCATCGCCGCAACCAGGCACAGCACCCCAGGCGTAGGATTGATCAGCCCGCCACCACATCACGATATTTACTCCATCGAAGACCTAGCCCAACTTATTTTCGACCTCAAAAATGCAAACCGCAAAGCGAGAATCAGCGTCAAGCTCGTAAGTGAAGTAGGCGTAGGCACAATCGCAGCAGGCGTAGCAAAAGGGCACGCAGACCACATCCTCATCGCCGGACACGATGGCGGCACCGGCGCATCGCCCCTCACCAGCATCAAACACGCCGGCCTACCATGGGAACTAGGGCTAGCAGAAACACATCAAACATTAGTCTTAAATGATCTACGCAGCCGCGTGGTCATCCAAACCGATGGACAACTCAAAACAGGACGCGATGTCGTCATCGCCGCATTGCTAGGCGCAGAAGAGTACGGCTTCGCAACCGCACCACTGATCACCCTAGGTTGCATCATGATGCGAAAATGCCACCTCAACACATGCCCCGTAGGCATCGCAACACAAGACCCACAACTCAGAGAAAAATTCTCGGGCAAACCCGAACACCTCGTCAATTATCTCTTCATGGTTGCAGAAGAAGCAAGACAAATCATGGCCAAACTAGGATTCACAAACATCAACCAGATGATCGGCCGCGTAGACAAACTCAAAACAGCACAAGTCATCGAACACTGGAAATCCCAAGGCCTAGACATGACACCCATCTTGGCACCAGCAATCAAACCACACGCAGCCGTCGAAGTCTACCACACCAAAAACCAAGACCACGCATTAGAAAAAGTGCTAGACAGACAGCTCATCGCACAAAGTGCAGCAGCAATCAGCCACGCAAAACCCGTGATCATCCAAGCAGATATTGTCAACACGGACCGCAGCGTCGGCGCCATGCTAAGCAATGAAATCTCAAAAGTATGGGAAGACAAAGGCTTGCCCCAAGACACCATCACCATCAACCTCAAAGGACACGCCGGCCAAAGCCTAGGCGCCTTCACAGCCAGCGGCGTAACCATCAACCTCCAAGGCGATGCAAATGATTACGTCGGCAAAGGACTCAGCGGCGGACGCATCGCCATCTTCCCCCCCAGCGAAAGCACCTTCATACCAGAGCAAAACGTCATACTCGGAAACGTCGCCCTCTACGGCGCCGTAAAAGGACAAGCCTATTTTAGAGGCCTAGCAGCAGAAAGATTCTGCGTCAGAAACTCAGGAGCCAGCGCAGTCGTCGAAGGCGTAGGAGACCACGCACTAGAATACATGACAGGCGGAAGAGCCGTCATCCTCGGACCCACCGGGCGAAACTTCGCCGCAGGCATGTCAGGCGGCATCGCATATGTCTATGATCCCGATAATAAACTCATCGACAACCTCAACAAAGCAACCGTAGAAATCGAGCAAATGGTAGACCCCGTAGACATCGGCGAACTATTACAACTCATCAAAAACCATCAAGAACTCACCGAATCTACCGTGGCTCAAACAATTTTAAAAAATTGGGATGCATCGCTCAAAGATTTCAAAAAGATCATCCCCACAGATTACAAACGTGCCCTAGAGCAAATTAAACAAAATGCGGAAAAAGAAGCACGAGAAAAAATGCCCGCTGTTTAAGTCTCGAAACAACAACACCCCAGAAAAGCCATAAAACGCTAGCGGGGCAGCGGATTGAAGAAAAATAAAAAACAAACGGCCCAAGCCGCATCAAAAGTATGGAGTAACACAGCATGGGTAAGCCCACTGGATTTTTAGAAGTTAAACGTCAGGTCCAAACAGATCGAGCACCCCTACAACGCATCAAAGATTGGGATGAATTTCACAACCACGCCAGCGATCAATTGCTACAACAGCAAGGCAGCCGATGCATGGATTGTGGCATACCCTTTTGCCACACCGGAAGCATCATCGCAGGCATGGCCTCGGGATGCCCCATCAATAATCTCATCCCCGAATGGAACGACCTCGTCTACAACGGCAAATGGGAAGAAGCCGCCGACCGCCTACACCTAACTAACAACTTCCCAGAATTTACAGGCAGAGTTTGCCCCGCGCCCTGCGAAGGAAGCTGCACCCTAGGCATCAACCAAGACCCCGTCACTATCAAAAATATCGAAGTGACCATCAGCGATCGCGCATTCTCAAAAAATTGGATAACACCCAATAGCCCGCCTGAAAAAACAGGCAAAAAAATCGCCGTCATCGGCAGCGGACCTGCCGGGCTAGCCTGCGCTGATCAGCTCAACAAAGTAGGCCATCAAGTCACAGTCTACGAACGCGCAGATCGACCAGGCGGCCTACTCATGTACGGCATACCCAACATGAAACTCGACAAAAAAATTGTCCAACGCCGCATCGACCTCATGACACAAGCAGGCATCACCTTCATCACAAACACAGAAATAGGCAAAGACCTCCCCGCTAAAAAATTAGTACAAGATTTTGATAGCATCGTCATCTGCACAGGCGCCACCAAACCCAATGACTTCTTAGCAAAAACACCAGGCAGAAATCTAAAAGGCATCCACATGGCAATGCCATTTCTCCACCAAAATACCAAAAGCCTATGCGATAGCAATCTACAAGATCAAAATTATATCTCCGCGAAAAATAAAAACGTCGTCGTCATCGGCGGCGGAGATACAGGCACAGATTGCGTAGGCACTTCCATACGCCACGGATGCCAAGGCGTCGTGCAATTTGAAATCCTAGAAAAACCGCCCGAAAAAAGAGACCCAAATAACCCCTGGCCACAATGGCCAAAAACATACCGCATGGACTACGGCCAAGAAGAAGCCGCCGCCTTATACGGCGACGACCCCAGACAATATCTTATCCAAACAAAAGAATTTATCGACGATGGCAACGGCAACGTCAAAGCCGTCAAAACAGTCATGCTCAAATGGGAAAAAGACGAGCAAGGCCGCCCCGTATTCCCACCCAAAGAAATACCCAACAGCGAAAAACAATACCCCGCAGACCTCGTACTATTCGCACTAGGATTCAGCGGACCAGAACAAATCATTGCCGATGAACTAGGCCTAGAACGCGACCAAAGAAAAAACTACAAAGCTGAATTTGAAAAATATACCACCAACACACTAGGCGTATTCACCGCAGGAGATGTACGCAGAGGCCAAAGCCTAGTCGTCTGGGCAATCAACGAAGGACGAGGCGCCGCCAGAGAATGCGACCGATACCTCATGGGCGCAACACAACTCCCATAAACAAAATAACAAAATAAAAAAATGTAAGCACAACAAAAAAAGGCTGGCCACCATCGTCAGCCTTTTTTTGATACAAATCCAAATCACGCGACAAAAAACAAATCCGGACCCATCCTCGGAAAATCTTAAAAGATCACTTTTGAGCAGCCGATCTCCCATTAAAAATTGACTTTAACACACCCCGTGCTATATTCTATCTATGGAAAATATACAAGCATATGCGTTCACAATAAATGACCAAATCATGTACGGCGACTGCCAGCACGGCAAAGGACTCGTCCACGCAATCGATCCCATCATCGCAGAAAACTATGCCTACGAACGAGGCGCACAGCTTTTTGTCCTCAATAACGAAAATGCACCAGAAGTCATGGAAAAAGCCGTCGAGGCAGGCTGCCAAGGCCTAATCTACATCGGCCCAAACGGTAGCGAATGGCAACCCTTTGAAGGCTACCCAGAACAAGAAAACACAGCCCCCAGCGACGAGACCCCTTCCGACTAAGCACCAAAAAGCAACAGCACAAAAACAGACGACCCTACACTTAACAGCCGTCCTGTTTCTTTTCACTAAATAAAACCAGCCCCTCAGATCAACTTGTTTTGTCATACAAAAAATCGGTGCCTTGTGCCTAAACCCCTACCCTCGATGTTCACGCAATAAACCTTGCTAGCTGGCTTTTTTACGCAGACCCTGCCCAAATACGGGAGCATCAGATTTTTCAGTCCAGTCCTCACAGTTCGAAAGCGTCAAAATAGAATCGCAAGTCTTGCGATAGCCCAGCTTCCGGATCACCTCTAAAACTTCGGTCCAAGAGGGGTAAGGCGAATTATTCACACGCTTATAAACATCCATCGCTTGGATAAATAGAAACTGCTCGCCGGTCATTTCACCTTCTTCAGCAGATTTAATAAAATCGCTACGCCGACGACCCGGACCGCGGCGGCGCTCTAAACCCGTATACGAAGCATCGGACACCACGTCTTTACGACGGTTAGGACCTCGATATTCAGCGTCTTGCGAGGACGGCGTAGAGGCTTCTTGAGGCTTGGACTTGGGCATGACTTTCTCCTTGATCGCTTCGATGGGCAATCGGTGACGCTCTAAAATGGGGCCACAATGGCGCGACGTCTCTGCTTCTAATGATCGCATCATATCGTGAAGGATCATCAACAAAAAAAAGAATATCACGCCTAGGCTTTAAGATGTTATCGTCAGAAGTCCAGCGCACCTTCACCGATTTATCCATTTGCCCGATCGGATAAATAGCCCACCCAACACGTTAATCCCTATAAACGATAGAATCGTTAAAATGGACAGCCTGTTCCAAATGAAGTTTCAAAAAACAAGCAGTCAACGTAAATGAAACCTCACGATGAGATGAAGAAGAACAAATCAGAATCTCATGCTGAAAAAAATCGCGACATCATGCAATAAAACGAATCTATGATCGGCTATCGTCTTCCTCTGATTAAAGCTGGCTGGCTGATTTTTTGTCTCACCAAAATCTTTCAAGAAGACCCGCCACGCATTGGCCTAAGTCAGCTCTAACAAAATTAACTAGGCATCACCACTTGATCAATCTTACGGATATGTAGCTCTTCCAGCTGTTTATTTTCAACCATAGAAGGCGCATCAGACATCAAGTCATTACCGTTTTGCGTCTTAGGAAATGCAATCACATCTTTAATATTCGTCGTGTCGACCAAATGCATCACAACCCGATCTAAACCGAGCGCCAGCCCGCCGTGTGGAGGAGCACCAAACGCCAAAGCATCAAGTAAAAATCCAAATTTTTCGCGAGCATCCTCAGCCGAAAGACCCAACAACGCAAAGATACGCGACTGCAACGCCGGATCATGAATCCTGATAGAACCCCCGCCGATTTCCGAACCGTTAACCACCAAATCATAAGCATCCGAAAGCACATGAGCCGTATCAGATTCCAGCTTGTCGATATCCTCAGCCCGTGGCGAAGTGAAAGGATGATGCAAACTATCCCACCGCTTCTCGTCCTCGTTCCATTCCAATGCCGGAAAATCAACCACCCAAACCCACTGCCAATCGCCTTGCTTAATCATGTTTAAATCATGAGCGAGCTTGACTCGTAATTCACCCAGGGTGCGCAGAACGATTTTTCCCGTATCCGCTGCAAAGCAAAGCAAATCGCCTTCTTTAGCACCCGTCCGCTCAATCAATTCAGGCGCGATCGCTTGAATGAATTTGGCGATGCCAGTTTCAATCTTACCGTTGGCGCCAACCTTGGCCACCGCCAGCCCCTTGGCCCCAAAGTCTTTAACAAATTCAGCCAACGCATCGGTTTGCTTACGCGTCATCGATGCCCCACCAGGCACGCAGATGCAGTTGACTTTGCCCCCATGAGATAACGCATTTTTAAAGACACTAAAATCGGTTTGTTCTGCCAAGTCCGCGATGTCGATCAACTCCATCCCAAAACGCAAATCAGGACGATCCGACCCATAACGCCTCATGCACTCCGCATAAGAGAGACGCGTAATCGCAGGCACATCCACATCCAAAATAACTTTCCAAATTCTGCGGACCAAACCTTCCACCAAGTTTAAAATATCATCCACATCAATAAATGACATCTCAATATCAAGCTGAGTGAACTCCGCCTGACGATCCGCCCGAGGATCTTCATCCCGAAAACACCGAGCGATCTGCATATATTTTTCGACACCCCCGCACATCAAAATCTGTTTGAAAATCTGAGGCGACTGCGGCAAAGCATAAAATGCCCCATTTTGTAAACGCGAAGGCACCAAAAAATCACGCGCCCCCTCGGGTGTAGATTTACACAAAAACGGCGTCTCAATTTCGTAAAAACCATCCGCGTCCAAATAGTCACGCATGATCTTGGTCACACGATGGCGCACCTTCAAATTAGTCTGCATACGCTCATTGCGTAAATCGATATAACGATATTTCAAGCGGATATCCTCAGAAACTTTTTCAGCCTCAGAAGGTTTAAACGGAGGCGTCTGAGATTTATTTAAAAGCTCCAGCCCCGTGACATCGACCTCAATCTCACCCGTAAATAATTTCTTATTGGCCGTGGCTTCTCGCTTAATGCAAGTCCCGTCAATCGCGATAACATCTTCATTACGCAAACTGTTGGCCAGATCGAGCGAATGAGGATTCTCAGGATGAAAAACCACCTGCGTAATCCCCTCCCGGTCTCGTAAATCGATAAAAATAACACCGCCGTGGTCGCGATAATTATTGACCCATCCCATCAGCCTAACGGTTTGGCCTTGGTGATCTAAATTAAGTTGATTGCAATGGTGGGTGCGTTTGATCATTTAAAATCATCCTGAATAAAAGCGGGGATTGTCCAGTCAATGGAAGATAAAGAATTATACTAGCAATAATACTTACCGTCAGAAATCGAGCCCATTTTATCGCTATTTTACGGATATTTTTAGCTTCACCCCTAGCATCTGCCAGACGTCACGAAAAAAATCACGTCATAAAAAAGCCGCTATTAAATCAATTAATAGCGGCTCGGGAAAAATAATCTAAAAAGCGTGGCTTACTTTTTCTTCAATGGCCAATCATCCGTTCGGAAAGGAGAGGCCGGAAGCTTAGCTTGATTGAAAAAGTTTGGGACCGCTTCATCATGGAAACAGAATCTCACCGCAACAGGTTTCCTCACCTTAGCACTAGAAACAATAACACTTAAGCCATCCATCTTAGCCACCGCGGGATGAAAAACACGATCCGACCCCGCAATAGTAAAGTGCGTCAGCCCTTTGCCATCCGAAGAAATCAACCCCTGCTGAGCATAATCAAAAATCACTCGAATCTTATCGCCCCGAATTTTAAAGCTCTTATATAACGGACCAGAAACAGTAATATTCTGCTTGCCGTAGACACGAACCAACGCCCAACGCGCCAAACGATTACCCACGTCTAACTTGTTCCTAGGGTGAATGTTTTTCGTATTCCCAATATCCGTAAGCACAGCCATACCCGTATATTTGGTTTTCTTATGCGTGCGAAGCTGAGCATCATAAAGCATCGGCAAAGCCCGCGGATCACTACGACCATAATTATAAGGCGCCAACTGGGCAAAATAAAACGGCAACCTCCCATCATTCCATCGGCTTCTCCATGAATGAATTAACCCCGTAAATAACTTCTCATAATCATAATACTGACCCCGATTAGATTCTCCCTGATACCAAATCACCCCTCGAATTCCGTAAGGCACCAAAGGCTCAATCATCCCATTATAAAGCTGAGTGGCCGCTTGACGATTCGTTTTGGTTTGAGCCGTAGGCGATTGATAACGGCCCGCCTTGGCAAGCTCGGCATTAGAGTTGAAAACCTCAGGCGTCATCCAAGGCTCCACACGCGTCCCGCCCCAAGCAGACAAAATTAAACCCACAGGAACACCAACTTCTTGATGAATCGCTCGACCAAAATAATAACCCACAGCTGAAAAATTCTTAATCGAATCAGGCGTCACAGCAGTCCAAGATTTCGCAATCTTAACATCTTTCACCGGATGAGGAGAGGGGACTCTAGCCACATCCATAATCCGGATCTGAGGATAATTGGCTAAGCTCATAGCTTGTTTGGCATTCGTGGTTTTTCGCAAAGACCAAACCATATTAGATTGCCCCGAACATAACCACACCTCACCGATCAGCACATCAGAATACGCAATCGCTTGTTCGCCCTTAACCGTCAGCGTAAAAGGCCCACCAGCTTCATGCTCACCCAATTTTAATCGCCACTTACCATCCTCGTCCGCCAAGGCTTTGGCGTAGCGCACCACTGTTTTCTTCTGAATCTTAGTTTCCGAAATTTCCTTTGGAAATCCGCTATCAAGCCACACCTCCACCAATTGCCCAGGCTTGGCAGTGCCCCAAATAGGGATCGCCTTGTTCCGCTGAAGCACCATATGATCATTAAAAACAGCAGCCAATCGAACATCCGCTTTCCCCCGCTGCTGCTGAACATGCCCCGGCAATGCAGGCAGCGATTGACAGCCCGATAGTAAAATCATCAAAACTAAAAAAAACAAAAAAGACCGTTTTCTAAGCAACATAAAGTTTTCCTTTATACTTAAAATGGATAATAAAAAGTAACCCAATCAATACAGATTTCATAAGCCATAACAGCCATCAGGTTTTTAATTATGCAAACACGCAAATATTTTATAACAAGATGCCCGCCTTCCCAGTGCGCCGTTTATTTTAAGCAACTAAATATCGAAGCCTAAAAAAGTTTCCCCATGCTCACAAATCGCCCGCGGACGAGCAACAAGTTTAAGCTGAGGCAACTCCATCGTCACCGTATGGAAAGGCGGAATCGACTCCGTAATAAAAACAGAACCACCCACCGTCGCACCATGCCCAATAACCGTCTGACCACCCAAAATCACAGCACCCGCATAAATCGTAACATCATCCTCAATGATCGGATGCCGCTGCTTGCCCCTAAGCCGCTGGCCCCCTTTAGTCGAGATCGCCCCCAGCGAAACCCCTTGATAAATCTTCACGTTTTTCCCGATAATACACGTCTCGCCAATCACCACGCCCGTCCCGTGATCAATGAAAAAAGATTCACCAATCCTCGCCCCAGGATGAATATCAATCGAAGTCTCGTTATGAGCATATTCAGAAAGAATCCGCGGAATCATCGGCAGCTCTAAATCATAAAGCGCATGGGCAATCCGATGCGTAAAAATCGCGTCCACACCCGGATAACAAAAAATCGTCTCATCCGTGTTAAGCGCCGCCGGGTCCCCGTCAAACGCCGCTAAAATATCCGTATACAGCAACTTGCGTAAATGAGGAATTTGCCCCAAAAATTGATCCGTCACAGCCCACGCCTGCTCATCGCAACCGATACACTCAGAACCATCCTTAGAAATCACCCGATCATAATATCGAATCGCTTGACGCGCTTGCTCAAAAAGCAAACCCCGCACCCGAGTCAAAAGCGCCTCCACATAACCCCGAACATCAACATTATCCAAACGCCCCTCATCAAAAAAACCAGGAAACATCAGCCGACGAATCAGCTCCAACAGCGCGATACTCTTAGCGCGGCTAGGCAAAAACTGCGCGTCCAAATGCTGCATCGAATCCAACTCATGGAAACTATCTACAATATCCGCCACCAAATCAGCAGGCAATTCCGAGTTATCTTTTGAGTCCGACATAACCCCCATCTTACCCGCTTCAATCCAGAAATGTTTCAATACCTTAAAAATTACGATAACTGATAATACCCACCACCCCCAAAAAACAAACCCATGACCAAATCTTTACCCCAAGACGAATCCCAACCTCAACTCCAACCCTTGCCTTAATCCTCACCCCAAGACCCATCCCATCAATCCCAATAAAAAAACAGCTCGTCTCTATGGCGAGACCAGCTGCTTATCTTTAATTAGCTAAACCTGCTGCTATTAGGCCGTTCGAAGCGTTTGTCAGAACCCCTATTTCTAGGGGGGAACGATCATGAAGTCGTCCAGGCCTTCCACTCATGGAGGCTTGACCGTCGCGCGACAGACCGAACCCATATGGTTCTTAAAGGCTCTACAAACGAAACATCGTAGGGCGAACCCAGCAGCCAAAAAGGCCAGCGTCCTTAATCCAATGAACCCCGCCACTCACCCACCAACCATTATACAATACCACCCGCTTAAGCCAAAGGCATTTGAGCATTTTAACGCACAAAAAAACAAAGCCTTACTCTCACCCCAATCCTCCCCTCAACCCTTTATAAAACCAAATCACGACCCACCAGCATACGGTGCGCCTCTTGATATTTAGCCATCGTACGCGTAATAATTTCCTCGGGTAACCTAGGCCCAGGCGCCGTCTTGTCCCACTGCTTAGCATCGGTCAAACCCTGAAGATAATTCCGAATATATTGCTTATCAAAACTATCCTGATCCCGACCCGCAGCATAACGATCCGCAGGCCAAAAACGAGAACTATCAGGCGTTAAAACCTCATCAATCAAAATCGGCTCAGCATCGCTACCACACCCTAAAGGCAACCCAAATTCAAACTTCGTATCAGCCAAAATAATACCACGCCCAGCAGCATAATCATGAGCCATCCGATAAATACGCAAACTTAAATCACGCAACTTATCCATCAGCTCGCGACCCACAAGCTCACACGCCCGATCATAAGAAATATTCTCATCATGCAAACCGATCTCCGCTTTCGTCGAAGGCGTAAAAATCGGCTCCGCTAATTTCTCGCATTGCTCAAGCCCTTCACCCAGCGCCAACCCGCAAATCCCGCCCGTCTTCTGATAATCTTTCCAGCCGCTACCCGTCACATAACCACGAACAATACACTCGATCGGAATCACCCGACATTTCCGACCAATCATCGTCCTGCCGGTTAAGTCCGCAACCTGCTGATCAGACAAACCCGGGATATCGCGAGGGTCCGTTGAAATCAGATGATGCGTGATCTGATCACCCAATTGCTCTTGAATCATATCAAACCAAAAATTGCTAATTTGTGTTAAACAAATCCCTTTGCCCGGCAAACCATCGGGTAAAACAACATCAAAAGCACTAATCCGATCAGAAGCAACAATCACCAATGCCTCTTGACCATCAGCCAAAGTCGCGTCATAAATATCGCGCACCTTGCCTTGGCGTTTATTAGAAAGGGGCAGGTCCGTAGCCAGCAGGGGGGGGGTATTCAATGTGGGTATCCTTTTAAGATAAAAACAGAAAAAGCACGACCATTGTACCCCCGTAAAAATTGATTGGCTAGTAGACCGCGAAAATTTATGCCCATCACCCAAATGAAATTTCGTACAGCATCAGATCAAGCACTTAATCACAATCTTATGCACCTCAAGCTGCTCATCATCATCCGTCGCCAGCCCAGGCCCGTGCACATCCTCCGGATAATAAATCACAAACTCACCCGCACGAATCTCAAACAAACCCCCAGCCGTGTCATAATAAGTAAAATCACCCTCGGCGTGATAAGCCTTCTCAATCGCCAAATCTGCACGCAAAGGCCGCCAGCCCATCTGCTCCCGTCCCGAGATCAGATATTGCACATCCACATAACGCCGATGCGTTTCCCAAACCGCCAATGCATGATCCTTAGGCGTGTATTTTTCGACAATCGCCCAAACACGTTGTCCATCAATCTCAAACTTCCCAGCCCCAAGCCCCCCCAAATCCGTCTCCCGCAAATAGCGTAACGCCAATGCAATATTTTCACTCAACCCGCTATACCGATCCGCGTTTTTCAACTGATCAAAAATCATCGCCAACTCTCCTTAAATCAATCTCGTCAATGGCCTTCAAATTGGCAAGCCAAGAAATGGCCCCGTGCTCGATCCTCGTATTCCGCCAACCAATATCGCTTGTCATCAATAGCGTTAATCACAACCCCCTCGGGCAACGCATCGGGAAGCGCCAAAAAAGGAAACTCCAGCATAATAATCAGCGTCTCTTTCACAGGCCAATTCTCCCACGTCTCAAGCACGCGATTCCCACCCGCAATCTCACCGTCCAAAAGCGTTCGCAGCGAAGGGCAAAGCCGCGTCAGATGCTCAGCTGTAATACTATGATCTCTAGGCATAATTAGCCCTTCCAAACAAAAAATGAATACTATTATAAATCAAACCCGACGTCGGCGATTTTTTAATCCGCTCCCGTTGTTCCACGATTTGCTCCGCGATGATTTTCTCCAGCAGCGGCTTAAGAATATCGTGGATGATTTTTTGACCCCGCGCATTAGGATGAATATTGTCACGGAACGGCGTCGCCCCAGATTTTAACGCTTCCTCAAAATAAGAACCCATCGCGATAAACTTAAAACCATAAGCCCCCGCAAATTTTTCCCATTGCCCAAAACCAGGCAAGTAACCCCCCGCAATCTCCTCTTGCGTCTTCTGATGCAAGATAAAAACAGCCTTGCCGTGCTTCTTAAAAAGATCAAAAAGGCGCGTCGTCGCAGCCTCAAACCGCTCATGAGTCCGAGCAGTCACCTTAGGCTTCTCATATTTCTGTCCCAGCCCCAAGTACCGCAACCCATAAGTAAAAAACGCTTCCTCCAGCGCAAACCTCGGCCGCTTCGTCGGATGCGTCTTACGCACCCCCGCCGTCCGATGCTGATAATCAATCACGTCCACCGCATCCTCACTATTCACAACCAACACAATCGCATCCGCATCAAAAAGACCAAAACGCTCCACATAAGCCAGCTGATTCTCAGGCCCCCAGCTCCCCGCCGAAACATTACAAACAGTCACCTTCCCCCCATGCCTAGCACCAAGCGATCCCTCCAGCAAAGAAGTAGCCAGCTCCGCCTGATCAGTCAAGCTCCCCCCATTCATCACGCTATCACTAATCACCAACACCCGAAACTCATCAGCCTCTGTTTTTTTAAGCGTCACATCACCGCTACGCATATGAAAGCGATTGATCGAAATCTCATTGCCAAACCGCTCATAGCGCGCAGAAGCCTTCATCAAATATTCAATCTCATCGTCATGCACATAAAGCGGCGGATCCCCCAAACCCAAAAATGAAACGCACACAAATTCACCCAACACCAATAAAACCAAAAATAAAATCAAAGCATAAAAAAAACGTTTTTTATAAGACATAAGCACGGAAACCTCCAAAAGCCATCAAGCTTCCGAGCCATTTCCTTCTCCTAAAATTAAAATTGTTTAAGGAAACGGATATCATTTTCAAACAAATAACGGATGTCCCCAATACCATATTTCCGCATCGCCAAACGCTCAATCCCTAAGCCAAAAGCAAAACCGCTCCAAACTTTCGGATCATAGCCCACCGCTTCAAAAACGTTAGGATCAACCATCCCGCATCCGCCTACCTCAATCCACTGCTCCTTGCCCTTGACCGTCATCTTCACATCAAGCTCCGCTGAGGGTTCGGTAAAAGGGAAAAAACTGGGGCGCAAACGCACCTCTGTTGCTTTGCCAAAATAAGCATGGGCAAATTGAATCAAAGTCGATTTCATATCCACCATGCTCACGTTTTTATCAACGTATAAACCCTCGATCTGATGAAACATCGAATAATGCGTCGCATCGTGTTCATCAGGCCGATAGACCCGACCCAACGACACAATCCGGATCGGCGGATCACGTTTCTCCATCACACGAATCTGCACCGTGCTCGTCTGCGAACGCAACAAATGAGGATTCTCGGTGTCGGATTGAGATAAGTAAAAATTATCCAAAGGGTCACGCGCCGGATGGGCCTGGGGAATGTTCAGCGCGATAAAATTATGATACTCATCCTCAACCTCAGGCCCCGTCGCCGTCTCAAAACCCATACGCCCAAACACATCGATCAACTCGTCAATCGTCTGCGACAAAATATGACGCTTACCTAAAATGCCCCTCAGCCCATCCTCGGTCAGATCAATCAGCGGCTCGCTGGCTTTGGGTTGAGCATCCAACTGCGATTTCTTAGCTTGAAACTGGCTCTGCAATGCTTGGCGCAAAGCGTTGGCGCGCTGGCCAAACGCAGGCTTGTCAGCCTTGGGCACGTCTTTCAAAAGCGCCATCAAAGACTTGATCGCCCCCTTGCTACCCAAGTAGGCAATACGAAATCGCTCTAAGTCATCGCTGTCTTGGATCGCGGTAAAATCCGCTTGGGATTGAGCTTCTAATTCATCGATTTTTTCTAGCATCATGCCCGATAGCATACACGAAAACAGCATTCTTGGCCAAAAATACATCCCCTCGATACTTCTAAGCAGCCTTTTTAAAAGTTGAAATCAAATCCTCCTCAAAAAAATTAGCCCATTCAAAAGTAAAACCTTCCCGATGCCGTAGCCCTTGACGCCAAGGGGCTTTTCGACGATACTAAGCGTGGGGTTAGGCCAGCAACTGCCATTGGGAACTTTGAGGTTATCCCTCGTGTTTTAGATCAGCTTAAAGATCCTCGCTTACAGCATTTGGCTGGAAAATTTACAGCTAGTGATCTTCTAAGTGTTAATTAACAACCCAGCCGCAAAAGTATTTTGGGACAAGAGGCATCCGGGGCATATAAAAAGGCAAAGTTCAATCTGAATTGCGCGTCCAGCTATTCTAGTAGGACTTGCTTGGGCGTTGGGTAGCCTAATGATTTACGTGGCCGGTTGTTTATTAACCGTTCCACACGGTAAACTTCAGCATCTGTGATGAACCTAAAATCAGTTCCTTTGGGGAACCATCGCCGTATGATCCGATTCGTATTCTCGTTGGTGCCACGTTCCCACGGATGATAGGCGTTGGCGAAAATACGTCAAGCCCAAGCTTCTTAGCAAGGCTAGGATGGTCCGAAAATTCCTTACCATTGTCGGCGGTCAAAGTGTGGCGAGGCAACGTGATTCCACGACGATCATGGCGTCTAAATGCATCAGCAGAATACGCATTAAAAGTCTTGGATTTTTTGTTAGGCAAACGTGCCAACACAAGGTACTTACTCTTACGATCAACGTGGCTGGCAAGGTAACTTTTTTTGGCTTTACCTTCGATCGTATCTGATTCCCAATCGCCTTCACGCAGCCTCTCTTCAACAATGCTAGGCCGCTGATCAATCATCGTACGATTTTTGATTTGACCCCTTGTTTCTAAGGGATTCCCGCGTTTCTTGGATCCTCGTTTACCGTAAGCTAAGTAGCGATGAAGCTGCCCGCCACGCGAGGCTTCTTCACGGATAAACGCGTAAAGGGTGCCACTGCTAGCGTGCATCGTTTTGTCATTAGGATAGGTTTTTTTGAGCCATTGCCAGATCAGGTCAGGTGTCATTTTTTTGGGGCCTGAAAGCTTCCCAAATATCGCGCGACAAAGGCGTGGATAGCGTAGTATTTTATTGATTTGTTTGTTTGCGTTACTGGCCCGATTATGCGCGATATCGTGTGCCTCCGCTGGAAAATAATGACCCGATTCATGGCGGTTGCGATTGAGTTCTCTGCGGACTGACGCTGGATGTTTGTTGATTTTTTGGGCG
>CAZSSX010000017.1:8010-21237 GCA_964609545.1 uncultured Phycisphaeraceae bacterium | reverse complement strand
TGTGATGTAAGTTGTGCTTGATTAGCCAACGGTTGAGCCTGGGGGTGTTGCTTTGGATGGGCTTAGGAGGATGACTTGTGTTTCTTGATTTTCTGTGTTTGCGCTGGCGGCGAGGAGCATGCCGTTGGATTCTTGGCCTCGGATTTTGCGTGGTGCGAGGTTTGCGACGACAATAATTTGCATGCCTACTAATTCTTCTGGGGTGTAGTGGGTTTTGATACCCGCGCAGATTTGTCGTTGTTCTTGTCCGAGGTCGATTTGTAGCTTGAGGAGGCGGTCTGCATTGGGGTGGAGTTCTGCTTGGATAATGGTGGCTACGCGTAGATCGATCTTGGCAAAGTCGTCGTATTGGATTTGTGGTTTGGTTTCCATGGTTTTTCCTTTAAGATGGTCTGTGCGTTGCAGCTTTAGACCGATTGACTGGTATGATAGGGTGCACAAGATAGCGTATATTGGGCGATAATGGAATGGGAGAGGTGATTGTTTTGCGATTTTGGGTAGAATTAGGGGTTTTAGGCTTGTTATGGGGGAGGGTGAGGTTGATTAGGCTGGATTTTTTTTGCGTGTTGCGAGAAAAGGGCGGCTTTGATGTTGAATAAAAAGTAGAGATGTTTTGAGTATACAGAAGCAGCAAATTTTGGTTAGGCGTAAGAGGCGATGGCGGCGGCGTTTGCTTTTGCTGTTGTTGTTTTTTGTTTGTTTGGTGGGTGGGGGTTATGCGTATATTGCCAATCCCCAGCGGTTGGGCGGGCTGATTGCGGCGGGGATTGCAAGGAGTACGGGGGCGGAGGTTCGGATTGAGGGGGCTTACTTTGATTTTGATGGATTGATCCGTTTGGAGGGATTGTCTATGCGGGTTAAGGATACGCGGGGGATTTTGAGTGAGGATGCGAAAAAGTTATTGGAGGTGGATCGGGTGGAGATTCATCATGATATTTTGACGCTATTGACCGGTGGGATGAAATATGAATCTTTTGTTTTTTATAACCCCCAATTTTATATGACGGAGGTGGTGGGTAAGGCCAATAAACATCGGGCATTTAATTGGCGTTTTTTAAAATCGGAAGGGGAGGCGCTGGTGATACCCAAGATTCAGATTGTTGATGGTATTGTTCATGGGAATAAGGTGATTGATGGGAAGCTTGTGCATGGTGGTTCGGTTTATATTGAGGGGTTGTTGGAAGAATCTGTGGATAAAAAGAAAGGTTATCGTTTTGAGTTTAGGCGGAGAACGACGGGGGGGAAGATTCGTAGCGAGCTTAGGGGGCATGTGAATCTTCAGACGAAGGCGTTGCGTGCGGTGTTGACGGGGTTTGAGATTACGCGTGCGGATCGTGCGTTTTTGCCTAGCACTTTTCAGAAGTGGTTTGATCGGGCTAGTCCGGATGTGAAAATGCCTCGGATTGAATTGGTTTATGATCCGGAGAAGCAGGTGGTGCGTGTGGTTGCGGAGGTTGTGGGTAAGACGATGTTGCTGCCGTTGTATGGGGATGAGCGCCGGGTGCGATTTTCTGATGTGAGGGGGCGTTTTGTTTTTCATCAGGCGTTGTCGGGGGAGGGTCTGGCGAAGGTGGAGCTTGCCAATGCTTTGAGGATTGAGGAATTGGAGGGTGTGTTGGGGCTGGGGGATTCTGCAAAAAAAATAAAATTGTCGGGGTACATTGAGGGGCTTAATCGTGTGGCGCCTATTTTTGATATGAAGTTATCGATGCTGAAAACGGGGATCCCTTTGACCAAAGCTCGGGGGGGCTTACCTTTGTTTTTGCGGAAGATTTTAAATCAATATGAGATTGAATCGGGGGATTTTGATTTGGCGCTACATGTGAGGCATCTTCAAGAGGATGAGGCGATTGAGATGACGGGGCGGGTGGGTCTTTTTGATGTGGTTGCGGGGTATAAAAGATTTCCGGGGAAGGTTCAAAAACTCAATGGGCAGATTCTCTTTAAGCCTGGGCAGATTACGATTGATCATATCGGCGGGGAAGTTGTCAACGGTGGGGGGCGTGTGGATGTCTTTGGGGAAATTAACGGGGTGGGTCAAAAGCAGCGGATTGATCTGACGGTGGCGGGGAAAGGGATTACTTTGGAAGCGGGCTATGGGTCTTTGAATAAGCGGATTCGGGAGCAGATTGATGTTTATCGGGATGGTGATCAGTATCGGAAGTTGATTGATGGGGGGTTGATTATTTCGCCTCGTTTGGTTGTGGGATTGAAAAAAGAATTGGCTGCGAAAGCCAAAAAACGGGCGGGTTTGTTGGCGGCGTTGGGGGATGCTGGTGTGGTTGAGATTGATCGTGAGATGGATTTGATTCGGTCGCGGCTTGGGTTGCCTGTGTTTGCATTAGGGGGGCGATTGTCGTTTGAGACGCGTGTAAAATCTGGGGATAAGAAGCGGGTGAGGACGCGGACGGTTGTTAGGTTTGATGATGTGGGGATTCTTTCTAGGCAGTGGGGATATCCTTTGATTTTGGGTGGTGGTCGGATGGTTATTACGGGGCGGAGCCTTGTTTTTGAGGGGCTTAAGTTGCGTGGGGTTGATTTGGGGGGCGGGAAAAAGCGTGGGCGGATTGGGGTTGATGGTGAGGTTTTGTTTACTGAGCAAGGGGTTAAGCCTAGGGTGGCGATTGTGGCTAAGGATTTTGTTTTTGGGAAACTGGTGAAGGCGGCTGTAGTTGGAAATAAAAAAGAGGAGGATCAGATTTGGAAAAAAGATTTGCATCTGGGAGGGACGCTTAGTGCGGTGGGGAAGATTGATGTGGACCAAGCGGGGCGGGTGCGGTATGGGGTTGATGTGACGCTTGGTGATGGGCGTGTGAATCCTTATGGGAAGGGTTATGTGGTTGATGGGATTGGCGGTGTGGTGCGTATTACTCGTAAGGGTGTTGAGCTTATTGGGCTTAAGGGTGGGCATGGTGAGCGGACGAAATTTGAGTTGGATGGGAAAATTGGGGGCGGGGATTTTTGGGTTGATCTTAAGGCTGAGGGTTTGGCGCTGGGGGATGAGAAGTTGTTGACGGTGCTGCCTAGGGGGCTGAAGGCGGGGGAGGAATTGAGACAATTCTTTAAGGGGTATCAGTTGCGGGGTGATGTTGATTTTGACTTGCGGCTTGGGGCGATGAAGGGCGGGGGCGCTGTGGGGGTGCGACGGATACAGATTAAGCCTAGCCAATTGGGGATGACTTATCGTGGTGAAAAAATATTTTTTGATAAAATTCGAGGTGATGTTAAGCTTGTGGGTGATGAATTGCGGTTGAATGATTTGGAGCTGAATTGGGGTAGCGGGAAGAAGGCTAATCGGATGACGATGGGTGGATGGGTTGATTTGAATCGGGATAAAAAAAGTAATAGGGGTTTGGATGTGTCGCTTGGGATTGATGCGCATGGGGGGGATAAAGGGATTTTGGCTATGATTCCTGAATCGTTGCATGGGGTATTGAAAAAGATCGGGTATGGCGGGCCTTTTGTGCTGTCTAAGGGGCGGATTAAGCGGGGTAAAGATAAGGGGGGGAAAGATGTTTTGGAGATGACGGGTCGGGTTACATTTCGGGGGGCGCGGGCTCATCTTGGTTTGCCTATCACGGAATTTAAGGGTTATTTAGATGTTGAAAAATTGCAGATTTCTGAAGGGGGGATTGTTTCGCGGATGACGCTTGGGGGTGATCGTTTGAGGGTGAGTAAACATTTGATGACCGAATTAAAGCTTGGGTTATCCTCGGATGGGAAGAGCGATAAGCTTTGGATTAAGGATATTAAAGGGAAAATGTATGGGGGGAAGGTTTGGGGCAAGGGGCATGTGGGGATGTCGGGGGATGGCTCTTTTGAATTGCGGCTTAATGCGGGTGGGGTGTCGGTGGGTAAAATTATCGAGGGGGCTAAGCAGGCGAAGGTGAAGGCGAAGGCAAAGGCGGTGGCGGAGGCGGCGGGTGTTCCCCATACGGGTGTGCTTGAGGCGCGGGTTTTTATTGCCAAGGTTAAGGGGGCGCAAAAAAATAGTGGATCGGGTGAGATCAATTTGAGCGAGACGAATTTATTTGATTCGAAGATGTTGTCGTTGGTTACGTTTTTAGGTGGTCATATGAATCCGAAATTTGATGAATTGCGATCGACGTTTATTATTAAGGGGCCTCGATTTGTATTTGATCGTTTTGAGATTTTATCAAAATCGGTTGCGTTGAAAGCGGCGGGGAAGGCTTATGTGGATTATACCAACGGTAAGCTTTGGATGAATATGAGTTTTGTTGATGTGAAGGGTGGGGATGTGATTCGTCCGGAAGCTGAGGGGATGTTTCGTTTGTTTTCGAAGATGTTGGTGAATGTGCAGGTGCGTGGGAGTATTGAGAAGCCCGAGGTTCGGGGGAAATTATTGGGGGGTTTGTTTCGGACTTTGGGGCGGATTGTTGGGTCGGGTGAGTCTAAGAAGGTGAAAAATAATTAGGGGTGCGGGGTTATGATTGGGATTGGGGTTATGATTTTTTTAGCCAGGTTAAGAGTTCTTTGGGTGGCATGCAATTGATGACGTCGTTGGTGGTGACGTATGCGCGCTGTGCGGTGAGTATGCCGTAGATGAGTTGGTCTTTGTCTTGTTTGGCGTGGGCATCGGTGTTGATGGCTAGTTTTGTGCCGTGGATGATGGCGGCGTGCGCGTGGAAGTCTCTGAGGTCTAGACGCCAGGCATTTGCGTTGATTTCTAGTGCGACTTGGTGTGTTTTTGCGGCTTGGATGAGTTGCTGTATATCGGGCTGTAGTCCTTTGCGTTTTCCGACGAGGCGTCCGGTGGGGTGTCCGATGATATTGACATGGGGATGTTGTATTGCTTTGAGGAGTCTGTGTGTTGCTTTGTTGTCGTCTTGGCTTAGGGCTGCGTGTGGTGAAGCGACGACGATATCGAGTTGGCTTAAGATTTCATCGGGGTAATCGAGGGTTCCGTCTGCTAGGATATCGACTTCGGATCCTGCTAGGACTTGGATGATGTCTTTGAGTTCATCTCTGACTGCGTGTATGTCTTTGATGTGTTTGAGCATTCTTTTTTCGTCTAGGCCGTTGGCTTGGAATTGGCTTTTGGAATGGTCTGTGATGGCGATGGTGTGTTGTCCTCTTTGTGCTGCGTCTAGTGCATTTTCTCGTATGGACCATCGGCCATCGCTTGCTGTGGTGTGGGTGTGTAGGTCTGCTTTGATGTCTGCGATTTGTATGAGATGAGGTAGTTTGTTTTGTTCTGCTAGGTTGATTTCTTGTTTGCCTTGCCTGAGTGTTGGGGGGATAAAGGGTAGTCCGAGGGCTTGGTAGATTTGTGTTTCTGTTTGTGCGGGTAGGTTTTTATTTTGGTGGTCTGTGATGCCGTATTCGTTGAGTCGTTTGTTTTGTTTGATTGCTCGTTGGCGGAGCTGGACGTTGTGTTCTTTGGATCCTGTGAAGTAGAGGAGGGCTGGTGCGAAGTGCGTGGGGCTGACGATGCGGAGGTCGATTTGAATGGCTGGTGCGTGTTGGGGTTGTGTGCGGATGGATGTTTTTGTTTTGCCTGTGACGAGGACTTGATGGACGAAGGGTTGGTTGAGAAAGAGGTGTGTGATTGTTTGTGCGTCTGCGGGTTGGGCGCTTACTAAGATGTCTAGATCGCCTAGGGTTTCTTTGCCTCTGCGTAGTGATCCTGCGTAGGTTGCTTGGATGACTTGTGGGCATTTTGATAGGGTTTGGATGATGTGTGTTGCGAGGGTGTGTCCTTGTGCTATTTTTATTCTGCCGCTTGATGCTTGGATGAATTGGATGGATTTGCTTATATTTTCTAGTTTTTTCTTTCCGATGCGTGGTAGTTTTTCGAGTTCTCCGGTTTGTATTTTAGCTTTTAGGGAGGTTAGGTCTGTGACGTTTGCTTGTTTCCAGAATAGGCTGATGGTTTTTGGGCCTAGCCCGGAGATGGGTAGTAGGTCGAGGAGTCCTTTGGGTATGGCGTTGGTGAGTTGGTGGAGTTGGTCGATTTTTCCAGTTTCTAAAAATTCCGCGATTTTTTCTGCGCTGGCTTTTCCGATGCCTTGGATTTTGGCTAGCTCTGTGGCGTTGGGGCCGATGGTTGAGACGTCTTGTGTCATGGATTCTAGTGTGCGTGCGACGCGTGCGTTTGCATTTATTTTAAAGGCTGATTCATCGAGGATGGTGAGGATGTCTGCGATGCGATTAAAAATTTGTGCGAGTTGTGTGTTGTGGTTGGCCATGGTTTTTCCTATTTGAGTAAAAATTGTCGGCTTTGAAAGAGTTGGTCGAGTCGTTGTTTTAAGGGTTTAATTTTTGAGTCTGTGTCTATTTGTTTGACGGTTTGTTGGAGTAGTTTGATGAGGTTATCGAAGTCGCTGACATGTATTTTTTCGCTGTCTATTTTGCCTGTTTTTTCGTTCATGTTGTGGTAGTTGAGTAGGGGTAGGCATAGGCAGGTTGCGTCGTAGCCATAGGTTTGGAATGCTGTTGCTTCGCAGCTTCCGCCTGGCATGAGTTTTCTTTGGAATTTGAATGTGGGGTCTTTTTTTGCCAGTTGGGTGGCGATGAGTCGGATGGTGTTGTCTAATTCTGGGTTGAAGATGCTTGAAGCGTCTCCTACGCGGATGATGGCGCCGGCGCCTTGGGGTGAGTCGATCATACTTTTTGAATTTTCTAATGCTAGTATACGTGCATTTGAGGGTATGATTCCAGATTGGCAGGCACCGATGGCGCCGATGAATCCTACTTCTTCCGCGAGTGTGAAGAGTAGGCGTACTTCGGGTGCTGGTTTTGTTTTGCCTGTGACTTGTTCGAAGAGTGCTAGTGCGACGGCGACGGCTGCGAGGTCATCGCATCCGGGTGCTGAGAGGACGCCTTTGGCGATTTTTGATTTGGGTAGGTCCCAGGGGATGAGGTCGTTGGGCGCTGCGTGGTGGGGTCTTTTGAATTCGACGTGGACGGTTTTGAAAATTTGTTTTTTTGTGGGTTGGTGTAGTTCAGTGATGATGCCTTTGGGTTTGATTTTGTTTTTGTTGTGTAGGCGGAGGTGGGTATTGAGGAAGTATTGATCTTGGACACCGCCTCGGAATTCTGCGATGAGTTTTTTGTCGTTGATGATTTTGCTGACGACAAAGGTGGGGTGGTCTAGGTGTGCGGTGATGTATAGGGGGGATTTGTTTTTTGATTTGGGTTTTATTTTTGGGCTGATGAGTAGGTTGCCGTATTGATCTGATTTTATTTTTGCTTTTTTGTTTTTCTTCACCCAGTTTTTGATGTAGGTGATGACGGCTGTTTCGCGTCCTGATGCTGATGTTAGATTGGTGAGGTCTAGGAGGTATTGGTGGTATTTGGGTTTCATAAGGGATCCTTAAAGTAGGGCATATTATTTGGGCTGGTGGCGTGTTGAGCGTATGATAAGATGATGGATCAGATCAAGGCATCGGCATGCGCGGTACATTTTAACAAACTTGAGGTTAGGCGTGGTCAGACGCGTATTTTAAAGGGGATTAATCTATCTATTGCGCGGGGGAAATACACGGCTATTTTGGGGGCCAACGGTTGTGGAAAAACGACTTTGGTGCGATGCATGACGGGGCATGTGTTGTTGAGCGGAGGTTCTGTGGATGTTTTGGGCAGCCGCATCGGGAGGGTTGACATTCGGGAGTTGCGTAAAAAAATCGGGGTGGTGAATACCTCGGTGGATGGGGGTGGGGTGCATACGGCGGGTGCGGTGGTTGATGTTGATTTGACGACGCGCGAGGCGGTGCTGACGGGTTTTTTCGGGACGGTGTGGTTGTATGATCGGCCTACGGAGGAGCAATACGCCAAGGCGACGGCGGCGATTAAGCGGGTGGGTTTGTGTCATCGTTTGGGTCATCGCTTGGGTCATCTTTCTACGGGTGAGCAGCGGCGTTGTATGATTGCGCGGGCGTTGGTGGGTGATCCTGAGCTTTTGATTTTGGATGAGCCGAGCGCGGGGCTGGACGTTTTGGGGCGGGAGCAGATCATGGGGACGCTTCGGGTGATTTTGAGTGGTGTTAATCCGCCTGCGGTGGTGATGGTGACGCATCATGTGGAAGAGATTTTGGATGATGCGGATCAGATTGTGCTGATGAAAGAGGGTGAGATTTTTCGGGCGGGGGGGAGTGATGAAGTGCTTTGTGATGCTCATTTGAGTGCTGTACTTGGTTGTGATGTTCGGGTGAGTCAAAGTGGGGGGCGGTACGTGTTGGAGGTTGTTTCTGGTGGTGATGATTTTTTATCCCGTGGGGTTAAGCGGTGATTGAACTTGTGGTATACTTTTGTTTATGACAGTGAATGCACATAATCGGAAAGTATTGGTTGGCATCGTGATGGGCAGTCAATCTGACTGGGCGACGATGGTTAAAACGACAGAGGTTTTGGATGAGCTTGAGATCGGTTGGGAAGCGATTATTTGCTCAGCGCATCGGACGCCTGAACGGGCGCATGAGTTTGGCTCTGGGGCTGCGGATAAAGGGGTGAAGGTGATTATTGCCGCTGCGGGGATGAGCGCGCATTTGGCTGGTGTGATGGCATCGCTGACGCACTTGCCGGTGCTGGGCGTGCCTATGGATGGTAAATTGATGGGCGGTTTGGATGCGCTGTTGTCTACTTGTAATATGCCTAAGGGGATCCCGGTGGGGACGATGAGCATGGGTAGCCACGGTGCGGTTAATGCGGCGTTATTTGCTGCGGCGATTATTGGGACGGGGGATGTGGCTGTGTGTGAGAATCTGATTGCTTATCGGGCAAGGCAAACGGCAGCGATCGGGGCAGACCCTGTTTGAAGTTGATGGGCGGGGATTATTTTGTAGAATCAAGAGCAGCTGGCTTTGGCTAGGCTGTTCTTTTTTTGTAGAGATTTATTTTAGGATTTTGTTGGGGGTGATGTTGGGGATGTTTTTTTTATTTTTTTGAAGGAATGCTTAAATTGGGTGGAACTTGTGTGATGGGTGTTGCGTCAGAGTGTGAACTGGGGGCTTTATTGGTCAATTTAAACCTTAATGGAAGGCGCATCAGATGTTTAATAAAACGAAACTGGCTATGGCATTTACCCTGGCTTTGGGGACGCAAATGGGCGGGCCAAGCTATGGGGGCGAGATTGGATTTGTGGAGGATTTTGCGCTTTCGCGGGATAGGGATAAGGCGCTTGAGTCGCTCGTGCCTGGGACGGAGGAATACTTTTTTTATAAGTGTTTGCATCTTCAGAATAAGGGTCAATATCGGGCGGTTGATTTGTTGGCGAAATCTTGGAAGAAAAAGCGGGGGCTGAGTCAGCGTTTGAGGATCATTTATAATCGTCAGGCGGTTTTGAAATATCCCAATGCGCCGGAGTCGAGTCTTAGGTATTTACAGCAGCAGCTGGGGGTTCACTTTAATCATCGGGGTGAGCGCTTGAATCCGCAGAGTCAGTTGAAGCGTGCATTGGATGAGAAGGATGTGAATCGGGCAGCTTTTGAGAGGCGTACGAAGTTTCGGAATAACCGTTTTAATGATTATGAAACGCGCGCATTGGATTGGGCGATTTATCAGAATCTATCAGCTGCGGAGCGTCGGGATTTGTTGGGTCGGCTTGAGCGGCCTGACTATCATAATTTGGTGGACTTGGTGCTTAGGGATTTGGATGCGGTTATTTATCGTAGAAAAAGTGGGGGTTTTGGGTCGCTTGGTATTCATCGTAAATTGATGCTTTCGCAGCTAGAAGAGATTGCGCGGAAGAAGCCCGAGCTTATCAATAATAATTATTTTGTGAATGCATATATTCAGCGTATCACGCCTAGCGATGGGATTGGTAGTCATGGGTGGATGGATAATCCGGTTGTTTATCGTGGGTATTTGAATCGTTTGAAGAAATTCACAGAGCGCTTGGGGCCTGTGCATAATTCGCTTAAAGCGCAGACGCTTTATCGTTTGCTTGAGCTTGATCGTAGCCAAGGGATTTACGATAAGCGTACGTTTATGAGTTATTTGAAGTTGCCTCATCGTCCGAGCTATATTTTTGAGGAACAATATAAAAGTCAACGTCTGCGGAATAAAATATTTTATCGTAATACGGTGAATCTGGGGCGTTCCTATGAGGCGACTAATGGGCTTGGTCGTATTGGGGATGATCGTGTTTTGATTGAAAATTATTTGCAGCACTTTTTTATTAAGGAGACGGAGACTAAGCCTTATACGCAGTATTTGGATACGAAATTAGTTGAGCGTCAATTGGCTTATGCCAAGATTTTGAACCAGGTGGGGGATGCTCGTAAATGGTATGAATTGCTTGACCCGTCGGAGACTAAGGCGCTCAAGGCGCGGGTTGACATTGATTTTCTGCCGACGAATAAAAAACAATTTTCACTGAACGATGATGTTGAGATTGGTGTTGCGATCAAAAATGTTAAAGATTTGATTGTTAATGTTTATCAGATCAATACGACCAATTATTATCAGAAGCATCTTTCTGAAATAGACACGGCGATCAATCTTGATGGTTTAGTGGCGAATGATCAAAAAGTTTTTCGGTATGACGAGATACCGATGGCTCGTGTGACACGGCGATTTAAGTTTGATCAGATTAAGAAGCCTGGTGTTTATGTGATTGATTTTATCGGGAATGGGAAGAGTAGCAGGGTGGTTTTACGTAAGGGGCTGTTGCGTTCTGTTGTGACGGCAAGTGCTGGGGGGACGGCGATTCGTGTGTATGATGAAGATTTAAATTTAGTTAAGGATGCTCGGGTTATTTTGGGTAGGAAATCTTATAGTGCTGATGCGAAGGGGAAAATTAGCTTGCCGTTTTCAGCGGAGGGTAGTACGCCGTTGATTCTGGTTTCGGGTGAATTTTCAACGCTTTCTCGTGTTGAACTTTATCCCGAAAATTATCAGCTTCGCTCTGGTATTTATGTTGATCGTGAGTCGTTGGTGGCTAATAAGAAGGCGCGTGTGATTATTAAGCCTAGCTTGTTGTTGGGGTTGAAACAGATTAGCCCGGGGTTGCTTGAGGGCCTGAAGATTCAGGTGACGACGACGAATCAATATGGTGTGACTAGTAGTCAAAGCATGGCGGGTTTGGCTTGGAAATCTGGGGAGGATTTGACGCATGAGTTTACGGTGCCTGCACATTTAAAGCAGATTCATTTTCGGCTTTCTGGTGAGATCAAAAGTATTGTGACGGGGAAGATGATTTCTCTTGGCGCGGAAAAAATATATCAAGTGAATCAGATTGATGGGACGGACCAGATTCATGGGATGCACCTGACTAAATCTGAAGCTCAATATATGGTGAAGATTTTAGGTAAGACGGGCGAGCCGATATCGAATCAAGCGGTTACTTTTCGGGTGAAGCATACAGACTTTAAGCGGACGCACACGGTGACTTTGCAGTCTGATGAGGATGGTCAGATTCTTCTTGGGAAGCTTAAAGGAATTCAATGGGTTGGCGCTAATCGGATCGGTCGGGAGCAGCATACTTGGCATTTTCGGTCGACTCACCAATATTTAGCTAACCAAAATATACATCAGCAGGAGGGGAAGGTTATTCGGATTCCGTATTCGGGTTCTGCTGAGCAAGCGATGCGTAGTGAGTTTTCATTGATCGAGGTGCATGGCGTTTCGGCGGGTGTGTGGCCAAGGGTTAATGTGCGTGATCGTTTTGATCATCTGTCAATTGCAGGGGGTTTTATTACGATTCAAGGCTTACCCGATGGTCAATATGCGTTGAAAGATAAACTCAATGATCGGGCCATCGCGATACGTGTGCTTAAGGGTAAGATGGCTGGTGATTTTGTGTTGAATAAAAGTGGTCGGCTTGAAACTTATAATACTAAGCCGCTGCAGATTGCGAGTATTAAGCAGCAGGGTGTGGGGTTGCTGATTGATCTTAAGAATAGCAATGCTCAGACGCGGGTGCATATTTTTGCGACGCGGTATCAGCCCGAGTTTGATGTGTTTGGCCAGATGGCTTCGGTGGGTATTTTAGAGCCTGGCTTTGGGATGGCGCGAGACAATCAGACTTTTTATATGCAGGGTCGAAAAATCGGAGATGAGCTTCGGTATATTTTGGATCGCCGACTGAGCAGGCATTATGCGGGTGTGATGCTGAAGCGTCCTAGCTTAATTCTTAATCCGTGGACGATTGCTAATTCGACGGCGGGGGTTAATCGGGCTAATGGGGGTGAAGATAAAGCTTCGAGATTTTTACGCAAGGCTGCGCGTCGATCGAGCAAGCGTGATAGCGGCCGGGTGGGGGGAAATGTGAGTGGCTACTTGACGCTGGATTATTTGGCTAAGGGCACGAGTGTTTATGCGAATCTGAAGCCTAATAAAAATGGGCAGATAATTATTCCCGAAAAATTTCTCGAAAATCATCACATGATTCGGGTTGTGGCGGTGGATTATAATAATGTTGTGTCGCGTGATATTGCGTTGAAGATTCAAGGGCCCGACTTTATTGATCGTAGATTGGTGGAGACTTTAGATAGGGATTCGCATCAATTGCAGGTTAAAGAAACCGCAATTGTTGGTCAAGGTCAGACGATTGAGATACAAAATCAAAATGGATCAGAAATAAAAATTTACGATAGTATTGAAAAAGTTTTTAGTTTATACAATACGATTGGCAAGGGTGCGGGGCTGGAGAAATTTGAATTTATCCTGAAGTGGGATACGATGAAAGCTAAGGACAAGCAGAAAAAGTATAGCGAATATGCTTGTCATGAATTAAATTATTTCTTATATAAAAAAGATCGTGTGTTTTTTAATCAGGTGGTGAAGCCTTATATTAAAAACAAGATGCATAAAACATTTATGGATGAGTTTTTGTTGGGTCATGACCTTGGGGGTTATTTAGCTGGGGAGTCTTATCAGAAGCTAAATGTGGTGGAGCGTATCTTGTTGGGTCAACGCATCACGGAGAAAAAAGATGCGGTGGCTAGGCAGCTTAATGAGCTTTACGAGATGGCGCCATTGTCTGCCCAGCGCCAAGGGTGGTACTTTGATGTGGCTTTAAAATCGGGCAAATTAAATGCTGCATTTAGCCGTGATCAGTTGGATGTGAAAAAGTATAAGAGTGAAAATCACGGCTTAGCTATCATGGCGCAAGGCCATGCGGGGGGTTTTGGTAGTAAACGTTCGGGTTTGGGAGGTTTAAGGCCTTTGCGGGGGCTTAAACACTTGGCTAAGAGTAGGCCGAGGAATAGAAAGGAGCTAGCTTTCTCTGATAAATTGCAACGTTATCGCAAGGATAGTGATAGT
>CAZSSX010000017.1:0-7910 GCA_964609545.1 uncultured Phycisphaeraceae bacterium | reverse complement strand
ATGAATCGCTTAATCAGCAGCGTAGTATTCGGGCGATGGTTGGTAAGCGGATGGCTCTTTATCGTAAGCTTGAAAAGACTAAGCAGTGGGTTGAAAATAATTATTATCACAAGAGCATACATGAAGAGCATCAAGGGCTTGTGCAGAATAATTTGTTTTGGGTAGATTATGCGGCGAACAAAACGCAGCGCTTTATCTCAAAGCATTTTGCTCAGTGTTCGAATAATTTGACGGAAATGATGTTGGCGATGGCGGTGATGGATTTGCCGATGCATTCGCCTAAGCATAAGATCACATTGGCGAAGACTAAGGTGAAAATTGTCGCATCGAATGAGTTTATGATTCTTCATCAGAGGCTGAAAAAGGCGCCGTTGGTTGAAGGTAAGATGCCGATCTTAGTGAGCCAGAATATTTTTATGGTGGGCGATCGTTATACTTTTGATGGTAAGCTTCGATTAGATAAATTTGTTACGGATGAGTTTTTATCTCAAAAAGTTTATGGCGTGCAAGTTGTTGTGACTAATCCTACTTCAACGCCTCGTGAAATCGATGTGATGTATCAGATTCCGCAGGGTGCGATTCCTGTGCAGAAGGGGAAATATTTAGAGAGTAGTCATTTGTTGTTGCAGCCTTATAATACGCAGAACATGACTTATTATTTCTATTTTCCCGATACGGGAGAGTTTTCGATGTATGGGGTGCAGGTGGCGGGTGATCATAAAATCATCGCATTTAATAAAACACGAGACCTTCATGTGGTCAAAAAACTTTCTAAGATTGATACGACCAGTTGGGATTACGTTTCTCAGCATGGGTCAGAAAATCAGGTTATCGCTTATATTCAGAAGCATAATCTTTTTAGAATTAACTTGGACCGGATCGCTTTTAGGCTGAAAAACAAGGCCTTTTTCAATCGTGTGATCAAAACGCTTAAAGGGCGTCAGCATTATCACGCCACGACATGGTCTTATAGCTTGAAGCATAATCAGCCTAGAGAGATCAAACAATTTTTGGAGAGCCGAAGTGATTTTGTAAACCGATGTGGTCGGGTGCTTAGCGCGGAGATTTTAGAGATCAATCCTGTTGAGCGTAAGACTTATCAGCATATTGATTTTCATCCGTTGGTGAATTCGCGTATTCATCGTTTAGGGCAGCGTCGTAAGATTGTGAATGAAACGCTACATAGGCAGTACCAAAGTCTGTTGGATATTCTTTCGTATAAAAATAAGATGAGCGATGAGGATCGGTTGAGCGTGGTGTATTATTTGTTATTGCAAGACAGAACGCAGGAGGCATTGGCTTGGTTTAAGAAAGTAGATCGAGACGGGATCGTGACGCGATTGCAATACGATTATTGTAAAGCCTATCTTGGGTTTTTCACTGGAGACTTGAAATACGCTCGTGAGATGGTTAGCCAATATCGGGATTACCCTGTGGACAGGTGGCAGAAGATGTTTGCTGCGATGCATGAACAGATCAAAGAGATCGATGGGAAAACTTCTGTTGTGATTGATGCGACGGACCGCGAGCAAACTCAGGCAGAGCTGGCTAAGCGTTCTGAGTCTGCGGATTTGAGTATTGAATCTGGAAAAATTACGGTATCGTATCGTAATGCGAAAAGATTTAAGGTGAATTATTATCTGATGGATATTGAATTACTTTTTAGTAAGCATCCTTTTGTTCGGGAGTTTTCTAGCGAGTTTTCAATGATTAAGCCTAACCAAACGGTGGCTTATCGTTTAGATAAAAAATCGGGGCAAATGACTTTCCCGATCCCCGAAGGGTTGAACAATAAAAATGTCTTGGTGGAAGTGGAGCTGGGAGGCCAGCGGTATACCAAGCCTTATTTTGCCAATCAAATGGTTGTGCATGTGATGCAGAATTTTGGTCAGATTCAAGTGAGCCGCAAGGGATCGCTTAAGCCGGTTGCTCGGGCCTATGTTAAGGTTTATTACAAAGGTCGGCGCGGGACGTTCTTTTATAAAGATGGTTATACGGATTTGCGAGGACGATTTGATTATGCATCGTTGAATACGGGTGCGGTGAATGATGCTAGCGAATTTTCTGTTTTGGTTCTTTCGGAAAAATTTGGCGCTGTGATTAAAGAAGCTAAGCCGCCTAAGAAATAATAAGAGACGACTTTGCGTGTCATATAATAGCCCTTGGTTCTGATCGTTCAGGCCAAGGGTTATTTTTTGGTTTAAAAGAGCGGGGATAAGTTGGGTTGATATGCTAGGGATGTAAAAATACACTATTATAGATGTGTCGAATAGATATTTAAGGATTCATGCAAATGAAAAAGTATCCATTATTAAGCTGTGTATGTCTTCTCTTAGGGATGAGTATGATGAGTGGAAAAGTAAGCGCGGAAAATCAGAGCCGTGAGAAAAAAGCGATCAAGCAATGGCGTGATTTGAAATTTGGTTTATTTATTCATTGGGGTTTGTACTCGATCCCGGGTGGTGTGTGGGATGGCAAGAATGTGACGCTTGGGTATTCAGAGCAGATTCAAGCTCACGGGAAGATTGCTCAGAAAGATTATGTTGCGCTGACGAAGCAGTTTAAGGCAGAAGGGTATCGGGCTGGTGAGATCGCGAAATTGGCCAAGCAAGCGGGTATGAAATATATTGTTTTTACTGCTAAGCATCATGACGGTTTTAGTTTATTTGATACTCAAGGGTCTGAGTATAATGTGGTTGATGCAACGCCTTATGGTAAGGATGTGCTGAAGCAGTTGCAGGGTGCTTGTCAGAAAGAAGGGCTTGGGCTGGGGGTTTATTTTTCTTTAATTGATTGGCATTTCCCCGGGGCGTTGCCGATGAGTTCTCATAATTCGGATAAGATCCCAGCGGCGCATGAAAAATTTAATTTACAGCAGATTAAAGAATTGATGACTAACTATGGGCCGATCGTTGAGGTTTGGTTTGACATGAGTAATCCCACGGTTGATCAGAGTAAAAAATTTGCAGCGATGGTACACAAGCATCAACCTGGTGCGTTGGTGAATGGGCGTGTGTGGAATAATCGGGGGGATTTTTTGGTGATGTCGGACAATCAGGTTCCTAAGTTTAAGATGATGGAGCCTTGGCAAACCCCGGCGTCGATTTATAAAGCCACGTGGGGTTATCGCAGCTGGCAGAAGCGTGAAAACCTTCGGGGTAAGACGATTCAGCACATTAAAAATTTGGTGAATGTGGTGGGTCGAGGCGGCAATTATCTTTTAAATATTGGGCCTAGAGGCGACGGGTCGCTTGTTCCTTTTGAGGTGAAAATATTGCAAGGCATTGGGCGGTGGATGGCGATCAATCATGAGGCTATCTATGGGACGAGCTTGAATCCTTTTGATGCGGAGCTTGCTTTTGGTCAGGTGACGATGAAAAAACAAAAAATGTATGTGCATGTGATGGATAGGCCTAGCGATGGGAAAATTATTTTGCCGGGGTTTAAAAATAAAATCAAAAAAGTTTATCGGTTAGATGATTCAGAAAAAAAGGCATTACGAATTAGACAAACGGAAAATAGTTTCATTGTGGAGCTTGGGCTTGGGGTGAAAAAAGATCCGATATTGGATTGTGTGCAGGTGATTGTGATTGAATTTGAAGGGGAGCTGAATATTGAAAAAACAAATTTCATTGAGCCTAGTAAGGCGGGTCGTTTTGAAATAAGCGGGAAGCAAGCGGTGGATTTTTTCAGCAGATCGGGCGGGGATTATTATTCAACTAAGCGGATGACAGTGAAGAAACAATGGACGATCAAGGTTAAGCGGGCGGGGAGCTATCGGATTAAAATTGAGGGTCAATCAAAAAAGAAGCATGAGCAATACATACTGCAAATAGCGGGTAGGGCGGTGTCTTTTTCATTGGATGATCCAAATGCTTCTGAGTTTATTAAAGATGCGCTGGACGGGTTGGAGTTTAAAGCGGGGCATGTGTATGATTTGAAAATGACGCTGGCGCATCCTAAAAATAAGTCGCAAGACATGGGTGTGAAATCGATGACGATTGTTTTAGAGAAAAAATAAGAGAGGGGTTTTATTTGAGGATGATTGGGTTTAATAAAACAAGCCTAGGTTATAATGCCTAGGCTTGTTTTATTTTTAAGTGATGTGATGTTGTTTTTATTTAACGCTGGTGAGGTAGAGATTGAGTAGGTCTCGGCAGGCGTTGAGGTCTGTTTGGCTGATGGTTTCTACGACGGTGTGGATGTATCGGGTTGGGCAGGAGAGTGTTAGGGTTTTGGCGCCTTGAGCTGCTTTTTGGATGCCGCCCGAGTCTGTTCCACCGGCGGTTAGGATTGAACGCTGGTAGGGGATTTTGTTTTTCTTGGCGAGGTCTTCAAAATCTTGGATGACTTGGTAATCGTTAATGGCTGAGCCGTCCATGCAGGTGATTCCTGCGCCGGCGCCTAGTTTGGTGGTCATCATATCATCGGGCACGCCGGGGGTGTCGCAGGCGAGTGTGGTGTCGATGCCGATGCCGATATCGGGTTTGACGGCGTATGCGGATGTGATGGCGCCTCGGAGTCCAACTTCTTCTTGGACGGTGAATACGCAATGAATTTCGCATTGGTGTTTTTTTATTTTTTTCATGGCATTGATGGCGATCCAGCAGGCCACGCGGTTGTCCATGCATTGGCCGGTGACATAATTTCCGATGGTATGGAATTGGGCATCGAGGACGACCATGTCGCCGATTTTGACATGCTTTTTGACTTGCTTAGCGTCCATGCCCATGTCTACGACAAATTCATTGATGGCGGGAACTTTGGTTCGGTCTTCGGGTTTTGAGATGTGCAAGGGTTTGACGCCGGGGTTTAAGATGCCTTTGATGTCTTTTTTGGGGTTATTGGGGTCGGGGCAAACGGTGACGATGCGGGCAAAGAGATTGCGTGTATCAAATCCGCCGGTGGGGTTTAATCGCAAGAAACCTTGGTCGTCGATATAGCGGACCATGAAACCGATTTGGTCCATATGCGAAGCGAGCATGACTTTGGTGGGAGCTTTTTTGGTTTTGATGGTGGGTTTTTTCACGCAGATGAGATTGCCTAGATTGTCGGTGGTGACCGAGTCAAAAAGGCCTTTGATTTCTTTTTTGATCAGCTCGCGGACGCGATGTTCGCGGCCTGGGGTGCCTGGTGTTTGACATAATTTTTCTAAAAGTTTCATGGGGATACCTTTGTTTAAAATGGTGGGGTGTAGGGTCAATCAGTTTTACTTATCATAGCATTTTTGCAGAGGATGAGCATCTGGCAGAATGATAATTTTAGCGGTGCGATGGTGGGGTCTGAAAAGACTGGAACTTTTTCTTAGGGTTTCTGTGCATAGCTTCGGGTTCTCTGCTGGTGGAGCTAAAATCGGTTAGAATGCTATGCAATGAATGGGGGAGGGGTTTACAAGGTGAGAATATTCGCGCGCATCACAAGGATCAAAAAATGGATCAACCTGTTATTTATAGCACAGCATCATCGGTCACTGGAACGGTCTTGGGCCATCGGGTAGGCTTTTTGACTTTGGGTTTGGTCAATACGGATTATCAATTAGAACTTGTGGTGGATGAGCAGCTGGCATTTTCGGTAGGCAGCAGGGTGACGGGGCAAATCACGGGCAAGGCCAAGCGGGTTGACGTTTTAAACGCGGGGGGAAAATATATCGATCCGGTTTATGGACGGCCGAGGCGTTTGCAAGGTAAAATCGTGGCGGTGAGCAAGGAAGATAATACGATTACGGTCTACGGGGGATGCCCATTTGTTTGCGCATTGATGGCGCCTCAGCAGGCTAAGGATTATAAGGTTGGCCAAATTGTGGGTTTTGCTTTGGAGCGTGGGGCGAAGTTTGAGCTGCAGCAGTAGGTTTGTGTGTGGGGGGGAGCATGTTGCGATGCGTAGGTTGGTTTTGGCGCATGTGAAAACAAATAAAAAAGAGTACCGATAGGGATTTAAATAGATGTCAAATATTATTAAACGTATTTTAGTTACTGGGGGCGCGGGCTTTTTGGGGTCGCACCTTTGCGAGCGATTGTTGGCTCAAGGGCATGATGTGATTTGTTTAGATAATTTTTTCACGAGTCAAAAAAGCAATATCGTTCATCTTCTGGGTGCGCCTAACTTTGAATTGATTCGGCATGATGTGACGTTACCGATCGCGTTGGAAGTGGATGAGATTTATAATTTGGCTTGCCCGGCATCGCCTGTGCATTATCAATATAATCCGGTGAAAACGATTAAGACATCGGTCATCGGGGCGATCAATATGCTTGGGCTTGCTAAGCGTGTCAATGCCAAGATATTCCAAGCTTCTACGAGTGAAGTGTATGGCGATCCGGATGTGCATCCTCAGCCCGAGAGCTATCGGGGGAATGTGAACCCTATCGGTATACGGGCGTGTTATGATGAGGGTAAGCGGTGTGCGGAGACTTTGTTTTTTGATTATCACCGGTCTAATCAAGTGAATATTCGGGTGGTTAGGATTTTTAATACGTATGGGCCTCGGATGCATCCGTATGATGGTCGCGTGGTTTCAAACTTTATTATACAGGCGCTGAATAACCAAGATATCACGATTTATGGGGATGGCTCGCAAACGCGTTCTTTTTGTTTTGTGGATGATTTGATTGATGGTTTTTTAAAGTTGATGGCTGGCCCCGATGATTTTGTGGGGCCTGTTAATATTGGCAACCCCGGTGAATTTACGATTAAAGAATTAGCTCAGCTGACGATCAAACTGACCGGCAGCAAGAGTAAGCTTGTGCATATGCCTTTGCCTAGCGATGATCCGTTGCAGCGCAAACCCGATATTTCTCTTGCGCAAGAGAAACTTAATTGGGAGCCTCGGGTGAAATTAGAGGAGGGACTTACTAAGACGATCGCTTACTTTAAGTCTTTGGACCTAGATCAGTTTAGAAAGCCAACGGACCACACCGCGCATAAATCATCTGAAGGCTCGCGCGGATGATTGGCTTGATATGGGATTGTGGTGGAGATGATTAGGGGGTCATTTTTTTTGTGATTTTGGTTGCACCAGAGGAATGGTAAAAATGCCGGTTTGTGTTTTTCCCGCTTTGTCTCTTGCGCGGTATGAACTGATGAAAACAGAGGGGACGCCGCATTTGTCTAGATAGACATTAGGGCGTTCCATTCGGTTGCCTTTAAACATTTGGCCTGTTTTGGATTTGAATCCTTTGGTGGAAAAAACGCTTTGCTTGGCTTTGGACCAGGCGATGCCATCGGTGGAGGTGATCATGCCAAAGTGCCCGCGCGTGTGGTAGACCGCGTAGTATTGTTTACGCATTTTGTCGTACCAAAGTGATGCATCCTCGGTGTCGTAATTTTTAATGGCTGGCTCGGGTTCTACTTTGAATGGGCCTATGGGCCTATGGGGCTGTCGGATGTGGCTACGACTTGGACGCGGTGCGATCGTGGCTTTGGGGTGCGGTCTGCTTTGATCATGATGAGATATCCGCCGTCGGCTTTTTGGATGATGGCGGGGTTGACGGTGAGGACGTACATGGGTGGTGTGGGTTGAATAATGGCTTTGTCTAGGCGTTTCCAGGGGCCGGCGAGGCTTTTTGATGTGGCAACGCCGGTGCGCTGGCGCTGGCGTAGTAATCGGCGATTTTTGCGGCCTTGCGTGCTTTTGTTTTTGGCTGCGGCTAAGAGTTGATCGGGGCTGAATTTGCCGTGGGTTGAGATATAGTAAAGGTAGTAGCGATCGCCGAATTTTTTAATTTTTGGGTTATGCGCCATGATTGCATCCCAATGATTGCCGCCTCGGCCTTTGAGTGCGGTGTATTGGTAAGTCCATGGGCCGTGTGGATTTTTGGATCTGGCTACCGCGACTTCAGAATGGCTTAGCCATCCGGTAAATCTATATTTTTTGTTCCACCGAGAATAAAAGAGGTAATAATAGCCATCAT
>CAZSSX010000016.1:0-21511 GCA_964609545.1 uncultured Phycisphaeraceae bacterium | reverse complement strand
GCTTTGTTTTGCATGGGTTTATTGTGTTTTATGGGTTAAATTATGAGGCCCAATAATATCGGGGTTGGGGTGCTTGCCAGATTTTTTTAAAAGATGGTTTTAAATTACCTAAATTACCATGTGTGTGTTTTTTTATTGGAAATATTGCCCCCATAGGAGGGATAAATCTTGTCTTTTTTGCGGGTCTATTTTTGTTTTGTCCGACCAGATGGCGAGTTTGAGGGCGTGGTGTGCTGGTGATGGATTTTGTTGTAGATGGGTGAGGTCTTGGAGGGCTTTTTTGATGAGTGTGATGCCTGCGTTGGAGGCTTTGTTGAGGTTTCCGATGATTTCTTGGAGCAGTGCCTCGTCTTGGTTTTGGTGGGGTTTCCATGAATCGTAATCTGTGGGTAGTGCGATGAGGGCGTATGCGATTTGGGCTTCTTTGGCGAGTTTTGCTTCTGGCATGGCGGTCATGCCTACGAGGTCTGCGCCCCATGCTCGGTGCATGATGCTTTCTGCTTTTGTGGAGAAGGCGGGGCCTTCCATGGTGATGTAGGTGCCTTGTGTGTGAACGTTGATTTGTTTTGGGTCGATATTTTTTGCGGCGTTGAGGAGCCATTGTCTGGTGATGGGGCAGAATGGCTGGCTCATTTCGACGTGGACGGCTGCGTGTTGGTAGAAGGTATTTTCTCTTTTGTAGGTTTTGTCGATGATTTGGTCGGGTATGACGAGATCGCCTGGTTTGATGTTTTGTCTGAGGGATCCGGTGGCGCCGCTTGCGATGATGTGTGTGACGCCACATTTTTTTAGCGCGTAGATGTTGGCGCGATAGGGCACGGCGGAGGGGTTTAGGGTGTGTCCTGGCCCATGTCTTTGGAGGATAAAGACTTGTGCGTTTTGCCATTGGAGTTGAACGATGGGGCTTGAGGGGTTTCCGAAGGGGGTTTGGAGGGTTAGGCTTTGGCCTTGTTGGGCGCTGAGTGCTTGTGCTAATCCGCTTCCGCCGATGATTCCGATTTTGATGTTTTGTGTGCTCATGAGTGTATGGTAATGAAGAATTGCACATTCAACCACTTTGCGTGGTACAATGGGTGGGTGGTGGGTGGATTATTGGGGTTGCGGTGTGGTACATTTTTTTGGGGAATGAGGTAGGATGGTGGGTGAGGGATTTGTTTGATGTTGGTTTAGTTTATGGCGATGGGACTTAACTTGTCTGATTCTAAGATTCAATTTAAAGATTTAGCATTAAAAGAGTTAGACGCTGTTTTTCGGATGGCTTTTCATTTGTCTCGTAATGCTGATGATGCTCATGATTTGGTTCAAGAGACTTATTTGAAGGCGTTTAAGGCTGAGCATACTTTTGAGTTGCGTGAGCGTGGGATTAAGCCTTGGCTTTTTAAGATTTTACATAATAATTTTTACACGAAGCTGGATAAGCAGAAGCGCCGGCCTGTGTTGGTGGAGGATTTGAGTTACGAGGCTGATAAGCGTGGTGGAGGGGACGGGGGTGATGTTTGGGATTTATCGACGCTGGATTGGGATCATGTTGATGAGCGTTTGAAGGGTGCGATTGATGATTTGCCGGAGCATTATCAGCAGGTTTTGTTGCTTTGGGCGGTTGAGGGTTTGAAATATCGGGAGGTGGCGGATGTGCTGGGTATTGCGTTGGGGACGGTGATGAGCCGTTTGTATCGGGCGCGTACGATTTTGGCAGGTAATTTGGCGGAATTAGCAGAAGAGCATGGAATAAAAACTTAGCTGATTTTGGTAGTTATCAATGGGCGGACGTTTTTTTGGCTTTGTTTTTTTGAGTTGTTTTGTTTTCATATAGGTATTTAAAAGCGCGATGTATCAACCTTTATCCGATCAAGAATTTAATGAACAGCTTAAGTCTTTTGCTGATGGCGAGTTGGATGCTGGGGCTTCTTTGGCGATGAGTCAATATCTTTGCGTTCATCCTGAGGCGATGATGAGGGTGGTTGAGTTGCAGCAGTTGCGTGTTTCTATTGGTCGGGTGATGGGTGAGGGGTTGCCTAGGTGCGCGCCGGCGGGGCTTGCTGAAGTGATTGGGGGGATGGATGTTTCTTCTGTGGGGAGTGATGGTGGGGCTGTGGGGGGAGTTGTTGGGACTGTGGGAGTGGTGGGGGTTAGGCCTTATCGGTTTGCTGTGGGTTGGTTGTCGATGGCTGGTGTGATTGGTTTGGCTATTACGCTGATTGCGGTGATGGGGAATTGGGGTGGGGCGAATGATCGTGTGCCTCATACTTATTTTATCAATGCGCAGACTGCTGATCGTTTGGCGGATCGTCATACGCGTTGTTCGTTGAAGCTTGATGAGTTGCGGAAAGAGGTGCGGGCAGAGGATTTGGGTGAGGAGATTGGCCATTTTGTTTGCGGGAAATTGGGTTGCCAATTGAGTATCAATTTAGATTTAAGGGATGCGGGGTATCGCTTTGAGCGTTTTGGGAATTGTCCGATTACGGGTAAGGGTGCTTTGCATTTGATTTATAAGTCGGTGAAGCATCCGACATTTTTGAGTGTTTGGGTGACGCCTAATAAGGATAATCCTAAGCAGCTTGGGGATGTGGATTTGGGTGAGTTGGTGCCGTTCCGGGATGGTTCTCGTCGTCCGATTATGGCTTGGAAAGATAAGCAGGCAACTTATTATTTTGTGGGTGATTTGTTTAGTGAAGTGAAGGCTGCGGGTCTTGCGTCTTTGCCTGTGGCTGGTCGGTCGTCGCATCGGCATTAGTTGTATTTATGTTAAAAAAATGATTGATCGGTGGGTTTACTTCGGGTATTATGGTTGTCTTATGAAATTTTTCTCGACCGAAAATCTGACTGGACGTTTTGCTTGTTTGAGGCTTTTGCTTATGAATGGGTCTTTGCTGGCGGGTGGTGTGCTGCTTGGCGTGGTCGTTATTTGAGCGGCTGACCCGCGAAAAATCTTCCCTTGGTATAACTTTTGAGAACTTCGGCAATTTTTGTCGATAAGGTGGATTGGGCCGACTGATTGGCTTTTTTTCACGTCATTGCATCGCTTCTTAGTATAAGAGGTTAGGCATCTTGCTAACTTTAGGATTTATTTTATGTCATCTACGCCCCAATATCGTCAACAACTTAATGCTGCACAATTTCCAGATACTCAGGCGGTAGCCACTACGGATCGTTATGTGGGGATGACGGGTGCGGAGGTTTTTCATGCTTTGATGGTGGAGCATGATGTGAAGCATATGTTTGGTTATCCTGGTGGTGCGATTTTGCCTGTGTTTGATGCGATTTTTGAGTCTAAGCAATTTGATTTTATTTTATCGCGTCACGAGCAGGGTGCGGGTCATATGGCTGAGGGTTATGCGCGTGCGACGGGTCGTGTGGGTACGGTGTTGGTGACTTCTGGTCCTGGTGCGACCAATACGGTGACGCCTTTGCAGGATGCTTATTCTGATGGGACGCCGATCATTGTTTTTTGCGGTCAGGTTGCGACGTCTGCGATTGGTACGGATGCTTTTCAAGAGGCGGACATGACGGGGATTACGCGTGCTTGTACGAAGTGGAATGTTTTGATTCGTGATGTGCATGATATTCCTCGTGCGATTAACCAGGCGTTTTATATCGCGACGACGGGTCGGCCTGGTCCGGTTTTGATTGATTTGCCTAAGGACGTGACGGCTGCGAAAATCACGGGGCCTTGTGAATATGAGCCTTGCTTGCCGGGTTATCATGTGCGTGAATTTGGGACATCTAGCGAGATTCAGCGTGTTGCGGATATGATCAATGGTGCTAAGAAGCCGTTGTTTTTTGCGGGTCAGGGGACGATTCAATCTGGGGGTACGGATTTGTTACGGGAGTGCGCGATCAAGGCGCAGATTCCGGTGACGACGACGTTGCATGGGTTGGGTGCCTTTGATGAGGAGCATGATTTGTCGTTGCATATGGTGGGGATGCATGGGAGTGCTTATGCAAACTGGGCGATGGCTGAGGCGGATTGTATTATTTCTGTGGGTGCGCGTTTTGACGATCGTGTGACGGGGAAGATTAGCGAGTTTGCTCGGGGTGCGCGTGAGGCTGAGGCTGAGGGTCGAGGGGGTATTATTCATTTTGATATTGCGCCTGAGAATATTAATAAATCGATTCCGGCGACGATTGGTGTTGAGGGTGATGCAAAGAAAAATTTAGAATTGTTATTGCCTTTGCTTAAGGGTCATGTGCGTGAGGCTTGGCTTGAGCAGTGTCGGGCGTGGAAGGTTGCGCAGCCGTTCACTTATAAAGAGGATGAGCGTGAGTTTCATTTGAAGCCTCAGGCTGTGATTAAAGAGCTTTATGAGCAGACGCGTGGTAATGCGATTTTGGCTACGGGTGTGGGTCAGCATCAGATGTGGGCGGCGCAGTTTTATAAGTTTCGCAAGCCTAAGCAGATGATTACTTCTGGTGGTGCGGGGACGATGGGTTATGGGGTTCCTGCATCGATCGGGGCGCAGTTGGGCAAGCCCGATGTGCCGGTGATCAATATTGATGGAGATGGTTCTTTTTCGATGACGGCGATGGAGATGGCTACGGCTGCTCAGTATCAGATTCCGGCGAAAACGATTGTGCTTAATAATGATTTTCAGGGGATGGTTAAGCAGTGGCAGGATCTTTTTTATGAGGAACGTTATAGTCATACGACGATGCATAATCCCGATTTTTGTAAATTGGTCGAGGCGATGCACTGCAAGTCTTTTCGTGTGACTAAGCTTGCTGATTTGCCTGGGGTGATGAAGGCGTTTTTGGATCATGATGGGCCGGCGCTGCTTGAGGCAGTGGTTGAAAAGCATGAGCATATTTATCCGATGATGCCTGCGGGGAAAACGGTTGAGGAAATGATTTTGGATCCGAATAATAGCTAATGGTTTGAAATTTTAAAAATGTTATTTTTGAGAAGCCCGTAGGCAGACTGCGGGCTTTTTTTGTGTTTTTAATTTTTTGATTTGTCGTGAGGTTGGGTGGATGGTTTTGGGTTGGATGATTTGAAAATATTTTTTTTGTGTGATTTTGTGCGTGATTATATTTCTGCGGTGCGTATATCTTTGAGGAATAATTCGACGTTTGTCTTGCCTTGCCATGTGTTTATTTTTGCTTCGACTGCGATGTCAAAGATTCCGGCTAGTGGGATTTGGTCGATGAGATCTCCCATGCCAAAGCCGACTGTTTTGAGTGCGATGTTGTTTTGTTTGACGAACAGTGTGAGGTGTTTGCCGTTGACGCCGATGCGTCTGATTTGCTGTGCGTTTACGTTTTTGATGGCGAAGATAGGTCTGGGGTTGTCTCTTCCGAAGGGTGCGAGGTTTTCTATTTCTCGGACGATTTTCATGGTGAGGCTGTTGAGTTGTATGTGGGCATCGATGTCTATTTTTTTGACTAATTGATCGGGTGGTAGTTGTTGGTTTATTTGTTGGATGAAGGCTTGTTTGAATTCTGTGAGTTTGTTTATTTCTATTTTCATGCCTGCTGCCATGGCGTGTCCGCCGAAGGAAATCATGAGGTGGCTGATGGCGTTGAGTGCTTGGTGTATATCGACGTTTGGTACGCTGCGTGCTGATCCGCAGGCGATGCCGTTTTTTTGCGTGAGGACGATGGCTGGTCGATGGTACGTGTCCACGAGCCTGCTGGCGACGATGCCTACGACGCCTTGATGCCAGAGTGGGTCCATGAGGACGATGGCTCTTTGTTGTTCATTGATGGGGTCTTGTGTTTGTACTTTTATTTTTGCTTGCTCGACGATTTGTTTTTCAGTTGCTCTGCGTTGGTCGTTTTCATGGGTGAGAAATTCTGCGATTTTTTTTGCTTGGGTTTGGTCTGCGCCAGTGAGTAGGTGTATTGCTTTTCCTGCGTGTCCCATTCTGCCGCAGGCGTTGAGCCTTGGTCCTAGGACAAATCCGACGTGATAGCTGTCTATTTTTTCGTCTCTGAGTTTTGCGGCGTCGATGAGTGCGTTGAGTCCGGTGATGTTTGTGCGTTTGATTTGTCCTAGGCCGTATTTGACGATGACTCTGTTTTCATCGACTAGGGGTACGACATCTGCGACTGTTCCTAGTGCTGCTAAGCTTAGTAGGTCGAGTAGTAATTGTTGTAGGTCTTTGGGTAGTTTTTCTCCGCCACAGAAATTTTTTCCGATCATCCATGCGAGTTTGAAGGCGACGCCGGCGCCACAGATTTCTTGATAGGGATATTTTTTTTCTTGATGGAGGTTGATTGCTGGATGGACTAAAGCGAAGCATTGGGGTAGATTTTTCGGGTCGTATGCGTGGTGATCGGTGATGATGAGATCGACGTGATGTGCTTTGGCGATGTTTGCTTGTGCGGTTGCGGTGATGCCACAATCTACGGAGATGATGAGTGGTTTTGGGCTGTTGCTTGGTCCTGGGGTTTCTTCTGTTTGTTGATGATTTTTTGTTTGTGAGAGGTCGCCTTGGCAGAGCTGGGTGATGGCTTGATCGTTTAATCCGTAGCCTTGGTCGATGCGGTGTGGGACGTAGGTGTAGACGTCTGCGCCGATGGCTGTGATCATGTGCCAGAGTATGGCGCTGGCGGTGACGCCGTCGACGTCGTAGTCTCCGTAGATGACGATGGGCTGATCCTCTGTGACGGCTTGTAAGATGCGTGTGGTTGCTTTTTGTATGTCGTTGAGCAGTGCGGGATTATGGAGGTGGCTTAGCTTGGGGTTGATAAAATCTTGGGCTTGTTGTGGGCGTGTGATGCCTCGCTGCTCAAGGAGGTGCTTGAGGATTTGATTGGGGGGGATGGTGGCGGTTTGATTTTGTTCATCTTTAAAGCACCAGCGACATTTTTTTTGTTCTGCGATCATGGGGACATGATAACAGTAATGGGCTGGCTTATAAACTTTTCAGGGGGATTTTAAAAGGTAGGGTTTTTGATCTTACTTATAGGAGACGTTTATTTTTGCGATGTGATTTTATAGAAGGGCTTTAGTCTATAGGTTTAGGTTTTTTTTGGGTTTTATTTTGACTGGTTGTTATAACCCTTACAGCTTAACGTTAAGTTTTAGATATTGAGATCTTGGGCTTGCTGAGGGGGGCAGTATATTCGATGTTTAACTTGAGATCACTTTGATAATAAAAAGGAAAATAAAGATGACACAGAGAAATTTTGTACAAATGAAAAGGCGCGTCAATCAGGGCTTTACTTTGGTTGAGATCCTGATTGTTGTGGTTATTTTGGGTATTTTGGCGGCGATTGTTATTCCGCAGTTTAATTCTTCGGCCAGTCAAGCGCGGGATTCTTCGTTGCGGACAAATTTGAAAACGATTCGCCTTCAGATTGAGCTGTACCGGGCGCATCATAATGATGTACCTGGGCTTGATTCTTTTAAAGCGCAGCTGACGAGTTATACGGATATTGATGGCAATACCAATGCGACTAAAACGAATGTGTTTAAATTTGGGCCTTATTTACAAGCTTTTCCTGATAATCCGTTAACTAGTAGCGGGACGATTTCTACGGGTGATGCGGGCGATTCTGATTGGTATTATGATCCTGATAGCGGGACTTTCCTAGCTAATAATTCGGAGGAGATGCGGACTTATTGAATTGAGAGTGGGTAGGGGGTTGGGTTGATATTTTGCTATACACTTGAACGAGCGCGCGAGATTGCGGGCTCGTTTTTTTATAGAAAAAAAGGGAATACCGCAAAAAATATCAAGCAGGGTTGTTTGAGGGGGTTATGATCTTGGCATGTCAGAGATTCAAAAAAAACATCGATACCTTCATCAGATTTTAAGAGTGCAAGATTATGTTTTTGCGCATCTTGATAAGGATTTTTGTTTGGAGGAATTGTCTGAGATTGCGCATTTGTCGCCTTATCATTTTCACCGTATTTTTAAAGGGGTTGTGGGTGAGCCGATTGGTGCTTATATTCGTCGGATCCGTTTGGATCGGTCTGCGTTGGGTTTGATTTATACGCAGCGGGGGATTGTGGGGATTGCTTTGGATGCGGGGTTTGAATCTCACGAGGCTTTTACGCGTGCGTTTAAGAAGCAGTTTGGGATTACGCCTAGTCTTTATCGGAAAGACAGGATGTGTTTGTCTCCATTATATGAGCCTGAGGGCTCGGAAGGAAAATTAGAGATGGAAGTTGTGATTGAACAAATCGGTGAGGTGCATTTGGCTTATGTGAAGCATGTGGGTCCTTATCATGCTAGTCAGGTTGCTTGGGATACTTTGCTTGGGGATGCTGCTGTTGCCAAGACGCTTGGGCCTGAGACACAAGCGATTGGTATTGCTTATGATAATCCGGATGTGACGGATGATGATAAGATTCGTTATGATGCTTGTTTTTCTGTGCCTCGTGATTTTGTGGCGACTGTGCCGGTGGGGACGCGCACTTTGGCGGGTGGTCGTTATGCGACGGTGATTCATCGGGGGCGCTATGAGGATTTGGAAGGTGTTTATCGTTATTTGTTTTCGGATTGGATGGCTAGTTATCGGGGTGATCGAGGGGTGGGGTGTTCGCCTTGCGTTGAATTTTATTTGAATGATCCTCGTGAGACAGCGCCTGAGGATTTGTTGACTAAGATCTGCGTGCCTTTGCAGTAAAGATGATATTGGTTTAAGAAAAAGCTCCGATGGTGGTCGGGGCTTTTTTTTTGATTGGGGGTGTCTTTAAACAGATCTTGCACATGCCATCGCTGGCTGAGATAGATTATTTTTTGTTTTGAGAATCGCTTATAATTGGGGTGGATTATCTTGGTGTTTAAGGCATTTTGAATTGTGATGGGTTTGTGATGATACGGAAAATACTGGATGTGATGGGTGAGTTTACGGCTAAGAAAATGCTTTTGTGGTGTTGTGTTTTGTTGGGTTTGATTTTGCCTATGCTTTTGGGATGGGGGTGTCAGCAGAATTTAGATCGTGTGAAATTGTATGCGCCTGAGGTGTCGATTAAGCGTTTTTCGGTAGAGCCTAAGATACGGATTCGGGTGGGGGTGCGTCGGGTGGAAATTAAGGTGGGTGGTTCTTCTGGTATTTTGGTGGGGACGCCTTTGCCTGGGTCTGGGATTAAGGCTGGGCTGAGTTATGGTAGTGGGACGCGGGTGCGGTATGATGGTGCGAGATGGATTATTATTCCGCCTGATCAGCGAGGGGTGAGCTGGGCGGTGCCGAATATTACGCTTTCATCTGTGAGTGGAAAGATTGAGCTTAACGGTGTGGTTTATGCGGGGCATTTGAGTTTGCATGGGCGGACGGCGTTGGGATCTTCGCCTGGGCGGGCGAGTTTTGATGTGGTGAATCACGTGAATCTTGAAGCGTATTTGCCTGGGGTGTTGCATAAGGAGTTGTATCCGAATTGGCGGAGTCAGACTTATCGGGCGCAGGCGATTGCGGCGCGTTCGTATGCGCTGGCGAAGATGGATTTGCGGAAGAAGCGTTATTTTGATTTGGAGGCTTCGCAGGCATCTCAGGCTTATGGGGGTGCATCGGCGCGTGGGGTAGCGGTTCACGCGGTGGCGGATACGCGGGGGATTGTGCTGTCTTTTGAGGGGCATATTGTGCCTGCGTATTATTCTTCGTGCGTGGGTGGTATTTCTCAGGATGCTAGTGAGATTTTTCCTCATCAGAGGCCGATGGCGCCTTTGGCTTCGCGTGTGGTTGGGCCTTGGGGTTCTAATAGTCCTTATTATGAGTGGGGGCCGATCCGAAGAAATGCTGTGGCATTGAGTCGGCGGATTCGTGAGTGGGGGAAGGCTGGGGGTCATGGTTTGCGGGGGTTGGGGAAAATTGTGGGGATTGAGGCATCTCGGGTGGGGATTCATGGGCGGCCTACGGCTTATACGGTGGCTGATGATGGTGGGGGCCGTTTTAAAATTTCGGCGGAACAATTGCGGATCGCTTGTAATTACAAGGCGGGGGGCTTATCTAAGCTGAATGCCCAGTCAATTGTTCGGTCATCATTTTTGGCGATCGCGGTGTCGGGTGATGTGGTGGCGATCAATGGGCGGGGGTTTGGTCACGGGGTGGGGATGGGCCAATACGGGGCGGAGCATATGGCTAGCCAAGGGTATAGCGCTTATCAGATTCTTCATTTTTATTATCCCAAAGCCCAGCTGCTACATATTTATGAATAATTTTTTGGGGTAGGGATTGGGGGTAGGGATTGAGTCTGAAAGATTGGGGCTTTGTTTTGGTGAGAGTTTCGCGGTTTTTTCAAACTGCTATAATCGCTGGGGTGCTTGATGATGCTTAGGCGGTGGGGCTAAGTGATCGCGTGTGTTTTGCGTTGAGCGTTTTACTTGTGTGGGGGTGTCGGTGAACGATGGATTGGCGGCGGCTTGCTGGGGGAAGTTGCGGCGATTAGACGGATAGAATGGATTGAATAGATGAAGAATGATGCTGGTTTAAAAAGTATGACAGATCGTGTGTTAGTCAGCAGATACGGGGGGATTTATGTTTTCCTTAGTGTTTATATGGCTTTGTCTTTTGTCTTGCGGCTTATTTTGATGGGGCTTTCTTGGGACAAGCTTGATGTTTCTTTTTTGGGTTTGGGTTATAGCTTTGGGGTGGGCTTTTTGTTTGATCTTGTTTCGGGTTTGGCGCTGACGATTCCGGGTGTTTTGTTGGCTGGTTTTTTCTCGGATAAAAAATATCGATCAGCGACCAGCAGACGATTAAATCAGATGTTTTATGTGGTGGTGATTTTTGGTTTGTTGTTTAATATGGTTGCTCAGGTCGCGTTTTGGGATGAATTTGGGGTGCGCTATAATTTTATTGCGGTGGATTATTTGATTTATACGAATGAGGTGCTGCACAATATTTGGGAGTCTTATCCTATTGTGGGGATTGTGGCGGGTTTATTTGGTTTGGCGATGTTGATTTTTTGGATGACGCGCCGATGTTATATCAAGACGTTTGATTCTTATTCGACGCTTGGCAGTCGCTTACGGACGGGGCTGATTTTGTGTGCCTTGCCGTTGTTGGGGTTGTGGCTTGTCAATCCTCAATGGTCTGAGCGTAGTAAGAATCAGTATCTCAATGAGCTTTCTAAGAATGGGATGTATTGTTTTGTCAATGCGTTTAGCGCCAACTCGCTGAATTATAATCGGTTTTATTTGACGGAGGATTTGGCTAAGGTTTTTCCTTTGCTGAAGGAGCAATTGGGTACGGCTCACACGAAGTGGGTGGGGGACGAAAAGAATCCTTATGATTTGACGCGGGAGATTACTCATGGTGGTGAGGAGAAGCGATATAATGTGATGCTTGTGGTGGTGGAAAGTCTTAGCGGTCGTTTTTTGAAGCGTTTTGGCAATCAAGCGAATTTGACGCCTCACCTTGACCGGATTATGGATGAGTCTTTAGCGTTTACACGGTTTTACGCTACGGGGACACGGACCACGCGTGGCTTAGAAGCGATTACTCTTTCGTTGCCGCCAACGCCTGGGCGGTCTTTGGTTAAGCGCCCGGATAACGGGAACTTGTTTAATATGAGTACGGTGTTTGGTAAGCGTGGGTATGATTGTCGTTTTTTATATGGCGGGAATGCTTTTTTTGATAATATGGAGGCTTTCTTCTCGGGCAATGGTTTTGAGGTGATTGATAATCAGGTGCTAAGCGATAAGGAAATTACTTTTAGTACTGCGTGGGGTGCTTGCGATGAGGATATGTTTCATCGGGCGATCAAAGAGGGGGATCGGTCTTATGCTGCTGGCAAGCCGTTTTTCTCGTTGATTATGACGACGTCTAATCATCGGCCTTATACGTATCCGCAGAAGATTGATATTCCTTCTGGGCAAGGGCGAGGTGGAGCGGTGAAGTATACGGATTATGCGATCCATCAATTGCTGGAGGAAGCGAAGGGTAAGGCTTGGTTTAAAAATACGCTTTTTGTGATTGTTGCGGATCATTGCGCCAACAGCGCGGGGAAAGTGGAGGTGCCTTTGAATAAATATCACATTCCTTTTATGATTTATGGGCCTGATTTGGTTGTTCCTGGTGTGGTTGATAAGTTAGGTTCTCAGATTGATTTGGCGCCGACGTTGTTTGGGCTGTTGAATTTTTCTTATCGCACTAAATTTTTCGGCAGAGATTTGTTGGGGGAGGGAGTGGGTCGGGCGCTGGTTGGCAATTATCAGAAGATTGGGCTGCTTGTTGATGGGGATTTGAGCTTGTTGCTGCCGAATAAGAAAGCAAGGCAATATCATTGGGATGGCGCTGAGCAAAAGCTGGCGGGGTCTGTTGATCGGGATTTATTGTTGCGGACGATTAGCTATTATCAATCTGCGGCGTATGTTCTTGAGCATGATGGGTATGATGCGGAATAGGGGCGGGGGTGAAGCTGTGGTTTGGGGTGATTTTTGGGGATGAAGGATGGGCTATTGATGTAGGGATGGGGCAAATTTGTTGACGGGACAGGTTGTTGTTAAGCGAGGCTGCTTAATGCGTACGCATTTTATTCAATGCATCGTCTAGTTTACGTTAATAAGGCTTGGTGTTGTTAGGTGTCAATGGGTTTTTGATGATTGCTAAAGCCTCTTTTGGGAGGATATCTAGGGGTTTTCATGTCTTTTTTTTCTGTTTGGGATGCGGTTTTGCAAAACTCGGGTATACTTGTACGTTAAGTTATGTATCAGCGGCAGCGCTTGCGGAATGAGTGGCTGGCGTGTTTCGAAATAATTTTATGCGTAAAGGTATTGAGATGACATTTTCTATGATTAATAGACGCGGATTTATTCAGGGTTCAATCGCAGCTGGGGCTGCGGTTTCACTTTTGCCAACGAGTCGAGTTTTGGGGGCCAATAATCGTATCAATATTGGGATTATTGGTTGTGGGGGCAAAGGCAATGCACATATCGGTTGGTTTTCAAAGATCAAAAATTTGAGCATCGTGGCGGTGAGTGATCCAGACAAACGGCACATGAGCGGGGCAGCAAGACGAGCCGCCAGAGGGCATAAGGTTGCGCAATATCAGGATTTTAGAAAGTTACTTGAGGATAAGAATGTCGATTTGGTGGTGATTGCGACGCCTAACCATTGGCATGCGCCTTTGACGGTTATGGCTTGTCAAGCGGGGAAAGATGTTTACGTTGAAAAGCCGGCGAGCCATAGTATTTGGGAAGGGCGTAAGATGGTCGAGGCTGCTCGTAAGTACAAGCGCATCGTCCAAGTAGGCACCCAGCAACGATCAGACCCGGCGTTGATTGAGATGAAAAACGGATTGGCGCGTAAGGAGTTAGGGGAGCTGCAATGGGCTCACGCGTTGTGGTATGCTTATCGTAATCCGATTGGTAAGGTCAATGGCCCTACGCCGATTCCTAAGCATATTAATTACGATTTATGGTGTGGTCCTCGTCCGGTTGTGCCGTTGATGCGGAAAAGGTTGCATTATGATTGGCACTGGATGTGGGACTATGGCAACGGTGACATGGGCAACCGTGTGATCCACAATGTGGATGATATTCACCATGTTTTACAGCTTAAGACATTGCCTACACGGGCGATGGCTGTTGGTGGTAGATTTGGTTTTGATGATGATGCTCAGACGCCTAATACTTTGTTTACGTGGTTAGAAGGCGGGACGATTCCGATTGTGATGGAATCGCGTAATTTGCCGTTGCGTAAAGTTAAGAAGGGTAAACGAGGGACAACCTCGATTTACAATCGTTTTAATCGTAAACATCGCTTTACTAATATTATTAAATGTGAAGGTGGTTTTTTTGCAGTCACGCGAGGTGGCGGTGGTGTTTATGATAATAATGGTAAGCTTATTCGGCGTATTAAAGGGGATTCGGGAGCGGGTCACGCTGAAAACTTTATCTCTGCGGTACGATCGCGAAAAGTTTCAGATCTTAACGCTGACATCTTGGGCGGACACCTCAGCGCTGCGATGGTTCACATGGGCAACATTAGTTACCGGGTGGGCAAAGCAACCGGCGTAGACCAAGTTCGCGACCGTGTCAAAGGCGGGATCGAAGCTAAAGAAACCTTTAAGCAAATGCTTTCACATGTGAAAGCCAATGGCTTAGACATCAATAAAGAAAAACTGATTTTGGGGCCATGGCTCACTTTCAATGATAAAACGGAGCGCTTCACCGGCGAGCATGCAGCTGAAGCTAATAAATATGTGAGAGAAGATTACCGCGAACAATACGGCATTAAAGACGAGGTTTAGATCGCTTTGTCTAGCAAATAGATGAGAAAAATATGAATAAGCCTTCTGAGCGTCATTGCTTAGAAGGCTTATTTTATGTCTGCGAGTATTGTTACTTTTTTTGTGCTGTATTTTTTTAGAGGGGTGTAACGATAAAAAAACGACGGCTGATAAGTGATCAGCCGTCGTTTTGAAATGTTATGGGTGTGAAGATGAGTGGGTGTGTTATTTTATTTGGTGGCTGCTGTTTCAGCTGCGGCTTTGAGTTTTTGTGAGTGGATTCTGGTTTCGCGTTTACGCATGGATTCGCCTAGGATGCGTTTGCGCATGCGGATGAAATTAGGTGTAATTTCTACGAGTTCATCATCTTGGATATATTCTAGGCAGGCTTCGAGAGACATCTCTCGTGCGGGTCGTATTTTGGCGGCATCATCTTTGTTGGATGTGCGGACGTTGGTGAGTTGCTTGCCTTTGATGCAGTTGACTGTAATGTCGCCGTCTTTGCAGTGTTCGCCGATGATTTGTCCTGCGTAGACTTGGTCGCCTGGTTTGGAGAAGAAGAAGCCTCGTTCGTAGAGTGCATCTAGGGCGTATGGGGTGACTTGTCCGGCATCGTTTGAGATCATGACGCCGTTTTTGCGCTTGGGTATTTCGCCTCGCATGGGCTCGTAGTGTGAGAAGGAGTGGTGTACGATGGCTTTGCCTTGTGTGGCGTTGAGCATGCGGGTTCGGATGCCGATGAGTCCGCGTGATGGGATGGAGAATTCGAGGTGAACAAATCCTGCGGCGCCTGGTTTGGCGTCCATTTTTGTCATCTCGGCTCTGCGATCTCCTAGGACAGCCATGACGGATGATTGGCATTCTGAGGGGCAATCGACGACGAGGTTTTCGATGGGTTCGTGTTCTTTGCCATCGACGATTTTGTTGATCACTTCGGGTTTGCCCGAAGCTAATTCAAAGCCTTCGCGTCGCATATTTTCTAGGAGGATGCCTAGGTGCATCAGTCCGCGGCCTGAGACGTTAAATTCTTCGGGTGAGTTTCCGGGTGAGACTCTTAGGGCGACGTTTGATTGTAATTCTTTTTCGAGTCTGGCGGCGATTTGGCGTGATGTGACAAATTTGCCATCTTGGCCTGAGAAGGGGCTGGTGTTGACCGAAAAGGTCATGTGTAGTGTGGGCTGATCGATATTGATGGGTGGTAATGCGACGGGGTTTTCTAGGTCTGCGATGGTGTCGCCGATGTCGATGGGGTCGATGCCGATGACTGCACAGATATCTCCCGCGGGGATTTGGGCTGTGTCTTCTTTGCCTAGGCCTTTGAATTTTTGTATTTGTGCGATTTTTTGTTTGGTGATTTTGCCATCTCGTGTGACGACGGAGACTCGCTCGCCTGCTTTGAGTGTTCCTGCGATGACGCGGCCGATGCCGATTCTCCCGACATAGTCGGAGTAGTCTAGGGTGGTGACGAGCATTTGGAGTGGTGCATTGGGGTCAAATTCGGCGGGTTTGATGTGTTTGATGATGGCTTGGTAGACTGGTTGCATATTCTCGCCGACGACGCCTGGCTCGTCTGAGGCCCATCCGTTTTTCGCTGATGCGTAAATAATGGGAAAATCTAGTGCATCATCATTTGCGTCGAGATCGACGAGTAGGTCGAATACTTCATCGACGACTTGTTCGGGGCGGGCGTCTGGGCGATCTGCTTTGTTGATGATGACGACGGGTTTTAGGCCGTAGGAAAGGGCTTTTCCTAGGACAAATCGGGTTTGGGGCATGGGGCCTTCGAAGGCATCGACGACGAGGCAGACGCCATCTGCCATCATGAGGACGCGTTCGACTTCGCCGCCAAAGTCGGCGTGTCCTGGTGTGTCGATGATATTTATTTTGGAGGTGTCGCCTGTTTGTGGGTTGGTATAATCGATGGCGCAATTTTTTGCTAGGATGGTGATCCCGCGTTCTCGTTCTAGGTCGTTGGAGTCCATGATGAGGTTATGTTGGCCGCCGGCGAGTTTATCGAGGTCTTCTTGGCGAAACATGCCTGATTGGTAGAGTAATTGGTCCACTAGGGTGGTTTTGCCGTGGTCGACGTGAGCGATGATTGCGATGTTACGAATGTTACCAGTTGACATGGAGATCCCTCGTGGGTGGGTTAGGGTTGGGTCCTAAAAAAAATCAGTCGCGTGCAAACGACCGAGCGAAGCATTATAGCATAAAGGCGAGGCTAAATCACCATCAATATGGTAATTGGCTGGATTGGTGGGTGATTTTTAGAGGCTAGGCTTGGTGATTTGGCTGAAAGTGGGTATCCTTAGGCGATGAGTACCCGTTTAAAAGATCAAACAGGCAAGAAAAGCAAGAGTGGTAAGGTTGTGGTGATTAGCTTTTTTCTGCTGGGTCTTGTGGCTTGTGTGATTGTTTTTTACTGCTATCGATGGGGCGTTAAAGAATTGGCCACGCCTAATGAGCCCGTGATAACCTCTCACCAGAAATAGCTTTAAGGGGATGCGTTGATGAACCAAAGGAAGAGATATGGGCATTGGGGTTATTGTTCGAGTTTGATTTTTTGTATCTGCTTGGTGGTTGGGTTGGCTGGTTGTGGGCAAGGGGAGGATACATCGGGTGAGGCTAACACGAGGCTTTCCGCGGCTGAGTACGAAAAATTAGCGACACATTTCCAAAATTTACTGGAATATCAAAAAGATTTGAGTTTGTGGCTGGAGCAGGCTAAGCAATATGCGCAGCGGTATCCAGAGGATTATAAGCTGATTCGGCTTTATGCTCATGGTTTGTATGAAACGCGGCAATGGGAGTTGGCGTTTCAATCTTTCAAGCAATCTTTGGATACGCAGAGTGATCAGCCGGAGCTTTTGGCCAACGCGGGGACCTGTGCTTTTCAGATTAAAAAATATGGTTATGCGGAGCAATATTATCAGCGGGCGATTGATTTGCGGCCTGATAAAAAGATTTTTCGAGTTTTTCTGGCCCATGCGTATCTTTATGAGAAGAAATGGAGCTTGGCTAAAAAGTTGCTTGATGATGTGATTCGGGGTGATGGGCTTGAAGCGGGCGAGTCTATTTCGGACCAGTACCTGCATCGGGCGTACTATGTGCGTTCAGAGCTTTATAAGATGCAAAAACAGTATCTTTTGGCGGTGCAAGATGCGATGCAAGCGATCCTTCACGCGAATAAGCTTGCTTCTGGTTCAGATAAGATACGCTACACTCGGTGCTTGGCGGAGCTTTACCGATTGGATGGCAATTATATGACGGCGCTGGCGGTGCTTGGGCGCATCAATATTAAAGATCGCCAAAGTTTAGCGGTTTTGGCTGACACGGCCAAAGTTTATGAAGCGACGATGCGCCCCGATTTGGCGGCGGATCTTTACGCCAATGCGTTTTATGATAAGCCTCAAGACTGGAGGCTAGCTAAGTACGCGGCGCATTGGTATATCAAAGCCCAGCAAGTTGAGCAGGGCCAGTACTACATTGAGAAATACAAAGCGTTGCGATCAAGTGCCAAAACGCTTACCCAGCTTGAGGAAGATCTTAAAGCCCTTAAGCAAACACTCAAAAAGAAGAAAGCTGATCATGCCAAGCCGATGGATTGAACTTTGTCCGGTGAATCAAATCCCGCGGGGCACGGGTAAGTATGTGGTGGTTGAGGAGCATGGCTACGCTGTCTTTTTGCATGATGGCCAAGTGCGGGTGATGGATGATAATTGTCCGCATGCTGGGGCGAGTCTATCTGGGGGGCTGTTGGATGCGGGGGGAATTGTTACTTGTCCGATGCATGATTGGTATTTTGATACCTGCTCGGGGCAATGCACGGATAACCCTCGGATTGCGGTGAAAAGCTATCCGGCGCGTCTTGCGCGAGGCTGGGTGCAGATTCAAAAAGATTAAAAAGTATTTAAAAAAGTTTATCCATTCACAGCGTGATAGATGGCTTGGATCTGGGCGAATAAAACATCTAGCTGATCTAAGGGGAGCATGGTCGCGCCATCGGATAATGCTTGGCTGGGGTTGGGATGGGTCTCTAAGAAGAGGACGGGGACTCCCGCTGCGGTGGCGCATTTGGCTAGCATGGCGGCGCGATCGGGTCTGCCGCCGGTGATTTTGGCGCCTTGCTGTGAGGCGCCGCCTGGGAGTTGGGTGGAATGGGTGACATCGAAACAGACGGGATAATTGAGGTCCATCATGTCTGCTAGCCCGATGAAATCATTGACGAGCCGATGGTAGCCGAAAAAAGTGCCTCGCTCGGTGAGGATGATGCCGTTGTCTTGGGCGCGGGCTTCTTCGAGTTTTTGTACGACGCTGCTCATTTCTAGGGGGGAGAGGAACTGTCCTTTTTTGACATTGATGGCTCGTTGGGTTTTGGCGGCGGCTAGTAGTAGGTCGGTTTGCCTACATAAAAAGGCGGGGATTTGGATTAGATCTACTGCTTGGCCGATGGCTTGGGCTTGGTGGGATTCGTGGATGTCGGTGGTGCAGGGGCAGCCTAGGGCGCGGGCTGCTTTGTTGATGAGGGTTAAGCCTTGGTCGATGCCTAGGCCTCGGGGGGTTTGGATGGAGGAGCGGTTGGCTTTGTCGAAGCTGGCTTTGAAGATATAGCCAAAGTTATATTTTTGACATAAGGCTTGCAGGTGACTGCCGATCTGCATGCATAAATCATACGACTCGGCAGAGCAAGGCCCGGCGATAATGGTGAGCTTGTCGGGGCCAATGGTTACATTTTGAAGATCAAATCCGTTCATGATATTTTTCCTGTATTGGCTGGGGAGCAATCCCGCAGTATTTCAAAAGCGTAGGGGCTGGCCAACTGGTCGGCTCCGGCTTGGATAAGTTGGGCTGCTTGGTGATAGGTCTTGATGGGGCTGGAAGCTTGCAGGTATAAACCCATGGCGTGTGTCTTGAGTGATTGTATGATTGGGATACTTTTTGCGGCTGATTGGTGGGCTTCTGGTGCGGTTTTGATAAAGTCGCCGCCGATCTCTCGGACGGCTTGGCAGGCGATGGCCAAGCGATGCTGGCCTTGATCTTGGGAGACTCCGGCGAGGAGGGCGTGGGCATGGATGATGACTTTAATGAGGGTATCGGAGCGGTAGCTTCGGACGGCTTTGGTCACTTGGATCAGGTCGGCTTTGGCTGCTTGTAAATCGGCTCGGAGCAGGTGGGGCAGATGGGCTACGATATTGATTTGGGTGGCGCCATCTTTTGCTAAGGTTGTGGCGGCAATGGCTTTGATGGTGGCTTTGGAACTGCCTAGGGGGTAGTCGGCCACGGCGCCGAGGTGGGTTTGGCTGCCTTGCAATTGATTGGCGACTTGGGCGACATAAACCCCGTTGACGCAAACGCTGGCGCAGCCAAGCTGGTCGGCTTGATGGGCCATCTGATAAATATCCTGCGGGGTTGCATCTGCTTTTAGTAGTGTGACTTCTAATCGGGAAGCAAGGGATTCTTTATTGATCATGGGGCTGTTCTTTTTGGGTAGATTGGAAAAAGGATGCTAAGGTTTTTTGGTATAAGGGGAGGTCTAAACTCGCCAGGCCGCCGTGCTTTCCCCCGGGGAAAAGGGTTAGATGGCCTTTTGGGGCGGCATTAACAATGAGCTTGGCTTCGTCCAAGGGGCAGATGGGGTCTTGGTCTCCGTGGACGACAAACAACGGGACGGGGATTTGTTTGGCGTGGGCTGCGCGATGAAAATCCTTGAGATTATTATGCCAAAATTTAAAATGATAATAGGCAAGGTGCACCATGGGGAAGACGGGCATTTTGCGGAAACGCATCTGGCCTTTGATCGGTTCAAGGGGGTCATTATAAGGCCCATCGGCAAAGACGCCTAAGATACGATTGTGCCCGGCTTGGAAATCGCGGCTGGCCGCTGCGATGCTAATGCCCGCGCCCATGGAAGTTCCGACTAAAATAAAACGCTTTTGTCCGGTGTCGAGTTTTTGTATGAGTTCTAGTAAATCATCGGTTTCTTGGGTGCCTAGGAGGGAGCGTTTGGCGGTGTGATCGCCGTGGGCCCTGAGGTCGTAAATCATAATTTTGGCGGCATAGGGGGTAAAAAGTGGTGCTTTCATTAAGCTGATATATCGTCCTGAAGACCAGCCGTGGGTGATGATAATAATCGGGCCATCGGGTTTTTGGCCTTGGATTTCCCAGGCGGGGGTTTGGGTGCCGTCAGCTAATTGATAAAGATGTTCGATGGCGTTAAGTTTTAGTTCTTTGGGCTGGGTCGGCCAGTCTTTGCCCAGTGCAGTGCCGTAGGTCACGCGCTGGGGATAGAGCAAAAGGTGCAGGAGTTTTATGGTGCCTAAAGCCACGACAATGGCATAGGCTAATACAAAAACGAGGATAAACTCAAAGGGATACATAGGGGGGCATCATAAGCCTTGGCGGGTTAATTGTCTATCGTCGTTGTTTTGGGTTTGTGTTGCGGGTGTTTTTTTATTTTGGTGGATTTTTTTTGTTGAGTTGTTTTTTGATTCGTTTTTTCCAAGCGTTGAATTTTTGGATGAGCTGTTTGGCTTTGGCGGGATTTTTGTGGATGAGGTTATGGATTTCTGTTTTGTCGTTTTTCATGTTGTAGAGTTCCCATTGGTTTTGCCAAGCGACGATTTTCCAATCGCCGCTCCATACTGCTTTACCCTTTCGCCATTGCCAAAAGAGGTCTGTTTTTCGGGCTTTTTCGCGATTTTTTAGGACATCTACAAAGCTTTCGCCTTCCATTGGCAGTACTTTTTTGCCTTGAAATGTTTTGGGGTATTTGGCTTGGGTGAGGTCTACGAAGGTTTTCATGACATCAATAAAGTGGCAGACTTTTCCGTTAATGCGCCCGGGTTGCTTAATCCCTTTGGGCCAATAGGCGATGACGGGTGTGTTGATGCCGCCTTCGTGGCTGTAATTTTTGTAGAAGCGGAAGGGGACATTGCTGACGTTTGCCCAGTCTTTGCCTAGGCTGGCCCATCTTTGCATTGATCCGATGGGTCCTGTTCCTTTGAGTCGAGGTGTTTCGCTGGAGCAGCCGTTGTCGGATGCGAATAAAATCAGCGTATTTTCCAGCTGGCCCATCTCTTGAAGCTTTTTCAGGACACGGCCAATATTTTGGTCCATGCGGTCGATCATGGCTGCGTATACCGCCATTTTGAGGTCGGCTTGATCTTGTTGGGATTGGGTGAGTGTTTTCCAATTTCTATAAGTGGGCTTGCTGCGTTGGGTGCGGGGGTCAAATAGGCCTAGTTTGATTTGTTTGGCGTAGCGTTTGTCGGCGATGGTTTGGTAGCCTACTTTATATTTGCCGCGATATTTGGCGATGACTTGGGCGGGGGCTTGGAGGGGGTCATGGGGGGCTTGGTAGGCTAGGTATAGGAAGAAGGGTTTTTTTTCTTT
>CAZSSX010000015.1:8323-21533 GCA_964609545.1 uncultured Phycisphaeraceae bacterium | reverse complement strand
GCAATCCAATTCAACGCTAAAAAAATCGCCCGCGAAAAAGCATCGGGCCAACAAACCTACGTCTTCATTTTAATCTGAGTGGAAGTTAGCCTAGGCCCGCGCCATGACTCTTCGCTACTTAAATAAAGTGGTATTGATGGTCAGGGTAACAGGGCAAGTAATGCGTCGAGCTGCTGATATGTGTTATAAAAATGAGGGCTTGCGCGCAATCGTCCGCCACGCGAGACGATGACGATTGCCTCTTTGTTTAGCTCATGGATGATGCTGTCTAGGTTGGGTAGGCTTTGTTTTTCAAAAACGACAATGCCTGATTTTTGTCCTTGGTCACGCGGGCTAAAAATATGGTATCCCTTGGCGATCAACCCTTGGCAAAGATAATCTGTCAAGGACAAAACCTTTTGCCAAATATTTTCAATTCCTAGATCAAGCATCATCGCGACGCTCGCGCCTAGGGCCAATTGGCCGCCGATGTTGTAAGTCCCGGCTTCAAAGCGCCTCGCTGTTTTGGCAAATTCAAAACGGTGAGTGCCAAAGTCAAAAGGATTCACCACATTGAGCCACCCCACCACGCTAGGTTCAAGCCATTCTAATAAATCGGGTCGGCAATAAAAAAAGCCAGCGCCTTCTGGTCCTAGCAACCATTTGTGACCATCTGCGGTGAAAAAATCAATGCCCATGTTCACGACATCGACAGGCATCACGCCCACGCTTTGAATGCCATCCACACAAAGATACCCGCCTGCTTGATGGACTCTTTGGCTAATGGGCTTTAGGTCGATACAAAATCCGGAGCTATATTGGACGTGTGATATCGAAACAATTCGGGTTTTGTTTTCAATGGCATCGCAGAGGCGGTCTACCTCAATGACGCCATGCTCGACTTGGCTCACGACAATGACTTTGACGCCTCGCTTGGCTAGATGATCCCAGACATAGCGATTGGCTGGGTATTCTGCTGCTGTGACGACGACGCTGTCGCCTTGCTGCCAGTCAATGCCGTTGGCCACTAGGTTTAAGCCCGTAGAAGTGTTGGGTACAAAGGCGATGGAGTGGCCATCTGCTGCCCCAATGAGCTTGGCCAAATCATTTTTGATTTGGTTGCAGCGATCGTACCAATCCCAGCCTACATAAGCGGATTGGCTTGCTTGTTTGGCATAGGTACAGAGCGCCTCTAAGGCAACGCCCGAGAGTGGCGCCACTCCCGCGTGATTGAGATAAATGCCAGCGTCTACAGCCGGGAAAGAATAATTACCAATTTTTAGAACAAATCCAGCCATCATCACAGTCCTAAACATAGTATAATCTGTTTTTATGAAACACCAAGGCAATCCCCTATGGAGTCATGCGTTGAAAAAGCATTATAACCTCGTCATCATCTTATGGGCAATCTCTTTCTTTTCTTTCAATGTTCAGCCTGCTGTAGGGCAAGCCCTGAGCGATTTAGAAACCTCCACACGCGTCACCAAATATTTAGAATCGCCTACATTGGATCCGGTTGAGGTGCGACAGATTATGATTTTTCACGGCTTATGGTCAGAGATTCCCGATCTTACGCCTAATGAAAAAGCAGCGATCGCATTGCAAACATACCAACTCGATGCCCCGCAACTTTATACCAAACAAACCCAGCCACAATTAACTGCACAAGCTTATCTTTTGCAGGGTCTGCCTCAAAAAGCCATTAAACTTTTAGAAAATCTCAAAGACCCACACGCGACCTTACTCAAGGCGCAAGCCTATCAAACGCTGGGGCAATACAAGTTAGCATTAAAAGAAACACAAAAATTTTCAATCACGGATGTCGACTACGATGAGATTTCACCAGCCAAAGCCACCTATATCGGCCAGCTTCGTATGATGCGAAATGTTCTTGAGGGTAGACCTGGCAAAGACTATCAAGACACGCTCAATCATTTTACCACGGTGCAAAATGACATCGATCCGATGTATTGGCCTGCCACCCAGATCACTGCCCAGTTGCTACAGGCTAATGGCAACGCAAAAGCTGCGGCTTCGCAATTAAAAAAAACGATTTCCCTCAACCTGAAAAATGCGCTGGCTTGGTACCAATACGGGCAATTTTCTTTGCACTACTACAAATTTAAAGAAACCCAAGCGTGCATTGATAAGCTTAACGCCATTATGCCCAAGCACATCCTAGCCAAGCTGCTGCACATACAGATTCTCATCGCCAAAAAAGACTATGCCAAAGGGTTTCAAATCACGGCTCAGATTTTAAAGAAGTACCCGGCACATCGCCAAGCGCTTATTTTAAAAGCAGCCCTCTACGCGCTGCTGGATCAGCCTCAAAATTTAGAAAAGACGCTTGGGCAATACCACAAGCTGTCGCCACAAAATGCTGAAATCTACAACACGATCGGCACGCTGTTAAGTAAAGCGCGTTATTACGATCAATCTGAAAAATTTCTACAGCAAGCCATCAAACTTCAGCCTAATTGGTCCAGCCCGCACGTGGCGTTGGGTTTAATGCTTATGCAAAAAGGCGATGAAAAGCAGGCCATGCTGCAACTGAAAATCGCACAAAAGTTGAACCCTTTCAATCCGAGCGTGACTAATCAACTTAACCTCATGGCTAGCCTCAAAGATTTTACGGTTATTTCTACGGAACACTTTGACATCAAGTACAAACCTGGTATCGACGAGGTGCTGGCTATCGACATCAGCTTGCACATCGAAGGCATTTACGATCATGTCACTAAGCGGTTTAAGTATCAACCCAAAAACAGAACCACGATCGAGATTATGCCCGATCATAAAAAATTCGCGATCCGAATCACTGGCAGTAATGAGATCGGCGCGTTTGCCGCATGCACGGGAGATATCATCGCCATCGACCCGCCACGGATTAGCGCCAAGAATATGACGCTTTACAATTGGCATGACACACTCACGCACGAATTCGCGCACACGGTGACCTTAAACATGACGCAATTTAAAACGCCACACTGGTTCACCGAGGCGTGCGCGGTCTCCGTCGAGCCTAACAACGGTTACTTCCAAAAAAGATGTAATCTCTTGGTTTCAAAATATAACGCCGATGAGCTTTTTACCCTTGAACAAATCAGCTGGGCATTTATCACCCCCAAAAAGGCAGAGGATCGAGGGCAAGCCTACGCGCAAGGCAACTGGTTTGTCCAATACATCACACAAACCTATGGGCAAGACGCCATCATCAAGCTCAACCAACTTTATGCCAAAGGATATACCAATACGCAAGGCATCAAAGCCATCACAAATCTAGAGCCTGAGGCTTTTATGACGCACTTCAAAAAATGGGCGGCCAAGGAAATTAAGAGATGGGGGCTAAGCACCAAAGATGATGCGGACATCATCGATACGCTTTCTAACGAGGAGATTTCACCTACGCCTGAAGCATTGGCCAAGCTCAAGAAGCAATATATGAATAACGCCACTGTGGTTCGTTATTTTATTGATCAAGACATTGCGCGTGATAACCTCTCCGGTCTTGAAAAACATCTTAAGCGGCTCGCGCAGCTTAGGCCTTATGGCCTTTGGGCGCATCATCAACTGCTACTTATCGCGGAAAAAAAACAAGACATGTCACTTTTGCTTTCGACCCTTGCAGCACTGAATCGATTAGACCGCCAAACCGATACTTGGGCTGATCAGCTGAGCAAGATGTATGAGCAATTAAAAGATGCCCCCAACACCAAAAAATATGCGATGGCCTTTATCACTCGAAATCCCTATAATCCGGCGGCGCGCGAACGCATCGCCACTGCCTGCTTAAGGCTCAAAGAAGTAGAACAAGCACGGTTACACCTTAAAGCCTTGTCCATTTTAGAACCCGACCGATGGCAAAACTTTCAGCGACTGGCTGCGATTTCGAAGATGCTTAAGCGTCACAAAGAAGCACAAGCAGCGGCGAAACAAGCACTGCTTCTCAATCCCAAAGCGCCGGTGCAGAAATATATGAACTAAGTATCCGCCACCAACAGTTTAAAACTTTTCTTCATAATATTTTTTCACTTGTTTTTCAGTGAGAGGCCCGCTGAAGCAGTATCCTTGGGCCATGTCACAATTTAAAACTTGAATGCGCGTGGCTTGGTCGATATGTTCGACGCCTTCACCAATGACCTGAATATCCAAGCTATGTGAAAGATCAATAATGGATTTGACGATGGCTAATTCTTTACGATCTTCCAACATTTTTTCTACAAACATGGGATCTATTTTCACATAATCCACGGCATGTTTGGTGAGCATGCCTAGGGAAGTTTTTTCGCTCCCAAAATCATCCAGCGCCACTAAAAAACCGCGCGCTTTCAAACCTTTAAGATGTTTAACCAAGAGGTCTTCATCAGCGCCTGAATTGGTGTAGCTAATTTCAACCACAATCCGAGATGCCTCAACGCCACACGCTTCTACAATAGCTGAAAATGAGGTCACAAAATCGGGGTTTCTCAAATAAACCATCGAAATATTGATAAAAAGTTTTACCTCTTTTAATCGCGGTTCTGCCCCAGCCCAGTGATTAAAAAACATGCACGACTGCTTGACCAATCTCTCTGTCAGGCTATTGATGAGGCCCGTTTCCTCTGCGATCCGAATAAATGTTTCTGGGCCAACGACTTCTTTCCCGCTGCGTTCCCATCTGGCCAATGATTCAACACCTGTTATTTGCCCATTTTGTAAGGAAATAATCGGTTGATAACACGCAAAAATTTCATCGGTACCTATCGCATCCGACAGGGCCTTTTCTAATTCCAGCGCGTGGCGTAAATCGCGACTCATCGACGCATCGAAAACACTCACCTTCCCACGGCCACGGCGTTTAGATTCATACATCGCGGTATCAGCTTGAAAGATAATTTGGTCCAGATCTGCAAGTTCTGCGTCCATCATCGCAATGCCAGCGCTTGCCCCAAAGACAATTTCTTTCCCCCCTAAAACCAAGGGGCTGGCTAATGCATTTACGATCTCCTTGGCGAGATCAACAGCCATACCCACCAGTTTCATTTCATCCAGTAAAATCAAAAATTCATCGCCCCCCATGCGGGCAATGCAAGTCCGATCAAGCTTGCCCGTGTCTTGGGGGAAATACCGATTCACATAAGCTGAGACGGCATCATTTAATACATTTGCCACATGCTTTAGGATCTGCGCTCCCGCTTCATGACCATAGTAATCATTGATCCATTTAAAGCGATCTAGGTCTATAAACACCACCGCTCCTCGGGTGCCATTCTCTGTACATTTAGCAATCGCGCGCTCTGCTTTTTCATAAAACGCGACGCGATTATTCAGCCCCGTGAGGCTATCGGTTAGCACACGCCTCTTCAGGGTTTTCAGTAAACGCTGATTTTTAAGAGCAGAACCAATCCGAGCATGTAAAACACGCCTGTCATAAGGCTTGGTCACGTAGTCCCAGCAGCCGGCTTCAAAGGCTTTTAGAATATGCTGTCGATCCGTTTTGGCTGTTAGAAAAATGATCGGAATATCTTTAAATGCAGAGTCTTTGCGAATCATTTGGCAAACATCAGTTCCGCTAATCCCCGGCATTTCATTGTCTAGTAGAATCAAATCCGGGCGGCAATTTTCTAAAAGCAATAACCCCGATTCGCCCGAGTGAGCAATTTCTAAAGTCACACCAAAAGTCGAAAGACTCTCGGCAATCAATTTGCAAAATTCCACCGAATCATCAATGAGTAATATTTTTTGCATAAGACATGCCTCACCGACCTATCAATCCAATGCGACGCGATGGCACAGCGCGATCAATTCATCCACATTTTTCTGAATCTCGGAAAAATCTTCGCCTGCTAAGACCGCATTTTCTACCACACGCGCGGAGTCTGTCAAGGGTGTAAAGCCATAGCCTCCGGCACTGCCTTTAAGCTGATGCGAGAGTCGGCTTAGGACTTCTAAATCTTGGGCTTGGCTAGCGGCCCGGAATTTTTCTGCGGTGTTTGATATTTCTTCCACAAAATATTCGACTAACTCAAGTAAATCGGGATCATCGCGAAATTCACTGAGCAACGGTCCCTCCACACTCCCCGACGCGTTTTCATTCGTACCCATAATCATATCCTTTGATCAAATATAAAATCGATAAAATCAATGCCGATTCGTTTCCTCGGCACACAATGATTCTATCGACCAACTCCACCCCCCAAATTCACGAAAAAGAATGACAGGATAACTTGATTAGTGACGTTAAAAAAATCGCAAAAAAACTACTTATCACGTAAATAGTGCTCACGATCAATCATCAATTTAAGCGTATGACAAACCTGCTCAACTTGAATTTCATCCAGCCCAGTATGGAAAGGAAGCGCGATGGTGCGCTGCGAAACACTCTCTGCTACACAAAACATGCCTGGGGCAAAGCCATGGTCATTCCGATAAAACGGCTGTAAATGAATGCAGGGGAAATAATTGGATGCGCCGATGTCGTGGGTATGCATTCCGCGAATAATGCGATCTCGCTCCACCGTGCCATACGTGTCGTTCAGGCGCACCACAAATACAAACCAACTGGCTAAATCCGTCTCGCCTGTGGGCATATTGGGTAGTAGGATGTCATCCCAATCCATGAGATGGCTTAGATACATGTGTACAATTTCACGCCGTTTGGCCAATAATTCGTCCAATCGGCCCATCTGCGCCACGCCTAGTGCTGCGGTCAATTCACTCATGCGGTAATTATAGCCCAGCCTGGTATGGGATAAAAAAGATCCCGAGACGTTCCCGTAAGCGCTGCCATTGCCCGTTGTTTGCATTTCGGACATATCGCCTCGGCCTTGGTTTCTGGTTGAGCGACAAAAATGAGCTAAGCGGTCATCATCTGTGACAATCATTCCGCCCTCGCCTGTGGTGATCTGTTTGTTGGGATAAAACCCAAACACCGCGGCACGGCCGAACGAACCCACCGGGCGATTTTTATAAACACCACCCAACGCCTCGCAACTATCTTCAATCAACGGAATTTCATGCTTCCCCGCAATCTGAGCGATGCGGTCCATGTGTGAAGGGTTGCCAAATACTTCGACGGCAATAATGGCTTTGGTTCGTTCGGTAATCGCGGCTTGAATCAGGTCGGGATTGAGATTCAACGAAACCGGATCGATATCGACAAATACAGGCTTAGCGCCTACGTATAAGATGCAGTTGGCGGAGGCCACAAAACTAAAGGGTGTGGTAATCACTTCATCACCAGCGCCAATGCCCAGTCCCAATAAAATCAGATGCAATGCTGAAGTCCCAGAATTTACAGCAATCCCGTGCGTCCGATCGGTACGTTTCGCGATCAATTGTTCAAATTCCTGCTGCACGGGGCCAATGCTCAAGCGACCACTACGCAAAACAGAGACGACGCTCTCAATCTCCACATCGGTAATGTCGGGCTTACTCAAAGGAATCATACTCATAGAACTTAACCCTTCATCCCTAAAAAAAGCGCACCGCAATGCGCTATTTAGGTTAACAGATTCATCTTCATCACAACACCACGCCAACCCCGGATGATCAAGCCCCGCCGCCTACAGCCACAGCTTTCGCGCGTAAATCTTCCAGACTTTTTCGCGCATCCGCAGCCATTTTCGAATTAGGAAATTCGCGAATCACCAGTTCTGCGATGCGCAGGCCTTCCGCCCAATTTTCGGATTCCATCGCTAGGCGAAATTGTAAATTCAATTTTTCACGCTTACGTTTCACCACACGCTTGGCAAGCTCACGATAAGGCAGGGCTTCTTCAGCGGTCAAATGAATATCCATCACGCGCAGTAAGCGGTAAGCACTATCGACATCCTCCACCTGCTCAGCCTGGGTAATTTTATTGCCTAATCCGCCTTTGAAAATTTCATAAGCCTCGCTCACCATTTTCCCTAGCATTTTCCCACGCAATGAATCGGGAAATAAACGATTGATTTTTCCCGCTTCTTGAAACGCTTTGGTCCAATTACACGCACCAATCAGTCGCTGAAGATCTTTAATCGCCAAATCAATCCGGCGCTCTGTATTTTCATGCCGCGCCAGTAAAATTTGATCGCGGTATTGCTCTGATTCCTCGATATAGCCGTAGTTATCTGCCATATCATGAACTAAAGATAGCGCCGCTTCAAAGTCTCCCTTGTCGATATCTTCTTGAATCGCTCGGCGAAGGGTCTCCCGATCTTTTTCGCGAAAAGCAATGCGTTTAGAAATTTCACTCAATAATGCCCGGTCCGACAGCACGGGCAACACCCGCGCAATCTGCTCAACGCGCAGGCTTGTGCGCTTCGCATCACGCAAAATCGGCTCCGTCACCGACCATCGCAAACAGCCCGAGCATAACAGCGCAAACCCCAAGCAAGCTAAAACAATCATTACCCCAAAAGCAACCGCTCGATAAGCGTTAGCGTTAGGATCCCCCATCTCAACACCCACATAAGACATATGCCCAGCGCGAATCACATAGACCCCGCCCGCCACAACGATCAGCCCAATCCCCCAAATAATCAACGCCAAACCCGTGCCTAAAGTAAAACCCGGCTTGTTCCCCCGTTGATCGCTATTATTATTTTCGTCGTTCATTGACGCTGCCTTTCGCAATTTAATCACAAAACCATCCGCAGAAAGCTTATTCATATCATAGCAGCACAAGAGACATCCACGCAAGAACAAAACGTAAAAATGCTAATTATCCCCCCTCTCTAAATACGATTTATTTAGGCGCCATCGCTTCTCGTAGGTCATCGCCGACATATAAAATACGTTGGCACGAGGGGCAAGAAATCAATTCCTCGCAATGTCCCATCAAAACGTTCAATCGTTCGAAGGGAATACCGATAAAACAACCGCCGCAGGTGTACTCTTGCCGCCGTTTATTTTCTTCAATAATAGGAGCAAGCGCTTCGCCATCATGCATATCAGAGACACGATCATAAAGCTTCACCGAATCAGCGGGCAGCGCCGCAGCAGCCTGCTCACGCTCGGCAATCACCTCGTCCAAGCGATCGCCAACTTCTTCGCGTGAGTTTTTTACTTCATTTTCACTGACCGCAATCAATTTGTTACGCTCAGCAATGTCAGTATCCAGCGTATCAAGCTGTTTCTTTAAACGATCGACCTCGCCTAATTGAACCAACGCGCTTTCTTCGCTCTTCGATTTTTCAATCTTCAGCGTATTGACCTCAAGCAGCAGCGCCGAGTATTCTTTATTATTTGTCACCGAATTCATCTTCTCACGCAGGCTACTCGCACGTAGATCGGCATCGGTGGCGACACCCTCTAGTTCAAAAGCTTTGGCTTGGGCAAACTTATAGGCTTCGTTAAGCTCCTCCCGCTGCTTCTCCAGCTGCACCAGTTTCTTGCTCTGGGCAGAGAGACGACGCGTCGCGGCATCAAGCCGTGAACGCAATCCCCGCAAAGTTTGATCGATTAGGAAAAAAGCATACAAATCTTGTTGTAGCGACATGGAAGGCTCCGTCAGACATCCGATCCTCAAGCAAATCCGCTCAAGAAAATCATCCACAAATTATAACAAATTTAAAACCATTTGAATAGCCAGAGTACCCCCCCCGCCACTCTTTACACATCGCCCAACCCCAAAAACACCTCCACCCTCACCCCATTCCCGCCGAAGGCACCCCCCCAATCACGATATCCACAAACAAAACCGCCAATCAAATTGTGAATAAACAGCAACATTGTAATTTATCAAATCTTATCTATAATGTTTAACCCCTTGCTTAATCAGAGATTCAAGCAAGAACAGGGGCAGTAGCTCAGTTGGGAGAGCGCATCGCTGGCAGTGATGAGGTCATGGGTTCGATCCCCTTCTGCTCCACTTTTTTCCAAACCTCGTATCAAAAATACGAGGTTTTTTTATAGACTTCTATTCACAAAAAAATATCCCACGATCAAGCAAGGCAGCAAAAGTATGAGCACCAGAATTATCATCCTAGGCGACATCGTCGGAACGCCCGGCAGGCAAGCGGTCAATCAAATTATCCCACAGCTCAAAGAAAAATTTAACCCACATCTGATCATCGCAAACGCCGAAAACGCGGCAAACGGCACCGGTCTAACACCAGAGCTCTACCGCAAAATCTGCAACTACGGCGTAGACGCCATCACGCTCGGAGATCACGTCTACAAAAAACAACTCATCACCAAAACATTAGAACAAGAAAACAACATTATTAGACCCGCCAATCTTTCAAAAAAAGCCATCGGCAAAACACTCATGAAACTCATCATACCCCCCACCCCCACAACGCCATCCAAAAACATATACATCTTCACACTCCTAGGCCGCGTCTTCATGAACCACTTGCCCGCATCATGCCCCTTCCAATGCGCCGATGAAATACTCGCTCAAATACCAGATAAAAACCCTATCATCATCGCCGAAATACACGCCGAAACAACCAGCGAAAAACAAGCCATCGGATGGTATCTCAACGGCAGAGTCTCCGCCGTCTTCGGCACACACACACACGTACAAACAAACGACCCGCGCATACTCAACAAAGGCACAGCCTATATCACAGACCTAGGCATGTGCGGCCCGCAAGAATCAATCCTAGGCAGAGACATCAAACGCGTGCTCAAACACATGACCACAAACATGCCCGCACCCTTCGACGTGGCGCAAGAAGACCCTAGGCTCTGCGGGATTTACCTAGAAATTAGCGATGATACACAAAAAGCGATACACATCGAAACACTCCAAATCAAAGCAAATACCAAGCAAGCGCCCTGGTGCTAAGCCCTTTTGAAAAAATAAAAAAAGATACAAAAATCACACCCTCATCAACCTTGCCCAATACGCAAAGACACACTACCCTATCACCATGGCTTTCCTCTTTGATATCCACCCGCAACGCAAAGCACCATCGCACTTCGCCCAGATAGCCATCGAACAATCCATCGACGCCATACAAGGTCTCACCTACGCCATCCCCACCCACCTCAAAGACGTCCTCCGCGTGGGTTCAAGAGTAATCATCCCCCTAGGAAGAGGCAACCGCCCCGTCGCCGGATACATCATCAAAATAGACACCACCTGCGACATTCCAAAAAACAAATGGCACAAAATTAAAGACATTACTTCCACCGATAAATCCGCCACAGCCCTCCCCCCACAACTCATCCAACTCGCTTCATGGATAGCTTCATATTACTGCTGTCCACTAGGCATGACGCTTCAAACCATGCTGCCCGCAGCGGTCAAAAAAGCCTCAGGCCAATCTATCAAAACATTCGTCAAAATCGCAGAACACTACCAGCAAAACCCCGAGGAATTGCCCAAGCTTTCCAAGTTACAAAAAAAAATAATACAAATTCTACAAGCACAAATCAGCGACCCCCTCACCCAAGGCTGGGTCCAAGCAAAACAAATCACCCAGCAAGCCCAGGCCAAATCCTCGGCGCCACTTAAATCACTTATCAACAAAAAAATAATACAAACAAAACAAAAAATGACCACCCATTCAAAGTGGAAAAATGAAAATGAAACATCTAAAAAAACAACAGAAAGTCAATTCACACTTACCATACAGCAGCAAAAAGCACTCGACCAAATCACCCCCAGACTAAACCAAGGCTTCAACGTCAACCTCATTCAAGGCGTCACCGGGTCCGGAAAAACAGAACTCTATCTACGCATCATAGAAAACACCATCAAGATTCATACCGAAAAACAAACAGAATCTCACCCACCCGCCGCCATCATCTTAGTGCCAGAGATATCCCTCACCCCGCAAACCGCTGCAAGGTTTCACGAGAGATTTTCAAACGTCGCCGTCTTACACTCGGCACTCACTCCAACACAAAGACATCAGCAATGGCAAAAAATAAACCAAGGCAAAGCAAACATCGTCGTAGGCGCACGGTCTGCGATTTTCGCGCCGATCAAAAACCTAAAACTGATCATCGTCGATGAGGAGCACGACACCTCCTATAAACAGGATCAGCTCCCGCGATATAACGCCAGAGATGTCGCAATCAAACGCGCCCAAATATCAGAAATACCTTGTATACTAGGTTCAGCGACGCCTTCTCTCGAATCCTACCACAACACGCAAATCAAAAAAAACTTCCATCTCATCAAAATCACACAGCGCGTAGGCAATGCCAAATTGCCCAAAGTTTCCATCGTCGACATGGCCCAGCAGAGAAAATTGCGCAAAGGCATACACCTGCTTTCCCAATCTCTAGAAAACCTCATACACCGCACCATCACACAAGACCATCGCCAAGTCATCCTCCTGCTTAACCGTAGAGGATACGCCAACTATATCGCCTGCCCAGATCACAACTGCGGATTCATACTCACATGTAACCACTGCGATACCACCATGGTTTATCACAAAGACAGCACCGCGCCCAATCAAGGCTATCTACGCTGCCACCACTGCACCGCACAACAAATACTACCCAACACCTGCCCCACCTGTCACAAAAAAACAATCGTCTTCGGCCTAGGCACACAGCGCGTGGAAGAAGAAATACAACGCAAAATGCCAAACTACACCCACGCACGCATGGACTCCGATGTGATGCGCACAGCTAAAGATTACGAAAAACAACTCAACGATTTTAGAAACGGAAAAACACAAATACTCATCGGCACACAAATGATCGCCAAAGGGCTAGACTTCCCCAACGTCACCCTCGTAGGCATCGTCTCAGCCGACACCGCCATCAACATGCCAGATTTTAGAGCCGCAGAAAGAACCTTTCAGCTCATCTCCCAAGTCGCCGGAAGAGCAGGCCGCGCCAACCATCCCGGAGCCGTCATCCTACAAACATTTAATCCCGAAGAGCCCACCATACGCCTAGCCGCGGAACACGACTACGACAGCTTTGCACAACGAGAACTCCTAGCCAGAACAGAAGCAAACCTCCCGCCTATCTCTCGTATGACCCGAATCGTCACCAGACACACCAATCACGAAAAATCATTACATTTAGCTAAAACACTACAAATAAAGCTTCAAAATGCATCGCAACAGCTCAAACTCAACGTCAAAATTATAGGCCCCATCCCCTGTCCCATCGCCAGAATCGCAGACTATCACCGCAATCAAATCGAACTCATCGCCAACAATCCCTCTCATCTACAAAAACTCATCACCACCTTAAGAAACCACAAGCAGCTTATCGCAGACACCCACACCGCCATCGATGTAGACCCCATTTCACTACTCTAAAACGTCAATCACCCCGAAATAAAATTTGA
>CAZSSX010000015.1:0-8223 GCA_964609545.1 uncultured Phycisphaeraceae bacterium | reverse complement strand
AGAAATATTCAAAACACCCCGAAAGGTACCGCGATGATCACAGACCTTATTATACCAGCATTTAACGAAGAACAAACCATCGGAAAACTGATCGAGCAAATCACCGCTCAACAAAAGCAAACACCAGAAAATAAGCTGTTTCGCAACATCTGGGTCGTAGACAATAATAGCACCGATCGAACCAAACAAATCGCCAAACAAGCCGGTGCCAAAGTCGTTTGCCAATCCATCCGAGGCTACGGCGCAGCATGTCTCAAAGGCATCGACCATGTCAGGATCGAAAATCAAAATAACCCCGCACTGGCTGCCCAAGCTGTCGCTTTTTTAGATGCCGATCTCTCCGATGATTGGGCATATCTCGAAAAACTTATCCAAAAACTAGTAACAGAAAAATGCGATATGATCATAGGCAGCAGAGTGAAAAATGCACAAGCCCGAAGCTTATCAACCATTCAAAAATTTGGCAATGCGCTAAGCTGTCATCTCATTAAACTCTGCACAGGCAAGCGTTTTAGCGACCTAGGCCCCATGCGCATCGTCCGCTGGGAAGCTTTAGAAAAAATGAAAATGAAAGATCAGACCTGGGGTTGGACCGTTGAAATGCAATACAAAGCCGCAGCTTTGGGGCTAAAATGCAGCGAAGTCGATGTGCCCTATCGGATGCGAGGTGGAGGGAAAAGTAAAATCAGCGGCACACTCCTAGGCAGCGCCAAGGCCGGCTATAAAATCCTAACCACCATCGCAAAGCTAAGGCTAACCCTGAAGCATATTAAGTCAAAGAACCCGTAAAAAAAGCCCCTTGAGTTTTAATTCAAGGGGCTCGATATTTGTGTTTTCAAATCTCAATCGCGATATATTTTTTAAAGCTCGGGTGCAAAACCGCAACGCATGGTGTTTTCCGTACATACCCGAGGCTCAACAAATTGCAATAGGTAATCTGCACCGCCTGCTTTTGAACCTACGCCCGACAAGCCAAATCCACCAAAGGGCTGTCTTCCTACCAATGCTCCGGTGTTCGGGCGATTGATATAAAGATTGCCTACGCGAAATTCTTTTTTAGCTCGATCAATATGGGTCGGCTTGCGTGTATAAATTCCGCCTGTGAGTTTGTAATCCGTCGCGTTGGCCACCTCTAGTGCTGTCTCAAAATCGGGCACTTTAATGACAGCCAAAACCGGACCAAAAATTTCCTCGTTGGCCAGCCGATGACTCGGTTTAATTCCCGAAAAGATATGCGGCCCCACCAACGGCAAACCGATTTTTTCCGCAACACCGGGAGGCACGGGCATCCCTAATGCGAGTTGGCCTTCTTGCTTGCCGATTTCAATATAGGTCGCACATTTGGCTGCGGCATCGGCATCAATCACGGGTCCCACGTCTGTGCCTGGCAATGAAGGGTCGCCGACGACTAACGTCTTGGTCGCTTGGACTAATCTTTCCAAAAACAAATCATGAGCAGATTCGACTACGATCACTCGCGAACAAGCGGAGCATTTTTGCCCCGAAAAGCCAAAGGCTGAATATCGCACGCCTAGAACCGCTTGATCAAGATCCGCTGATGCATCGATGATAATCGCATTCTTTCCGCCCATTTCGCACACCACTTTTTTGACAAATGGCTGCTCTTCAGCGGTCACGCCTGCTGCTTTGATGATATCTAGACCTACTGCTTTTGAGCCGGTAAATGCGATCACCGAAACCCGCCGATCTCGGACCAGTGCCGCGCCGACGGTTTGCCCATCCCCCGCCAAATAATGTAGCACCTCCTTGGGCACGCCCGCCTGCCAGAAAATCTGTGCCATGACTTTGGCGATGGCGGGGGTTTGTTCTGCGGGCTTGACCACCACGGTATTGCCCGTGACCAATGCTGCGGATGTCATCCCCGCGCAGATGGCCAAAGGGAAATTCCACGGGCTGATCACCACCGAGACGCCGCGAGGCTGATACCACTGTTCGTTGAGTTCACCCACAAATCGCCCTAGGCGCTCGGGGCTGGCCAACTTCATCGCATTGCGCGCGTAATATTCTAGGAAGTCAATGGCTTCGCAAACATCGGCATCGGCTTCGCCCCAAGGCTTACCCGACTCCTTAATAATAATGCTAGAAAGTTCATCACGCCGAGCTGCCATCAATTCCGCGGCTCGCACCATGATGGCTGAGCGTTCTTTTTGTTCTTTATCTCGCCAAGCAGGAAACGCTTGATATGCAGAGTCTACTGCTTGATTGGCATCCTCAACGCTGCTGTCATTAGGCACGCTTTGCACCGTGCATTGGTCTATCGCTTTTTGAAATTGGAGACGCACCGATGCATCGGAAAAGTCTCGCATCGGCAAGGAGAAAAATGCTTTGCCATCCGCGACGTCTTGATGGGCATCGGATAATTGGTGCCTCGTCTTGGCCTCGGCGATGCGCTGAATGCCGGGGTCTACAAAGGCTTGTTGTTGCTCGTCGGTCCGGTGTGGTGATTTGAGCAAATCCTCTGGCGATGCATTATCTAAAAATCCAGCTTTTAACCAAGACTCGTTGGAGGTATTCTCAAGTAGCCTGCGCACCAAATAAGCCATGCCCGGGATCATTTCTCCCACGGGCAGATATTCCCTGATGCGGAATCCGGCTTCGGCGCCGGCCACTTTCAACTCATCAGCCATCCCATAAAGCATCTGAAGCTCTAGGGCTTGAGTGGGCAAATCATTAGCATCCAAAACCGCTTTGGCATAGGCGATGGATCGCACGTTATGTGAACCTAGCGCCAGCTTGACGCCGCCTTCTTTTTCCGAGCGAGGCATGGCCTGGATGAACTGCTTGGTCATCCGCTCAAAACACGCATCGGTATCTTGTTTGACAGACCACACCGGCACGGGCCAGCCCATTTGTTCGGCGTTAATCGTTTCATAATCCCAATACGCCCCTTTGACTAGACGCACGGTGACTTGCCGGCCTGTCCGCTTGGACCAATCAATAATCTTCTGAGCATCCTCATTGCCAGAGCGTAAATAAGCTTGCATAGCAATGCCAGCGGTAAAATCAACCTCATCACAACATCGCATAAACAATTCAAGTGTGAGGTCTTTATATTCAAATTGTTCCATGTCAAAATTGACCAAAACATCTTTATCTTTGGCTGCTCTGAGAATCGGCAAGATCGCTTCCATCAACCCACGCAACGAACCTTCAAAATCGATAGGGTTTGTTTTTGCGTAGAGAGAGCTGATCTTAATCGAGACGTTGGTTCTTGGAATAGCGCCAAGATGATCCGTTTCTAGGCTGGGTTTGCTTGCCCATTGGCTCACTTTGTCGGGCAAGGTATTGACCAAGTCTAAATATCGGTGCTGATAAACTTCTGCTTCGGCATCAGAGACACACGCTTCGCCTAGCAGGTCCACCGAGAAAGCTAAATCATTTTTCCAGATTTTTTCAAGCGTTGGAAACGCATCCTCGGCATCCACACCCGCAATAAATTTTTTACCCATGCTCTGAATCTGACGCGTCATTGTTTTAGACATCGTGTTTTTCAGTAGCCCCCCGGTCTTCAGCCCCAAAGCCATCCCCGCGGGTAGCTTGACCCCAGGCTGTGTGAGATAATCCATCAGATGTTCATGGACCTGATCGGCGGTCTTAAGCATCGGGAAAGTATCTACAAAACGAAAAAGTTGCACCTTAAAGGCTTGGTCTTTCATCGACCAATCCATCAATTTGTCCGACCAGAATTTGGCAGAGAAAAGCCCTTTTTGACTCCCCCGGGCTTTGGCTAAAAGTGCGGTGCCAATCCTCAAGGTTTCGGCTTGAATCTGGGGGTCACCCCGTCCTCGGCCACGCTCGCTGGGCGTGGTCGCTGTTGTGCTTTGCTGCTTAGGCTTACGGAAAAATGCCATCAGTAGCTCCTCATAAAAAAAGTGATTATTGGGCAACACGGCGTTGCTTCTAGCCCACGCAATAGAAGTGAGCAGATGCAGAATTTAACAAAAAAATGGACAAAAAGCGAGCCTTTATTAGATAAAATGATATGACTGCTTCCCCCGGCATGGTGTTGCCTAGATAAAGAAAAGACCCGCTGATTCGACAAATTAAAAAAAGAGGTACAATAGCACAGATGAAGAGCATGATTATTACCCTCGACGGCCCCGCAGGAGCCGGTAAGTCCAGCGTTTCCAGGCAGTTAGCGCAACGCCTAGGTGTTGATTTTCTCGACACCGGAGCGATGTACCGCGGCATCACCGCCTATGCACTGAGCCAAGGCATCGATCCCACGGCAGAGCCCCAGCGCGTGGCTAGGCTATCTGAGGATTTACGGATCTTTTTTAAATGGGAGCATAGCCCCCCTCGGCTGACCATCGCGCACCACGAAAAAATCATCGACCTCACCGCCCGCCTGAGGGATCAAGATGTCGCTAAGCATGTCAGCCCGGTGGCCGCCATCAGCCAGGTCAGGCAGGTGTTAGTCCAAGCCCAGCGGCGCATCGGCAACGAGCATCCTAGGCTAGTCACCGAAGGCCGAGATCAAGGGTCGCTGGTTTTTCCCGATGCCTCGGTCAAATTCTATATTGATGCATCGCCCGCTGTCCGCGTTTCTCGGCGGGCTGTCCAGCTTAAAAATGCGGGGAGAGCAAACATCGACCTCAAGCAAATCCAAGACGATATCGCTGCACGCGATTTTCGCGATATGAATCGCAAAGATGGCCCCTTGGTTTGCCCGCAAGATGCGATCGTCATCGACACGTCAGACTTAGAACAATCCCAAGTCATCGATTTATTAGAAAAGCATGTGCGAGAAAACATAGACCCCGCATCGCTAGCTGGAGTCACCGCAAAATGAAACTTTTTTACGCCAAAGAACCCAACCGAAGCTGGGCAAAACATTTCTGGTACCGCTTAGCTAGGCGCAGCTGCTTTATTTACTGCAAAATATTTTACCGCTTTAAGGTGACAGGCCAAGACAACATCCCCAAGCAAGGCGGCATCGTTTTCGCAACCAACCACCAATCTTTTATAGACCCGATACTCGTCGGCGGCGCTTGCAAAAGCAGGCACCCCTATAAACTGGCCAGAGCATCGCTTTGGAACAACAAAATCCTAGGCCCCCTCATCAGCTCACTCAACGCCATCCCCGTAGCGCGCGATCAAGCAGACACCCAAGCGGTTCGGCAGTGCATCAGCATCCTTAAAGAAGGTAGCGCGCTGCTGGTCTTCCCCGAAGGAACACGCACCACAGATGCCACCGTGGGGCCCTTCAAGCCTGGCACCATGCTCATGATCAAACGTAGCAAAGCAACCGTCGTGCCCGTGAGCATCTCGGGCGCCTTTGAGATATGGCCTAGAAAACAAAAACTACCTAAGCTCTTTGGCAAGGTCGCTTTGCACTACGGCAAGCCCATTCCGCCTGAAGAACTCATCCCCATGGGGGCTGAAAAAGGCATGACCTTTATACGCGATATCATCGAAGCAAAACGCATTGAAATGGCAGAGAAATTAAATCACAACACCCATACACACAGCACTACGCCTCAAAAAACAGATCAAAACAAGCAGAACGTGTAAAAGTTAGCTCATTGCGCTGCCCCTCGGTTGACAGGCAAACTAAAACCAGTAAAATCCCCTTCGCCCATGCCACTGTAGCTCAATTGGCAGAGCAGCGGTTTTGTAAACCGCAGGTTGTCGGTTCGAGTCCGACTAGTGGCTTAAAAAGACTCCAACGTCACCACGTTGGGGTCTTTTTTTATGCTTCAAACGTCGCGTCCAAAAAAATCAAAACCAAACACTCCATCTCGCACACTCCACCCGCCCCGCCACATCCATCCGCCTATCTATCGGGCCACTAATTATCCGAAAACTCGATCGCCTCATCGCCTAGGCCTGCCACGTGATAATGCGTGCTAATCTTATGGCTTTTCAAAAACCACTGAATAGATGCCCAATGTTTATTGATTTTATTCAAAGGCGGCACGTCATGATGCCCCGCTCGGTAAGTGATGCTCGTACTATTTCTTGCTGCTTTTTCTAAAATGTCAAGGTCGGTATAAGGCACCACTTTATCGGCAACACCATGAAACAAAAGCACGGGCGTTTTGAGCTTCGACAATGCCACATCCGTTTCCAGCGGATTTTTCACTAAGAAACCCGGCAACAAAAAACGGTCCCAAGCAGTTTTTTTGATATTGGCGGGCGTGGATTGTAAAATCAGCGCGGCGGGCTGAATTTTCAATCGGGCTGCAAGCTGGGCTGCAAACGCCCCGCCGATGGATTTGCCATGGATGATAATTTTGTATTTATCCACGCCATCCAGCTTAATGAGTTGATTGTAAAACGACAAGCAATCGGCGATGGTATTGGCTTGAGAAGGATAGCCCTTGGCAAGACCATATCCCCGATACTCCGGTAATAAAACCGAAATGCCCATCTTGTGATAGCGCTGAACCACTTGATTTTGCTGGCAGGCGATCTCCGAGTTGCCGTGGAAATAAATCACCACAGGCCTACGGTTATTTTTATTGGCAGATTTAATCGGCACATAATACGCATAGACAACGCCTTGCTCTGCGGTACGCGTGGTCAATCGTTGCACCTTATAACTCTTATAAGGCCTAGCAATCGGAATCAGCGCGTGCATCGGGTCAGCAAAAACTACACCCGTCGCAGCGGGGAAAAGTACACCCGTCTGAGCAAAATAAAGCGCGGCGCACCAAAGGCTATACACCACAATCAGCAGCGGCGATATCTTACGAAAAAAGAACTTCAAAACACCCACGCACCGCGGCCACACTTGGCTCCGCAAAAAACCCGGCTCCTGATCATTTTCAAATCCGGGCACACCCATATCTTGCGGCGCTTTCTCCTCGTATGGCGCGTTAGATTGTATCAATTTATCAACAGGGTTATAGCCCATAATATCTCCATAGATACCCATCGGCCATATCCCACGGAAAATTCATTACAACCCGTAATCCGCATCACCCCTACAACCCCTACAATCCGATCAATCAAGCCCCGTTAAATTCGCAGCGGCATATTGATACAAGCCTCCGAGCGTACTAGGCTCAAGTTTCATCCCGCAAAGCATCGGGCTAGCGTTCGTAGCTACGGATGGATCAATCAAATGCAAATCCGGATCCGCAATAGGAGATGCCCCCCGATAACCCGTTTCAAACATTTCCCGCAGCGCCCAATAACGACTAGCATACAAATCAAAATCCAAATTTTCATCATTGGCTACAATATCAGAGCCAAAGCAAACACGGCCGGGATTGGCTTCCAAAAAAGCTTTAAACCGCTCGGGCTGCTTACTTAATTCTCGCACCATCCATTTGGTCGCTGAGGAATCCAAATACAAGTTAGGGTGGCGATCCAAAAGGCCTTGCAAAAAATCCAGATTCTCGGGCGTGCCCCCCAAGTGCGCTGCGATCAACGGCGTGTCGCCGTGCTGATCCAAAAGACGTTCCAGCGGCACATACTGATCACGCTTCGTCCCATATCGGCGAGAATCTTTATAATGCGTCGCGAACCACGTATCGGGGTCACCGATATGCATCATAAACATCATCCCCAGCGATGCCGCTAAAGCCATCGCCTCCTTGCGTATCGCCGAGTCAATCAATAACGCGGGATGCAAATCTCTGCCCCGAGGGGCGCACCAAAACTTACAAATCTTTACGCCCTTAGCTGCGTACGTCTCGATATCTTTTAGCCAACCCGAAGTAAACACCTGGGGATTCTTTTTAAAATTCATAAAATCGGGAACCGCAATAAATGCCACACGCTCTGCATAGGTAGATTGCAGCTCATCAATAATGCTAAGCGGGCTCATCGTCCACGTCTTGGTCACGCCATAAAGACGCGCCACCTCAAAATAAACCCGCGCCCCTTCCATCGTCTGCAAATGCGTGTGAATATCCCAGATATCACCAGCCCAAGGCAAAGCCCCCGCCTGGGCACGATAGTTCATCCCCAAACGATTATGATCCGACCGTGCCCAAACATCCCGCCTCAATAAAGTCCCCCCGTTAAACTGCTTCATGTTCTGCATCATCATGCCTTGATCCATCTGTTTAAAAAACCAAAAGAGCCCTGAAAGAAAGCCCCCTAAAGTGCCCTCCCCAAACAGCACCACTGTGCCTACCACAAACAAGTCAAACTTATTAGAGCCCTTCGATAAACCCCCTCACCCCTTGTTAACGGGTTCATCTTGCGCTATAACATATCTATGGAACGAAAAAGCAAAGGTTTAATGTT
>CAZSSX010000014.1:0-23223 GCA_964609545.1 uncultured Phycisphaeraceae bacterium | reverse complement strand
CTTTGGATTTAGGGGCAAGCACGCCAGCGGGTGCAAAGCGGTCATCGTTAATCAGGGTTGGATCATCTGAGCCGATCCATTTTACTGAGTAAGGTGGGTTAGAAACGATGGCATCGAAAGGCTTATCGTCGCCAAAATGTGGCGTGATGAGCGTATCGCCCAGCTGGATATTAAACTTATCGTAGTTGACGTTGTGCAAAAACATGTTCATCCGCGCGAGGTTGTAGGTGGTGTGGCTCAGCTCCTGACCGAAAACCCCCTCTTCAATAATATGCGCATCAAAATGCTTTTTGGCTTGTAGTAGTAATGAGCCAGAGCCACAAGCCGGATCATAAATTTTGTTGACCTTCTCTTGCTTGTGCATGGCAAGCTGTGCGATCAGTTTAGAGACATGTTGTGGGGTGAAAAACTCGCCGCCCGATTTACCCGCATTGGCGGCGTAGTTAGAGATTAAGAATTCATAGGCATCACCAAACAAGTCGATGTGACTGCCGTGAAAATCACCGAATTCTAGCCCAGCCACGCCTTTAAGTACGGCGGCTAGGCGGGTGTTTTTAGTTGTCACCGTGTTACCGAGGCGGTTGCTGGTTGTGTCGAAGTCGACAAACAGGCCTTTGATGTCTTCTTCTGAGGGATAGCCGCTGGCAGAAGCCTCGATAGCGGTAAAGATAGCGGCCAGATCGGTGTTGAGGCTTTCGTTTGTGTTAGCGTTTTTGACGATATTTTTGAACAGCTGGCTGGGATATATAAAATAGCCCTTGGTTTTGATGGCGTCGTTTTTAATCTCTGGCGTAATAACTCTATCGGGTAGCTTTGCGTAGTGGATGCTGTCGTCATCGGCTTCGATGTAGCTGGCAAAGTTTTCACTGATAAAGCGATAAAACAGGGTGCCTAGCACATACTGCTTGAAATCCCAGCCATCGACTGCGCCTCGTACATCATTGGCGATCTTCCAGATTTGGCGGTGCAAAGCGGCTCGTTGTTGATTGTCTGTCATCTATAAACTCCAGGTTTTGTTATTCGCTTTTGTTCTGGTCATTTTGTTCGTTGGCTGCGGCGTCAATTTCTATCCATGCACCGACCTGTTTTTTTTGAATTTGGCAGAAGCGTCCCATGCGATGAGCAGGGATGGACACCGTTAAACGATTTTCTTCAGAATGCGTATCTAGAAAGAGAAGATCGCGCTGTGTGTACCAATTATAATTTAAATCTTGCGTTGTTGCTGGGGGTATGCGGATTTGATATGGTTTTGGATATATTTTATTATAGCCACATGATTTAATTGTTTTTAGAACTTTTGTGAATGGGCAGTCGGCATGATTATGAGGCGTAATATTCACTCTTAATTATGCCGACCGCCGGAATGATATCTGTTAATATGAGTGGTGTTTGATGGATAGATAAAGGAAGCTGCGATGAAGCGTTGGGTTTGGTTTGTGATTGTGTTTGATATTTGTTTTGTTTTGGGTGGTTTGTTTTGGGTGGGTGGGGATGGTGAGCGTGCGGATTTGGTTTTGGTGACGAAGGCGGATTTGAATACGTTGGATCCTCAGCGGATGAGTTGGTTGACGGATTTGCGTGTGGGTGAGTGTTTGTTTGAGCGGTTGACGATGATTGATCCGGAGACGTTGGTTGTTGTGCCTGGCTGTGCTGAGCGGTGGGAGGTTTCGGATGATGGTTTGACGTATACTTTTTATTTGCGTGAGGATGCTCGTTGGAGTAATGGGGATGCTGTGTTGGCCAGTGATTTTAAGTATGCTTGGAAGCGTGGTTTGTTTCCGGAGTTTGGTTCGGGGTATACGGGTTTGTTTGATTGTATTGCGGGTGCGGTTGAGTTTAGGGCATTTCGGGGTGGGCAGTTGAAGGTGCTTGCTGGTTTGGCGGAGGGTGAGCGGTTGCATCGTGGTGAGGAGATGTTGAGGGCTGCTGATGTTTATTATGATGCGCATGTGGGTGTTGAGGTTGTGTCGGATAAGGTTTTGCGTGTGCGTTTGGGTCGTGTGACGCCTTATTTTTTGGAGTTGGTTGCTTTTATTACTTATGGTCCTGTGCATGAGAAGAGTTTTTCTAATTTTGTTTCGGTGCAGGCTGATACGGGTGGTGTGGTTTTGGATTCGGGTTGGTGTGGGGCTGGTGTTTTGGTTTCTAATGGTGCTTATGTTTTGGCATCTCATCGTTTTAAGCGTGATTTGTTGCTTAGGTGTAATCCTTATTATTGGGGTCGGGCTGAGGTTAAGAATGCTTCGATTCGTTTTGTGATTGTGTCTGATGATTATACGGCGTTGTTGATGTATGAGTCTGGCGATGTGGATTGGTTGCCTGATTTGGAATCTGGTAGTGCGCTTGCTGCGGGTTTGCTTGATGAGTCGTCTGCTGGTTTGCGTTTTGATGTTCATCGTCGGACGTCTGCGGGTACTTATTTTTATCTTTTTAATTGTGAGGCGAAGTTGGCTGATGGTCGTGTGAATGCTTTGGCTGATGTTCGTGTGCGTCGGGCGTTGAGTTTGGGTATTGATCGTGAGTCTATTGTTGAGAAGATTGTGAAGGTGCATGGTGGTGCTGCGAGGAGTTTCACGCCTGGCTCTGCGATTCCGGGTTATGCTCCGCCGTTGACTGGGGGTGGTTATGATTTGGTTCGTGCGCGTGGGCTTTTGCGTGAGGCTGGTTATGCGGGGGGGAAGGGTATTGAGGGGCTTTCTATTTTGTATAACACGGAGGGTGCGCATAAGTTGATTGCGCAGCAGATTGCGAATCATTGGCGGGAGGGTTTGGGTGTTGAGGTTCGTCTTGAGGGTATTGAAAAGGGTGCGTTTAGTGATCGTGTGCAGCATCAAGATTTTACGATTGCGCGGACGAGTTGGATGGGTGATTATCGGGATCCGACGACTTTTTTGGATCGTTTTCGGTCGGGTGATGATAGCAATGACGGTCGTTATGCGAGTGGGGTTTATGATGGTTTGCTTAAGGCTGCTGAGGGTGAGTTGGATGGTAAGAAGCGTTTTGGTTTATTGTCTAAGGCTGAGGGTGTGATGTTGGGTGATCAGGCGATCGCGCCGATTTATCATTATGTTGTTTTTCATGTGTTTGATGGTCATCGTGTGAAGGGGGTGTGGCCTAATACTTGGCAGTTCCGTGATTTGAAGGGTATTTCTGTGGATCATGGTGTTGGGGGGAGCGCTGGGGGGGATTGAGGTTGTTGGGTGCGTTGGGGTTAATGTTGATATTTGAATAGCCGATTGAATGCTTATGGGGTTTTATAGGGATTTGATGGATGACGCGTGTATATCAGGTTATTTTTTGTGAGGGCTTGGTGGGGTGGAATGGTTTGTTGGTAGAGGTGGTGGATGTCTAGGCGGATTTTGTTGATTGAGAGGGATTTGGGGTTGGGGGTTGTGTCTGAGGCTGGGGCATCTTTGCGTGGGTATTTTGGTGAGGAGAGTGTGGTTGAGGTGTCTGGTTTGGGTGAAGGTTTTGATGATGATTTTTTGGGGTATGATCTTATTTTGGTGTCGCTGAGTTTGGGTGAGGGTTTGGGGTTGTTGGCGGGGTTGTTGGGTGTTGGTGTGGAGGTGCCGATTGTGATTGTTGCTGAGGGGGGTCGGGCTGAGGATGCGCGGTTAGCGATTGCTGGCGGTGCTTGTGATTATGTGGTTAAGACGGGTGGGTGGTCTGATGGTTTGGGTGTGTTGGTGGAGAAAAATTTGGCGATTTGGGGTAAGAGGCAGGAGGCGGTTGATTTGCGGGCGGCATTGGAAAAGCGTGTTTCTGAGGCGTGGTGTCGTAATGATGATCTTGATGTTTTGGTGGGTGAGTTGGAGATGGCATCGCGTACGGATCCTTTGACGGGTTTGTCTAATCGTCGTGCGTTTAATGATGCGCTGGACCGGTGTTTTTCGGAGTCTGTGCGTTATCATCATGACTTGTCTTGTGTGATGATTGACTTGGATGGTTTTAAGCAGTTGAATGATGCGCTGGGTCATCAGGCTGGTGATATGATGTTGCAGTTGACGGGTGAGGTTTTAGTTGCGACGAGTCGTCGTTATGATGTTGCGGCGCGTTTGGGTGGTGATGAGTTTACGTTGCTTTTGCCTCAGACGGATGAGTTTACGGGTTTGCAGGTTGCGGGGCGTATTGCGGAGGCGTTTGATCGTGTGGTTGGTGAGAAGTTTGCGGAGCTTGGTGTTGAGGGTATTGGTTTGACGATGAGTTTGGGTTTAGCATCGCGTGTGCGCTGTGGTTCTGAGTCTGGGTTGGATTTGATTGGTTGTGCGGACAAGGCGCTGTATGCTGCTAAGCATGGGGGTAAGAAGCAGCTTCGGAGTTTTAGTGAGTTGAGTGAGTGATGGGTTGGCTGGGAAGTGGTTTAGTGATTTGAATTGGTATGGTGGGATTTGTGTGTGTTGATGTGTCATGTTTTCAAGGGTAGAGTGGTGCTGTGTGTGTGGTGCTAGATGTATTTTTGTGATTAGTCTCGTTGGACGCGTTGTGCGGGGATAAAGGTGCCTAGCCCTCGTGCGGCGAGGTATAAGCTCATGAGGAAGTAGGCGTGTATGGCGTGTTTGAAAATTTTAGTTTTTAGTTTTTTTGTGATGATGATGGCGGGCAGTAGTGTGGCCAAGATTGCGGGTATTGCGATGATGCTGTTGGGGATTTGGTTTTTGCTTGTGATTTTTAGGGCGATGAGTATTGCTGTGGTGATGTATCCGGCGAGATAGGCTGGTGGTATGATGAGTGATGGCCATTCACCGATTTTGAATTTATGTTTTTTGATATTTTTAAGATTTGATTTTGCTCGCCACATTTCTCTTTTGAAGAATTGTTTGAGTGATTGTGATTCTCCTAGGTGTGTGAATCCTACGCGATTGTCTTGTATGATTTGGCCTTGTTTTGAGAGTCTGTATCCTAGGTCGCAGTCTTCGCATGTGATTAGGGATTCATCGAATCCTTGTATTTTGTCGAATGCTTTTTTGCGGACGATGAGGTTTGATGTGGGGAGCCATTGGACTTGTGTGAAGGGTTGGTTGGGTGTGTTGTGTGCGAGTTGGTACCATGTTGTTTCTACCCATGTGGCGTTGTTTGTGGGTTTGGCCATGCTGCATCCTGAGGCGATGATGTTTGGGTCGTGGAAGTGTTGGAAGCAGCAGGTGATCCATTGTGGGTCTAGGGTGCAGTCTGCGTCGATGAAGCAGAGGAATTGTCCGGTTGCAATTTTTGCGCCTAGGTTTCGTGCTTTTCCGATGCGTCCTGGTGCTGTGGAGATGACGGTTGCGCCTTGCTGCTTTGCGATTTGTGCGGTGTTGTCGGAGGATTGGTTATCGACGACGATGATTTGTGCGGTGACGTGGGGGGTGTTTTGGACGAGGGCGTTGATGCTGTGGAGGCACTTGCCGATGAGGGCTTGTTCGTTGAGTGCGGGGATGATGAAGCTGAGGTGTAAAGGTGTTTGTTGGGTCATGGGTTGGCTACCTTTGTGTGATGGGCAGGTTGTTTTTGTTGCTTGTGTTTTTTACTTTGACTTTTGTTTTATTTTTTGTGCTTACTTTTGTGATTACTTTTGTGATGGTTTTTATTGTTGAAGTTGTCGGATGAGGTTGAGTAGATTTTGATCTTGTGGTGTGATGCGTTTTAAGATTTTGGCGTATTGCAGGGCTTGGGGGTATTGTCTTGTTTTGAGTAGGTACTGTATGAGTAGGCGTAGGGTGTCGGGGTCATCTGTATTTTTTGTGTGGGAATGGATGAGTTGGTTGATGGCTAGGGGTGTGTTGCCTGTGTTGTCTAGAGCGATGCTGTAGACGTAGGCGAAACGGGGTTGTTTGGGTGCGAGCTGTGCTGATTTTTTGAGTAGGGTTAGGGCTTTGTCTGTTTGTTTTGTTCTGATATATGAGAAGGCTAATGTTTGGTAGATGAGGGGATTTTTGGGCATTTGTTTGATTGCTGTTTTGAGAGTTTGTTGTGTGCGTGTTTCGTTTTTTTGTTGGCGGTAGATGTCTGCTAGGTTGATGTAGGCTCTGATTTGTAGGGGGTCTAGGGCGATGGCTTGTTGGTAGGCTTTGATGGCGGTTTGGAATTGTGCTAGTGCGGTGTAGTGGATGCCTAGGTTGACGTGTGCGAAGGGTGTGTCGATATTGGTTTGTTGCATTTGTAGATATTCATCGATTGCGACTTTGAGTTTTTGTGCGATTTTTGGGGTGAGTAATTTTTTTGGGGTGCTGGCCAAGGCGCTGGCTGCGTAGAGTCGGACGGCTTTGATGGGGTCGCTGAGGAGGTGTTTTGCTACGGCGAATTTTTGTTGGGGGTTGAGGTTTTGGATGTTTTGGACGGATGCGAGTCGGACGAGGGGGGAGGTGTCTTTGAGTCCTTGGACGATGGCTTGTGTGGCTTGTGGGGAGGGGTATTGTGCGAGGTAGTTGAGGGTGGATGCGCGTGCGATGTTGGGTATGTTTTTGTTTGCTAGGACTTTTTGGAGTAGGGGTAGGGCTTGTGGTTTGTTTTGTCTGGCGAGGTTGAATGCGTGTGCGTAGGGGTGTTGTTTGGGTTTGATTTTGGGATACCATTTTTTGAAGGCATCGGCGGCCCATCGTTTTGTTTTATCTGTGTGGCAATTGATGCAGGCGTTGGGTGTGTTGTCTTGTATGGAGAGGTCTGGTCTGGGTATTCGTATGCTGTGGTCTCTGCGTGGGTCGATGATCATGTATGTTTTTTGTGGCATATGGCAATCGACGCAGGATGCTCCTTTGCCGAAGGGTTTATGTTTGTGGTGTTTGGGTGTGTCGTATGTTTGTTGTGTGTGGCATTGTGTGCATAATGCGGCGCCTTGGAATTTTATTTTTGTGGAGTGTACATCGTGGCAGTCGCTGCATCTGACGTTGTTGTGGTACATTTTTGATTGTATGAATGAGCCGTAGACGTAGACTTCGTCTTGTATTTGTCCATCGGGGTGGTAGAGATTTTCGCGTAGGTTTTCGAGTAGGTGTGTGTCTAGTAGTGGTTTGCCGTGTGTGTATTTTTGTGTGATGGGTGTTCTGCGTGAGTGGCATTTTGCGCATGTTTGGACTTGTACGTTGGATTTTATTTTTGTTGATCGTTTGGGTTGTTTGGTGATGGGGTCTATGTTCCATATGGCTGGTGTGGGTTCTTTGAGTTTGAATGCTAGGCCTTTGTTTTTGTCGTTGAGATTTGCGGTATTGGATTGTAGGTCTTTTGCCCATTGGACGTGTTCTGCTCCTGGGCCGTGGCATGCTTGGCATGCGACGTTGATTTGTGTCCATGTGGTGTGGTATGATTTTTTTTTGGGGTCATAATTTTTTTTGAGATTTGTGGAGTGGCATTCTGCGCACATGTAGTTCCAGTTAAAATTTTGTGTGGTCCAGTGCAGTGGGTCGTTTGCTGGTATTTTTTCATTGGGGTAGAGGTCGTACCATTTTTGTCCGCCTTGTTCTTTTGTGCGTGCGTCCCATGCGATGGTGTAGGCTTGTAGTTTTCCGTTGTTGTATTTTAGTAGGTATTGTTGTAGTGGGTAGAAGCCGAAGGTGTAGAGGACTTTGTAATTTTTTATTTTTCCGTCGTTGTCTTGTGCTTGGATGTAGTATGCCTTTTTTTTGCGATAGAATTTGCTTGTGATGCCGTCTTTGGTGAATGTTTGGTTGTTGAAATTACCTAGGACGGTTTGTGGTGATGCGATTTTCATTGCTTGATCGTGGTGGGATCCGAGCCAGAGTTTGTATTCTTTTTGGTGGCATTTTGCGCATGTCATGGTATCGACGTATTGGTTGTCGGGTTGTTGTTTGGGGTTGGGTGTGGTGTGGTGATTGGTTGGGATGGGTTGTGCTTTTGCGGGTGTGTGTACTTGGGGGTTGATGTTGAAATAAAATGCGCCACCGAGATAGAAGGCCAAGAGGGCGAGGGTTAAAAATATTTTTTTGGTTGGCTTGTGCTTAGGCTGTTTGTTGGGGTAATGGGTCAAGGGAAGATGCTTTCATAAAAAATAGAGATGTGTTTACTAATGCGGTATGGATGGCACGCTGTTTTTTTAGGTGGCGGCATGCATCGGTGGGCTATTGTACTCTGAATGATCGGCAGATTGGCGGTGGGTCATGATATCCGGGATGGGGTGGATATTTTGTGTTTTTTTGGGGGGGTGTTATTTGCTGTTCTGGTCGGTGGTGGTATCTTAATGGCTGGGTTTATCTGCATGAATTTAACGTAAATGGAGTTTTTTTTTATGCCAATTTTAACTGAGAAATGTTTGAGTGCTTGTGTGCATCGTATTGTGTCAGATCAGCCTGTGACGGATTTGCATACGCATGTGTTTTCGCCTGTATTTGGGGTGAGCCCCGAGGCTAATGCGGGTTTGTTGTGGGGGATTGATGAGCTTTTGACTTATCATTATTTGATTGCTGAGGTTTTTCGTGTGGTTCCGGCGACGGTGATGTCTTATGATGCTTTTTATGGTCTTGGGACTGCTGAGCAGGCTGATTATATTTGGGAGCATCTTTTTGTTCGTCGTGGTCCTATGAGTGAGGCTACGCGTGGTGTGGTGACGACGCTTTGTCGTTTGGGTTTGGATCCGAAGGAAAAAACGCTGGGGCCTTACCGGAAATATTTTGCATCGCTTGATGCTGATGGGTATGTTGATTTGGTGATGAAGCTTGCCAATGTTGATCAGATTACGATGACTAATGAGGTTTTTGATTCTGTTGAGAGTGAGCTTTGGCTGGGTGGTGCGGATGTGGGTGGTGATGATCGTTTTGCTTGCGTTTTGCGGATTGATGCGTTGCTTTTGGATTGGTCGGTTGCGCGGGAGAAATTGGTGGGTTGGGGTTATGCGGTGGGTGGTGATTTGGAGGGTGTGTCGGGTGGTGATGTTTTGGTTGAGGTGAGGCGTTTTTTGAATGATTGGATTGATCGGATTAAGCCTGTGTATGTGGCTACTTCGTTGCCTCCGAGTTTTTGTTATCCGATGGTTGAGGGTTCTTGGATGGGTCGTTTGATTGATGAGGCGTTGTTGCCTGTGTTGGCGGATCGTGGTCTTGCTTGGGCGCTGATGATTGGCGCGGTGCGTGGGACTAATGCGGGTCTGGGTGTTGCGGGTGATAGTTTGGGTTTGTCTGATGTTGATGCGGTGGTGAATCTTTGTCGGGGGTATGGGAATAATAAATTTATGGTGACGATGTTGGCTCGTGAGAATCAGCATGAGCTTGCGGTGGTTAGCCGTAAGTTTGGGAATTTGTTGCCTTTTGGTTGTTGGTGGTATTTGAATAATCCGAGTTTGATTACGGAGATGACGCGGATGCGCTTGGAGCTTTTGGGTACGACGTTTTCGCCTCAGCATTCTGATGCGCGTATTTTGGATCAGCTGATTTATAAGTGGGATCATTCGCGTAAGATTATTGGGAATGTTTTGGTTGAGAAATATCGGGATTTGATGGCGGTGGGGTATGAGGTGACGTCTGAGGAGGTGGAGGCTGATGTGAAGCGGCTTTTGCGGGATACTTATCGGGAGTTTGTGGGGCTGCCTCTTTAGGGGTAGCTTTTTTTTGGGGGTGTGGCAGATGGTAGTGGTTGGTGTTTGGGTTGGGGGTTGGTTTTGGTAATGGTGTGTGGTGAGGTTTGCAGGATGGGGGGTTGGGTTTATGATGGGTGTATGTGTTTAGGCGAAAAACAACGAGAGCGGCTGATTGATGCTAGGCATGTGGTGGTGAAGTTTGGTACGCAGCTGCTGTCTGATGATGGGGGGGGGTTGTCTATGGAGGTGATCGGGAGGTTGGCGGGTCAGATTGCGGGGTTGGTGAGGATGGGCAAACGGGTGACTTTGGTTTCGTCGGGTGCGGTGGGTGCGGGGTTGAGCGAGTTGAATTTGAAGGGGAAGGCTAGGGGGGTTGGTGTGTTGCAGGCGGTGGCGGCGGTGGGTCAGCGGTGTTTGATGGATGCGTTGGCGGGTGCCTTTGGGGCGTATGGGATGGGTGTGGGTCAATTATTGATGACGCGGTCTGATTTTGATGATCGGGTGCGGTATTTGAATTTTCGAAATTGCGTGACGCAGTTGCATGGTTTGGGTTGCTTGCCGATTATCAATGAGAATGATACGGTTGCGGTGGAGGAGTTGCGGTTTGGGGATAATGATCAGTTGGCGGCGTTGGCGTGTCAGGCATTGAATGCTGACTGTTTGGTGCTGTTGACGGTGGTGGAGGGTTTGCTTGATGCTCACGGGGTGCGGGTTGGTGTGGTTGAGGATTTGGAGGGGGCGATGGTGCATGTGCGGGATGAATGTTCGGCGTTGGGTACGGGGGGGATGGGGTCTAAGCTGGCGAGTATGGGGCTTGTGACGCGGGGGGGCGATGTGGGTGTGATTGCATCGGGTCGGGCGGATGATATTTTGCTGGATATTTTTAAGGGTAAGGATCGTGGGACGCTTTTTTTGCCTGGGGGGAAGGGGGAGCGTTTGAATTCGAAGCGGCGATGGCTGGGGCTGGCTAAGCGTCCTGGGCGGAGAGTGGTTGTGGATGATGGTGCTAAGGGTGCGTTGTTGGGGAGGGGGAAGAGCTTGCTGGCGATTGGTGTGCTTGATTGTTGGGGTGATTTTGGTGCGGGTGATTTGGTGACGGTTGAGGATGTGGGGGGGCGGGAGATTGCTAGGGGGCTGAGTAATTATAGTGGGGAGGAGATACGGCTGATCAAAGGCAAGCGGTCGGAGGATCTGGCGGGATTGCTGGGGGTTAAGGGGTATCATGAAGTGATTCACCGGGATCATTTGGTGATTACGGATGAGCTGAGCTGAGAAAAATTTGCAACGGGGGGCTTGATGCGGTGTATATATGGTTATGATTAAGCGAAGTGATGATGTTGGTGAGGTTAAGTCTGGGGAGGTTGTGATTCTTTTGCATGGGCTTTTTTCGAGTGCGCTGCTGTTGAAGCCTTTGGAGTGGCGGTTACGGGGGCTGGGTTATGTGGTGGAGAATTGGAATTATCCGGGTTTTGGGGGGGTGATTGAGGATCACGGGAAGCGCTTGTGGGATAAATTGATGGCTTATGACGGGGATGAGGGTGTGGATCGTATTCATTTGGTGGGGCATTCGATGGGTGGGATTGTGATTCGTAGCGCGCTGAGCTTGGGTTTGCCTAGGAAGTTGCATCGTGTTGTGATGATTGCCACGCCTAATAAGGGATCGCATGTGGCTCGTATTTTGAATGGGTTTGCGCCTTGGTTGAGTCGGATGTTGGGTCAGATTTCGGATGCTGATGATAGTTTTGTTAATCGGTTGCCTTGGGTGATTGAGGGTGAGGGCGGTGGTGAATTTGATTTGGAGATTGGTTTATTGATGGCTAGGCATGATCGTTCGGTGCGTCGCTCCTCTGTTGATTTGGGGAATTGGAAGGATCGGGCGATTGTGCCTAGTTTGCATAGTTTGACTTTGTTGCTGGGTGAGACGCATCGGCAGGTGGCGGGTTTTCTTGATCGGGGTGAATTTGATGGGCCGAGGCGGGGGTGATTGGGGATGGTTGTGTTTTGAGTTATCGGTGTGGCTGTGGGTAAGTGTGTTTTTGTGTCTGATAATGTTTTGTTTTGATTTTTTTGGGTGGTGTTATAAGGGTTGATGGGATTAAATGGGTTGGTGGTGAATAAAATCTTTTGTTTTCTCTTAATTTAGGGGGTGAGCTAGCCGATCACAGCAAGTAACGCAAGATGAGTGTCATCTGCAATTTTTGTTTATAAAAAAATGCTTGACGAATACGGTGATCAAGCGTGCAAAATTTTATGAGGAGGCATGCTATGCCAACGAATCCAGGTCAATCACCCTACGAGTCAGCTTTTAAAGCGGCATTGAAACGGGGCACCCCTTGCTACGCTGCGGCGCAGAGTATCGCTAAGCGAAAAGGTAAATCAGCACAGGCTGTTCTTGAGTCTTTGTGTAAGGCGGGTGTGGTTAAGAAAAATGGTCAATCCAAGCAGGCTTGGTATTGGACGGCTGATCATCAGCCTAAGAGCAAGCAGGCGCAGGTGAAGCAGGCGCAGACACAGATGTTCCAGGCTTTTACGGAGTGGGCGATCTGCTCGGGGACAGCTACACCCGAGGAGCTGAGCAAGTATGCTAGCAGCCAATCGTCTTTTGCTACTTTTTGTAAACGGGTGCTGAGTAAGAAATTTACGGCGGCGGCACCTACGGCCAAGCGTAAAGTTAAAACCAAAACCAAAGCCAAAGCCAAGCCTAAAGCCAAAGCAGCAAGCGCATCTAAAACTAAAACTAAAGTCAAAGCCAAAGCAAAGGTACCGGCCAAAGCTAAAGCAGCAGCCAAGGCCAAGCCTAGGGCGAGTGCTAAGCCTAAAGCTAGGGCGGCTGTCAAGCGAAAAACAGCGCGCCCAACGGCAGCTGCTAAACGCACCACAGCCAAAGCCAGCAGCAGGAAGCGTACGGCTACGAAAGCATCGGCGACTAAACGCAGAGCATCGGCGGGCCCTAAGAAAACAGCATCGGCCAAACGTGTGACGACGAAACGCAAGGCTGCTGCTCGTCCGACGGCTAAGCGCGCGGCTGCTAAAAAGACTACTTCTTCTGGGGTTAAACGCAAAGCGACTGCCAAGGCATCGACACGAAAAAACACGACAGCTAAACGCGCAACGACTAAGCGTACGGCAACCACGAAGCAGCGTGCCACGGCGGCCAAGCGGAAGCCTGTGTCTCGCGCGGGTGCTTCGACTCAAAGGGCAGCTTCTAGGCGTGGTGGGTCTGGGATGAAAATCACGGCGAGAACAACAACACGTAAGACATCGTCTAACGTGACACGGAGAAGGGCCGCCTGAGATGGGGCGTGAAAACGCATCAGGTTAATGGATCTGGGGTAGAAGGATCTACCCTTATTAAACTAACAATCCCCAGCGAGTTGATGCTTGCTGGGGATTGTTTTTTTGTGGTTGTGAGGTTTTGGATTTATTTTATTTTTTCTAATTCTTTTGCGGTCCAAGGTTCGATGCGGTGGCGTGTGAGGTCTCTGATTTTTTTGACTTGGTTGGGTGTGACGGGGTCTTTGAAGCTGCCCCATGATCTTCTGAGGAAGGTGAGTGTGTCTGCGATTTGTTGATCTGTGAGTGTGCTGATGTTGGGCATTTGTAGGTTCCATGTGGTGTTGTGCACGCGTATGGGGCCTGTTAATCCTTTGAGTACGATGCGGATGGTGCGTTGTGGTGTTGCTTTTCCCGAGACCCATGGTGATTCTACTAGGGGTGGTGCGGTGCCTGTCATGCCTAGGCCGTTGGGTTGATGACATCCTGCACAGGTTGAGATAAAGATTTTTTGGCCTCGGTTGAAGGATGCTAGTTCTTTTTGTGTGAGTGGTCTTATGCCTTTGGGTAGTGGGTCGTTGGGTCGTCCTGGCCAATTTAATACTTTTGCTATTTTCTTTGTCATTTTTGCGATGTTTTTATTTTTATTTTTGATTCCTTTTAGGAATTTTTTGGGTTTTTGTTTGAGCATGACGCGGTTGGGTATTCCTCTGGGGACGCCTTGGCTTGCGCCTTTTAGGATGGCTGCTGTTTTCCATTGGTTCGTGTTATTTTGTGTGATGGTTTGGATGATGTATTGTGTGGATGATGCTTGTGATTTTCGGATGATGTTGGATGTGAGTGTTTGTATGAGGGTGATCATATTTTTTGATTTTTTAAGTTTTTTATTGTTTAGGAATGCTTTGAGTATGGGCAGTTCGTTGCCGTTGATGCTGGAGATGGCGGCATCAAAAAGGAAGGGGTCGTTGTGTTGGCTTAGTAAGATTTTTTGTAGTTTTTCGATGGCGGGGTCTTGTGTTGATTGGCCGAGTGAGAAGGCGGCTTGGACGCGCAGGGCGTGTGAGGGTGCGTTTGCTAGTGCGAGATATTTGGGGAGTATTTCATCGGCAAAATCATCTTGGAGTAGTTGTTCGGCGCAGCGCATGCCTGCGATTTGGAGTTGTGTGTGTTTGCTATTCATGGCGCTGAGGACGACGGGATTGTCGAGTTGTCCGAGGCCTTCTAGGGTCCACAGTGCGCAGATGCGATTGATGGGATTTTTATGATGGCGTGCTGTTTTGTTTAGTAGGTGTGTGACATCGGCGGCTTGCCTTTGGATGAGCAGGCGTTTTGCGGTGTCTCTCCACCATGCGCTGGGGTGGTTGATATATGAAGCGAGTGTGGCGTTGGATGCTTTGCTGAGTTTTGGTGTTTTGGTGTTGAGGGGCTTGTCTTGGTGGTAGATGCGATAGATTCTGCCAAAGCCGTTGTTGTTTTTGGTGAGTCTATGTTTGATCATGTGTTTTTTGAGGTAGGTTGTGAGGTATTGTTTGTGTTGGAAGATGCCTTTGTACATGTCTACGACGTACATGCTGCCATCGGGTGCGTTGCGTAGGTTGACGGGTCTGAATCTTTCATCGGTGGATGTGAGGAATTCTTTTTTTGTGTATGCAAATTGTGCATTGACGTGTGTGTCTTTTCCGGAGATGAGGTATCGTTTGATGAGATATCCGGTGGGTTCACAGACGAATGCGTTGCCGTAGGCATTTTTGGGGAATTGGTTTCCGCGGTAGATGAGTGGTGCGCATGCTGCGGTGAAGTTGATGAGTTTGCCTTGTTTGTTGAGTGTTGTTTTGAGGTATCCTCGGTTGACGCCTAGTGTGATGCGTCTTGGCCAGACGTTTTTGAGATTTTTTCCGATGTTGACGTTGATGCCGGTGTTTCCTTTTGCGCTGAGGTTGCGTGCGTAGTAGTGGTAGGGTACGAGTTCGGTGTAGAGTGGGTTTGAGTTTGTGTTGAAGAATTTTCTGCCGTAGTCGTCTTCGCAGATGCCCCATTGTCCGCGTTTGGTGTCGTATTGTTTGACCCATTTGCCTTTGATTTGTCTTAGGCGGTAGTTGTATTTGGCGTTGTATATCCAGTTATCTAGTCCGATGAATGCGCCGTTTGCGGAGTGTTCTGGGTTGTGACTTAGTTGTCCGTAGTCTGTGGTGACGGGTATTTTTTTGTCTGCTTTGAGATCGTTGTTGATGTCTGGGCAGTACCAGAGGTTGGGTGGGCTTCCGACTAATACGCCTTGCTTGTATCGCATGATGGTTCTGGGGAGTATGAGATGGTCTAGGAAGACGGTTGATTTATCCATGACGCCATCGTTGTTGGTATCTGTGAGTACGACGACGCGTCCGGTGGGTGCGTGTTCGCCGGTGCCGTTGACATCGCGCATGTAGCCGTTCATTTCGACTGCCCAGATGCGTCCGTCTTCGTCGATATCGATTGCTACGGGGTCGTTGATGAGTGGTTCGCTGGCGACGAGTTGTATTTTGTATCCGGGTTGTAGCTTGAATGTTTTGAGTGCTTGTTGGGGTGAGAGTACGGGGGCTGGTGGGTTTTTGAGATGGGGGAAGAGGTTGGGTTGTGGCTCCCCTTTGTGGTCGCCTCGGTATTTTCTTTGGGGAGTGGTGTTTTTGGTTTGTTTTTTGGATTTGTTTTTTGTGCTTTGTGTTGTGTGTTGCTGTTGTTTTTTTTGTGGTTGGGTTGTTGGTTGGTTTTGTGTGAAGCATCCTGCGATGGTTAGGCTTAGGGTGGTGGCTAGGAGTGGGATGAGATGACGTTTTTTTAACATATTTTGGGCTTTCTTTTTTGGGTGGGGTGATGTTGAAGTTTGGTGGGCGTGGTTAAAAAAGGTTTTTGTTTACGCCTGGTTTGTATTGTAATGGATTCCCGGAATGATGACTATGTAACGTGTGTGGCGCTTGTTTTATGCGGATTTTGGTTGCATACGGGGGCGATGATGGGGGATTGGGCGTGTTATTTACGTAAATTTTTGGAGAGGTTTGGGCCAAGCTTGGATGATCATCTGCGGTGGAAACGGGGTGGATGGGGCTGATGGGTGGGGTTGTGTTTTACAGGGTGGGCTTGTGCGTGTATTTTGAGGGGGATGAAAAAGTTGAGAATAGTTTATCGCGTGATGAGTTGTGCGCTGTTGATTGTTGCGGTGCTGTTATTGCTCCGGGGGGCGACTGATTTTTTGATTGTTTATGTGCTGGCTTTTCCTGTGGTTGTGGATTTGAGTTTGGGTTTGTTTTTCCCTTCTCGATCGCAGCATTTGGTGAGGCGAGGGTGTTGCCCCTTTTGTGCTGCTGATGTGGGGGGGATTGGTGTGGGTGAGGTGTATTGTCCGGCTTGTGGTGAGATTTTGCCGGCTGGTCTTAGGCGTTATGGTTAGGATAGGCGATGGATTTGGCGATGGTGATAAGGGCTGATGGTGATGATTTGTTGTTGCGTGTGAAGGCGGTGCCTGGGGCGAGCCGGAGCAAGGTTGTGGGTCTTTTAGGGGATCGTTTGAAGATTGCGGTGAGTGCGCCAGCGGAAGGGGGCAAGGCTAATAAGATGATCGTTGAGACGCTGGCTAGGGCGCTGGGTTTGGCTAAAGGGCGGGTGGAAATGATTAGGGGGCAGGGGGCGGCATTGAAGACGCTGCGGCTGGTGGGGATGAGTATGGCAAGGGGGGAGCAGTTATTGGAGGGGTTGCTTGGGGGGTGAGGGTAGGTGGGTGGATTTGTTTTATTGCGGGGCTGTTTGGTGAGATGGGGTGACTATTTTTTGTATTTTTTTGAGATACTGCCTTGCGATTTGATTGGATATGATGTCGTCTGGTGAAAGATACGATGAGGTAATTTATGGACCGTAAAAAATTAAATGAATTGGTTGAGACGTTTTTTGTTTGCGACAAGAAGCAGTTGTCTGAAATTTTTAACGAATTGCTTTCGGTGGTGGAGATGGAGCAGGCATCGGGCCCCGGGGGGCTGATGAGTCGTAACTATGAGACGGCTCAGGCTAATCCTGAGATCAATACGATTCCTGGGAATTTGAAGGATGCTCGGGATGCAATTTTTCCTTTTTTTTGGGGTACTGATGGTTGGTCATCTAAGCTTCATCTTGAGAATGTGAAGGGGCCTCCTAATTATGCGAGTTTGATTGGGGCGATTGCGTGTTTGCTGAAAAACCCGAATCTTTGTACGGATACTTATAGTCAGCGGAGCAATGAGTTGGAGGTGAAGTCGATCACGGCGCTGGCGAATTTGCTTTTTTATTATACGGATTCTCCTTGGGGTTGTTTTACGATGGGTGGGACGATTTCTAATTTGTATGGGGGTAAGATTGGGATTGAAAAGGTTTGCCCGGGGGCGATGCAGAAGGGGCTTCAGGGTCAAAATACGATTTGTGGGATTACCTCTGAGGCGGCTCATTATTCTAATGCGACGCTGGCGGGTTGGCTGGGGATTGGGACGGATAATTTGCATGCGATTGAGACGGATGCGAATATGTCGATGCGTCTGGATCTTTTGGAGGAGAAGTTAGATGAGCTTTATGCTTCGGGTCAAAAGATAGCGTTTGTCATTGCGACTTTTGGTAGTACGGATGCTTTTGGGGTTGATGATGCGCAAGGGATTCGGGAGCTTGTGGATGCTAAGAGTAAGCAATATGGTCAGGTTTGTCCGCAGTTGCATGTGGATGCGGCGGTGGGCTGGATTGCGGCGATGCTTAATGATTATGATCGTGAGGTTAACGAGTTTCAATTGTGTGAGGGAACGCTGGAGGTTGTGAAAAAATTACAGGGTTTGTCTAAGGGTTTGCAGGCGGCAGATTCGGTGACGATTGATTTTCATAAGATGGGTTGGGGGCATTATCCGGCGAGTGCTTTTATTGTAAATCGGCGTGATGATTTGGAGTTTTTGTTTCGTGATAAGAAGGATGTACCTTATTTTAGTGAGGCGGATGTTCGTCGCGATCCGGCGTTGTTTACGCTGGAGTGTAGTCGTCCTGGGATTGGGCCTTATAGCGTGATGGCGACGTTGAATGGTTTGGGTTTGAAGGGTTGTCAGATGTTGACGGCTCATGCATTGGATATGGCGAGGAAGCTTAAGGAGCGGTTGGTTGGGATTGAAAATATTAAGGTTTTAAATTTTGATGCGCCTGGCCCTAGCGTTTGTTGGTGGGTTTTGCCTCGTGGTCGGGATGCTTCTGAGATTTACGATTTGGCGGTGGGTGGTCAATTGAGTGAGGAGAAGATTCAGCGATATTTTGGGGAGATCCGCCGAATGTTTGACAAGCGGGCAGCGACGCTTGATCCGAAAATTGATGCGATGTTGAGTTTTACTACGAGCATTGGCTATTGCCCTCATGGTTTGCGATTGCCTGCGTGGAAAGCTGTGTTTTTGAATCCGGCAACGGATGAAGGGGTGATTGATGGGATTGTTACGAGCATTGAGGAGTTGATGTGAGGGAGCTTTAGCTAAGTTCTTTTTTCCACAGAGCTTGCGGTTTGTGTTTATAAGAATCTATAATACTTGAGCGTGTGAAGTTTGATGCGTTGGGGATACGGGTTGGCGTGGGAGTAGCCGTTTTTAGCGGGCGTTGCGTGTTTGTTTTTTGGAGTCCTAGCAACGGAAATCCGGGGCGATTTTTTGATTGGCTAGGTCAATGATGGTGTTGAGCGATGTGTGAAAATAGAGAGGGCAATTTTTGATGTCGGGTATGCTTTTTAAAAAAGGTGATCTGGTTTTGCATCCGAAGAGGCCCGAGTGGGGCAACGGGAAGGTGGAAGGGGTTGCGGTGGTTTTGCATCAAGGGGAAAAAGCCCAGCGTGTGAGGGTTCGGTTTAGCCAGAAGGGCTTGGTGACGATTAACACGGGGGTTGCGAGTTTGTTATTTCAAGATGATACTGGATTAGATAGGAAAAACGAGATGAGTTCTGTTGTGGATGGGGGTTGCGTGGGTCGGGGTTGGTTGAAAAATCTTGAGGATGCGGTGAGCGGATCAAGCCATGAGCTTTGGGCTTTGCCCGAGTCATTGAAGGACCCTTTTTTGAGCTTAGAAGCTAGGCTTAGGAATACTGCGGAGTCGTTTAAATATTCGGCTGAGCCTCGGAGTCTTATTGATTGGTCGGTGATGCAAACGCGATTAGATGACCCATTGAGTAAATATACGCGCCATGAATTAGAGCAAGGCTTGGCGCATTTTCAACGAGATCGCGATTTGCATCTCAAGGCATTAGTCGGGCAACTCAAAGCCAAGCAGCAAACCCAAGTGGTGCTGAGCATCATGGCTAACACGGAGTATCCCAAGGCTAAAGTGGCCATCGCCAAGGCGATGAAAGGCTAAGCATTAAGGGGTAACCAAGCGAGGGGCGGTTTTTTGGGGGGGGCTAAGTTTGGGGGCTATGCTTGGTTTTTTGGTTTGGCTTGGGTGATGATTGTCATGGCTTGGTCCAAGGCGTCTTGGTTGGGTTGGGGCATGTCGATCCAGTGGACGCCTCGGAATCGTTTAAGCCAAGTGCGCTGTGTCTTGGCGAAACGTCGGGTTAGGATTTTTGTTTTTTCAAAAGCATCCTCTAAGCTCCACTGATTATTGAGGTAGGCCAAGACTTGTTTGTAGCCTAGGGCTTGTCTTGCTTGTTCGCCTAGCAGATGTGCTTTTTCTAAGCGTTGGGTTTCTTGTGTTAATGATTCGAGGTTATTGATGCAGACCTGGGCTGCTAATTGGGGGTCTACTTTTTCGGGGTAAAACATGGCTTTGACGCGGAGGTTGATGCGTGGATTGATGACTTGTACGCTCCAGCGCAGGCCTAGGATAATCGGGTCGTATTGATAGGTTTTTTCGTGGGTGTCGGACCACTGTGTTTGCTGGGCGCTGAGGGTTTTGCCGGTGAGATGAATAACTTCTAATGCGCGGATGATGCGTTTGTGATCGTTGGGGTGGATTCTTTGAGCTGAAGGTGGGTCTTGGGTTTGTAGCTGAATATGTAGTTGTTGTGGGGTGCAATTTTTTAGATTTTCTCTGAACTGGGGGTCGTGTCCGGGGCTGTCGTCTTCGAAGATGCCTTGCAAAAGTGAGTTGATGTAGAGGTTTGTTCCGCCTACGATGACAGGCTGCTTGCCTTGGTCGAGTTGTTTTTGGATGATGAATTTTGTTTGTGTGAGCCAATCGGAGACTGTGTATCTTTGTGTGGGGCAGGCGATGTCGATCATGTGGTGATGAGCAATTTTTCTCAATTGAGGATGTGGCTTTGCGGTGCCAGCATCCATGTGTCGATAAATTTGCATGGAGTCGGCGGAGATGATGTCTGAGTCTAGGGCATGGGCGATTTGGGCGGCCAAATCGCTTTTGCCCCCTGCGGTGGGGCCTAGGATGAGAATGGGTTTTAGCATAAGCAGGTCATTCTAATGCATTTGATTTTTTTGTCGATGTTTGGTTTAATGGGTTGATGCTGTGGGTATCCGTGGCGACCGGTTTGTAAGTGTTTTATGAATCAAAATTTAAAATTTTAATAGGAGTTTGACCCGTGTTTAAATGGTTTTTTGATAGAAGCAAAATTGTGATGCTATTGGCAATTTTGAGTATAGGTTTAGGCTGTGTCAGTACGCCCGAGCCTAAGCCTTATGGCCCCGTGCCGACGCAGCGCCAATTGACTTGGCAGAATATGGAATATTACGCCTTTTTACATTTTAATATGAACACGTTTACGAATCGTGAATGGGGTCATGGTAAAGAGAAACAAAATGCGTTTAACCCGACGGAGCTTGATACGGATCAGTGGTGCCGTATTTTCAAAAAAGCAGGCATGACAGGGGTCGTCATCACGGCTAAGCATCATGATGGTTTTTGTATTTGGCCTAGTAAAAAGACTAAGCACAGTGTGGCGCATAGTCAATGGCGAAATGGGAAGGGTGATGTGTTGGCGGAGCTTTCTAAGTCTTGCAAAAAGTACGGCTTGAAATTCGGCGTTTATATATCGCCTTGGGATCGAAACAATCCTATCTATGGTAAAGATGATGCGGCTTACAATAAATATTTTGAGGATCAGTTGACCGAACTGTTGACTCATTATGGGGAGATTTTTGAAGTTTGGTGGGATGGCGCCAACGGGGATCGTAATAATCCCGACAAGCATCAAGAATATGATTGGCCAGCATTTGTGAAGTTGGTGCGGAAGCTTCAGCCTAACGCGGTGATGTTTTCTGATGCTGGTCCTGATATTCGTTGGATTGGCACGGAGCGTGGGCACGCGGGGACAACTAATTGGAGCACGATGAATCGTGATGATTTGCGTCCGGGGATTCGTGGAAAAAATAAAATTTTACATGCTGGGCAAAAAGGCGGCACGCATTGGTTGCCTGGCGAGGTGGATGTTTCGATTCGACCGGGTTGGTATTACCACAAAAATCAGGATGCACGGGTGAAGAAGCTTAAGCATCTTGCCAAGATTTATCACGCATCGGTGGGGCGCAATAGTAATTTATTGCTGAACATTCCAATCGATCGGCGGGGGCTTGTGCATGAAAATGACGAGAAGGAATTGTTACAGCTTCGCGTTTATTTAGATCAAGCTTATAAGACAGATTTGGCGCGCGGTTCTAAAATTATCGCTGAGCCTATCCGAGGCGCGGGCTTTGAAGGGCAGGCCCTCAACGATGGGGATGATGCTAGCTATTGGGCGACCAAAGATGAACAAACCACGGGTGAGTTTACGGTGATTTTTGATAAAGCCCAAGATGTGAATCGTGTGGTACTCAAAGAACATATTAAGCTAGGCCAACGTGTTGAGGCTTTTGAGGTTCATGTTAAAACCGCCAAAGGCTGGAAAAAAGTGGCAAGTGCCACAACGATTGGTTATAAACGTATTATCTCATTTAAACGTATCAAAGCGACGCAGGTGAAAATTAAAATCACCAAAGCGCTGGCTTGCCCGACGATTGGAACGTTTGAGGTTTATAACGCGATTGAAGTTGATGAGTTTTTATCTAAAAAATAATCGGCAGCGATGTCGATCGTTATTCGTATAAAAAAACCCAAGGCTGGTAAGCAGTCTTGGGTTTTTTTATGATGTCTTTTAAAGCTGATAGATAGCAGCTAAAGGGGATTGGGTTAAGCTGCCAATTTTAATTATTTCATTTCTTCGATGGCGCGAGAGACGAGGGATACGCCGTATCCGGTGGGTCCTTTTTCGAAGATGGGGCCGTCTGATTTGGTGTCTGCGGTTCCGGCGATATCAATATGTGCCCATGGGATTTGCCCTGGTTTTTTAGGGTCTGCATTGGGCGCGGCAAAGTATGACAAGAAGGCTGCGCCTTGGATGGGGTGTGCTCCTCGGCCACCTGTGACAGAGGAATTGCAAATATCTGCATGATTTGATTTCATCATTTGGCGATGCTCATCCCATAGGGGGAGTCGCCAGATTTTTTCTCCGGTGAGGTCTGCTGCATCGAATAATTGTTTTCTTAATTTTTTATCTTGGCAGAAGATGCCGGCGTTATGTCCGCCAAAAGCTACGACCACGCCGCCGGTGAGTGTGGCCATATCGATTACGGCTTTGGGTTTATAGTGTTTGCATCCGTAAGCCAAAGCATCGCCTAGAACGAGTCTTCCTTCGGCATCGGTGTTGGTGACTTCGACGGTGACGCCGTTGTACATTTTGATGATATCATCGGGTCGGTAGGCATCTTTGTCGACCATGTTTTCGGCTGTGGCGACGATGGCGACGATGCGTTTTTTGATTTTCAGATCTGCTGCTGCTTTGATTGCGCCGATGGTGGCCATGCCGCCACATTTATCATATTTCATGCCTAGCATGCCGTTGTTTATTTTGAGGGAGTATCCGCCTGTGTCGTATGTGATGGCTTTGCCTACGAGGATGATGGGGTCTTGGTTGGCGGTGCCTTGGGGTTTGTAATCCATGATGATCATCGCCGGTGGTGTGGAGCCGGCTTGGCCTACGGCGGTCAGCCCGCCCATGCCGATTTGTTTTGCTTGTTTGGCGTCGATGATTTTACAGCTGATGCCGAGTTTGCGGGACATGGTTTTGCAATAGTTGACGATGTATTTGGGGTTGGCGATGTTAGGAGGTGTAGCGCTGAGGGTGCGGGTGACATTCATCGCCTCTGCAACGATGAGTCCTTTTTTGAAGTCTTTGGTGGCTGGTGTATTTTCTAAGGAAACGGCCAGCGTGCCAGCGGGTTTGGTGCCGCCGCTGTTGATCGCGCCTTTGAAAGATTGGAAAGAGTAATTGCCTAGGGCCATGCCTTCGGCCAGTGCGCGGGCGGCTTGATTTAATGAGATGGCGCTGGCGATGCCTGGCTCGATGGCGAGATGAATTTTTGAAATTTCAGATGCGCTTGCGGTTTTAACTATTTTTGCGCCGGCGATGCGTATGGCTTTATTTTGAAATTTATTTTTTTCGCCTAGGC
>CAZSSX010000013.1:0-23804 GCA_964609545.1 uncultured Phycisphaeraceae bacterium | reverse complement strand
TTAACTTATTAAATGTATCGATAAGTTTTTGAAGCTGACCTAAGACGCTTATGGTTCCTTCCGTTGATTCTATTTTCGGGGGAATGGGGGCGGCTTAGGTCGGAACCAATAGCACCTTTTATAGAAAAACCCGCTAAGTGATTTTAGCGGGTTTTTTTGTTTTGTATTTTTTTAATTTTGTTTTTTATGTTGCGGTTTTGTGTGAGGTTTTGTTAGTTATTGGTTTTATTTTCCGTCCCAGCCTTGGGTGTATGTTTTGGAGAGGTATTTGTTTGCGCTGGGGAGGTTTGTGAATTTGAAATTTTGTCCATCCCAGTCTAGTTTTCTGCCTGTGCGTAGTGCGACGTTGCCTAGGAGGATTGTTTCGGACATGGGTGCGGCGTATTGGAAGTTTGATTTGGGATAGTCGTATCGTTTTTCGCCTTTGACGGCCATGATCCATTCTTCGAAGTGTCCGGGTGATTTTTCGATGACGGGTTTGGGTTTTCCAAATGCTTTGTGATAGGCTGCGTTGAGTAGTCTGGGGCTGTTGCCGTAGTCTCCTGAGACTAGGAGTGCGCCTTTGGTTCCGATGTAGATATTTCCTGTGCCTGGTAATTTTCTTCCTACTTCAAGTTCTTTGGGTAGTGTTGGGAATAGTCCGCCGTCGTACCAGTATGAGTCGAATGCTCTTCTGCCGTTTCTTGCGGGGAATGCCCATTTGACGATGGTGGACTTGGGGAATGTTTGGTTGTTTGTTTTTGTTGTTGAGACGACTTGCACGGAGGTGCAGTGTCCTGGTTTTAGTATGGCGAAGATTGAGTCTTGTGTGTGGCAGGCCATGTCTGCTAATGCACCTCCGCCGAAGTCTAGCCATGCTCTCCATTTGAAGGGTAGATATGCGTTTCTGCTGTAGGGTCTTTTGGGTGCGGGTCCTAGCCAAGCGTTCCAGTTTAGTGTTTTGGGTACGGGGTGTGAGGTTCTGGGCTTGCCCATGCCTTGTTGCCAGTAGACGTCTGGGCGGTTTGTCCACGAGTGGACTTCTTTGACTTCTCCGATGGCGCCTGCGGCGATGTATGCTGCTGTTTTTCGCCATCCTGGGTAGGAGTGTCCTTGGTTGCCCATTTGTGTTGCGACTTTATATTTTTTGACCGCTTTGAGTAGTTCGCGTGATTCCCATGGTGTGTGTGTGAGTGGTTTTTGTGTGTATGCGTGCTTGCCGAGTGTCATGCCGATGATGGTTGCGGGGTAGTGGTGGTGGTCTGGTGTTCCGACCATAATTGCATCAAAGTTTTTGTGTTCTTTGTCGTACATTTGCCGGTAGTCTGAGTATACTCTTGCGTTTGGGAATTGTTTTTTTGCTGCGCCTACGCGTGATAGGTCTGCATCGCAGAAGCATGGGCAGTCGATACCGTTTTGCCCTGTGACTTTGTTTTTGGCAGCCATTCCGCGGTGCGAGTTGCCTATGCCGTTGACGCCGATGAAGGCGATGTTGACGCGGCTATTGGGCGATTGAGCGCGTACGAGTGGCGGCAAGACGGCTGGTATTGCGGCGGTGGCTGCTGCGGTGGCTTTGATGAATGTTCTTCGTGTGGGGTTGGGCATGTGCAAGCTCCTAAGGTCAAGCTGAGTTGATGGTGGGTAACGATGTTACATTTTCTAATACTTTATTCTAACGTTTTTGATGGGCAGATGTATGCTGTGGATTGTAAAAAATCGCTTGGGTGCTTGTTTTTGAGTGGAAGCGAGGTCGATTGTGCTTGGCGGGGATTGGGTTTCATGACTGATGTTCATTTTTTTGTTAATGGTGATAAAGCGCTGGGTTGGTTGGCGTGTCATTGGTGATCGGCTAAAATGGCTGGGTCGGGTGGCACGGTCGGGATCAATTTCGCTAGGTATTCATCACACTGGAGTTTAGGGTGCAAAAATTACATCTATTAAAGGTATTGGTCTTGAGTGCGGCTGCGGGTCTGAGCCCGGTTGTGTTGGGTAATCAGCAGGCGGGAGGCGATGGGGCTGTTGGGGGTGAAAACGATTTGGCTAATCGCGTGATTGAAGAGATTCAGATCACGGGTTTTAAGGTGCAAAAGAAGCAGCTGATTCAGAACCAGATCCGCCAAAGCGTGGGTGGAGTTTATGATCCTCATTTGGCATCGTCGGATATTAAGCGTATTAAGAGTTTGTCTTTTTTTGATAAGGTGGAGATTCGTGTTAAGCCCGGGAAACGAGGCGGGGTGCGGCTGATTTATGTGGTGCGTGAATTTCAGCATTTGAAGGCGGTGGCGTTTGTCGGAAACAAGGCTGAGGCAGATAACACTTTGCTTGGCTTGGTTGATCTTAAGGTGGGGGACCCTGTTGAGATTTTTTTGGTTGAGGAAGGGGTTAGTCGAATCGAGGCGAAGTATCGCAAGCTGGGTTATTTTTCGGCGGCGGTTTCTTATGATGCTAAAAAACTCAAGGACAAGGGCATTTTGGTTTATATGATTCGCGAAGGGCATCTGACGCAGATCAGCGATATTCATTTTGAGGGTAATAAGGCGATCACTGATAAGGAGCTTTTTAATCAGATTAAGGCTCGTCAGAAGTTTTGGTTTTTTGAGCCTGGAATTTTGTCTGTTGAGATTTTGGATAAGGATGTGAGCTTAATTCGTAAGCACTATTTGAATCGGGGTTATCTTGATGTGCGTGTGGCTCGCGAGATAACGCTGAGCGATGATAGCGCGCAAGCTGCGGTGAAATTTATTATTCATGAGGGAGAGCAGTTTGTGATTCATTCGGTGGAAGTGATTGGAGTTAAGCGTTTTCCCAAGGAGCAAATCCGGAAGATGATGGATATGGAATTGGGTGACATTTATTCTGATTTCCTCAAGCGTAAGAGTGTGCTGGCGATTCAAAAGATGTACGGCAAATTGGGGTATATTTATACACGTGTGACGGTTGAGAAGAAGTATGATTCTAAGGGGCCGTTGGTTAATTTGGTGATTCGTGTGCGTGAGGGCCGGCCTTATCGCACGGGTAAGGTGACGGTGATTGGGAATGAGAAAACGCAGAGCCATGTTATTTTTCGGCATGTGGTGGGTCATCAACCTGGGCGGTTGATTGACCGTAGCGGTAAGGAGCTGACCCAGCGGCGGTTAGTGGCATCGCGGCTTTTTAAAAAAGCGGAGGTGACTTATTTAGCTAACGAGGACGAGGGCTTGCAAGACGTGTTGATTAAAGTCACGGAAGGCAAGACTGGGGCGGTGGGTTTTAGCGTGGCGATGGGTTCTGATGCGGGTGTTTTTGGTGGGGTTACGCTGGAGCAAAGAAACTTTGACATCACAGACTTTCCGGAATCGATGGGTGAGTTGATGTCGGGCAACGCGTTTCGGGGTGCGGGGCAATATTTTAAATTAGATTTACAGCCTGGGAGTGAGTATAGCCGATACGGGATTAGTTTTCGGGACCCGTATCTTTTGGGTAATGATTTTATTTTCGGGACGAACTTAAGATATAACCGCAGGCTCCGAGAGGAATGGGACGAGATCCGGACGTTGGCTTCTGTTTCTATGGGCAGGCGTTTTGGTGATATTTGGTCTATGAATATGAATCTTCGCCATGAGGATATTAAGATTGAGCGGGTCACATCGCGGGCACCCGATGATGTTTTAAACCCGGGCGGGGATACGCTGACGGATTTGGGTATGACGGTTTCTCGGAGTACGGTTAATGATCGTATTTTCCCGACGGGGGGCAGCTTGGCTTCGTTAGGGATTACGCGTACGGGTGCGCTTGGTGGTGATTTTGATTACACGACGTTGAGGCTGAAGTACCGTAAATACTGGACGGTTTCCGAGGATTTTATGGGTCGAAAAACTGTTTTTAAGATACGTGGTGATGTCAGTTATATTCTGGAGGCTGGGGAGGCGCCGTTTTATGAACGGTTTTATGCGGGTGGTCATCAGACGGTTCGCGGTTTTGCTTATCGTGGGATTGGGCCTCGGGGGATGCGCGGGGGTACGCTGACTGATTCACCTGTGGGTGATGAGTTTATGATGCTGGCTGGTGGCGAGTATATTACGCCGCTTTATAAAGAAATTTTGCAGTCTGTTTTCTTTATTGATATGGGTACGGTTGATTCTGAGGTGAGTTTTGATCGCTGGCGTATTTCAGCGGGCACGGGTTTTCGGCTTAAGATTCCCTTTTTGGGGCAGGCGCCTTTTGCGCTGGACTTTGCGGTTCCGCTTCAGCGTTATGATGGGGACAAAACCCAGGTGGTTAGTTTTAGTATTGCGCTGCCGTTTTAGGTTGAGTGGGAATTGGCCGATGGAGTTTGCGGGCCGAGCGATGGGGAGGATGGAGAAGGAAAAGGTGGATAAGTCAATAATCTGGGGGCCGGTTTGATTGCTTGAACTTGTTGGCTTAATCGGGCGTATAATGGTCATTAGCCCAGTGGGCTAATTGGATGAAACCGATGCGGGATCAAGGTTGAGCCTGCATTCTTTTATAAACAAATTGTTTTAAGATTAACATTTCTATTGGAGATATCAGATGAAGAAGCGTTTTGGAATTATTTTGGCGATTGCAGTGGGCGTGGTTGGTGCGGGTAGCTACGTGGCGGAGGCTAATTTTATGCGTGCCCAGCCTACGAAGGTTGCTGTGGTTAATGTGGGTGAAGTGATGACTTCCTTGGCAGAGAATAAAGCGGTCCATGCCCGTTATCAAAACAGTATTGATAAATTAGAGGTTCAACGCAAAGGGGATCAGCGCAAGGTTAATGAGATGACTAAGAAGATGGCTAAGCTTTATGCCCCGGGTAGTGCCGATTATCTGAGATTAGAGGATGAGCGCCAGGCTTTTGTTGTCACGGCTAAAACGAAATTACAGATCGCGGTATCCAAAGCTGATCGTTACCGTTTTGCGGAAATCCGCTTGCTGTATATCAATATTGTAAAAAATATCGAATCCATCGCCAAGGCGGAAGGTTATGATATCGTGATTCAAGGGGCTAATATCAAGCAGATGCCTATAAATGGTAAGGCTTTTCAGGCAGTAACGAATAACCGGACTATTTTATATCTTTCCGACAAAGTCAATCTCACCAAGACGGTGATTGATGCGATGAATGCTAAGTATAAAAGCGGTAAATAATCTATGGCACGATTTTTCAAATCGGTCTAAAATGAAAATCTAAGCAGCGTGGTTTTACCGTCACGCTGCTTTTTTTTATACAAAACTCCACCCCACCACCCACGTTCACCACCCACATTCACCCCGCCACCGCCCCACCGTTTCGCATTAGCTATTTCATGATTTCATCTGGTTTTACCGCTTCATTGGCTACCGCTACTCGGCGGGCCTAGGCGGAATCTTATTTTTGCGTGGGTTGCCTAGGGATGTTTTGTTATAATGGGGTGATGGATCAGAAGCGGAATAATGATGGTGTGACGCGCCGTAGGATTGGGCTGATTGCTGGTCAGGGTCGGCTGCCTGTGATGATTGCGCGGGGGATTCGTCGGGCGGGGCATGAGGTTTGCTGCGTGGGATTGCGGGATCAGTTTGATGATGATTTAGAGGATGCGTGCGATTATTTCGCGGTGGCGGGCATTGTGAGGCTGGGGCGCTGGCAACGCTTGCTTAATCGTTGGGGCGCAGATGAGGCGATTCTTTGTGGGCGGGTTAAGAAATCAAAGATGTATGAGCCTTTGAAATGGATCAGGCAGACGCCCGACTGGAAGGCGTTATACCTTTGGTACGTCAAGCTGCGACACGATAGGCGCTCGCAGCAGATACACTGCGCCATCGCTGATGAGATGCAAAAAAAAGGAATTATTTTGGTAGACTCAACACAATATATTCAAGAAGATTTGGCCAAGCTAGGGGTGATGGGCAAGCAACAACCTACGCGGGGGCAGCTATCAGATATTCAGCTGGGTTGGCCTATTCTAGAAGCGATTAGCGGGCTTGATGTGGGGCAGGCGGTGGCGATGATGAATGCGGATATCATTGCAGTGGAAGCGGTGGAGGGGACGGATAAGATGATCATGCGCGCGGGGGAGCTTTGCAGAATCAAGGGTTGGTCTTTGCTTAAAAATGCTCGGACTAATCACGATTTGCGCTTTGATGTGCCTACGGTTGGGATCCGAACGATCGAGAAATTATACGAAGCGGGCGGGCGGTGCTTGGCGGTTGGTGCGGGGAAAGTGATTTTAGCAGAGCAAGCGCTGATGCTGGCGCGAGCTGATGCGCTAGGGGTTGCGGTGGTCGGGGTTTAGATGTTGAAATGGGTTGGTTTTAGGTTTAATTTGGGGGGATTTTTGAATTTTAGGTTGATTTTTCGTTGCTTTGAATGGTTGCAAGTGTGTCGGAGCCTTCTGCGGGGACGCATAGGGTTTTGTCAGGTTGATGTTTGCCCCATTTGACGATGGCTAATGCTCGGGCGTTATTGCCTTGCAGGGGGCTGAGTGTTGAGGATGTGATGGCGCCGATTTCTTGGCCTCTGCCTTGGTCTGTTTTTTCGTAGATGGGCACGCCTGTGATGGGCATTTTATCATCGGGGAAGGCGAGCGTGACTAAGACGCGCTTGGGATGTCCAAGATTGAACATGCGTGCGACGATTTCTTGGCCTAGGTAGCAGCCTTTGGTTAAGGAGACTGCTTGTTGGAATGTGGTTTTGCCTGTTTCTGCGGGTAGTGAATCTGCGCCGAAGTCAATGTGATAGAGAGGCGTTGCTGCTTCGATGCGTGCGGTGTTGAAGGCTAGCCAGCCGACGCCCCTGCCGTGGATTTCTCTTTTGACGCCGCCTTGAACTTGGGGGGTTAAGCCACCTAGTGCTTGAGCCATGGCGTGATAAGCATGGTCTGCGATGGTGTTGGGTATGAGAAGGTGCAGGGAGGTTGATGCGGTTTGGTCGAAGCGGAACAGGTGGATTTTTTCTTGTTGACAATTTAATGTGGTGTTTTGTAGATTTTCTAGGTCGGCGGGGTCTTTCTCAAAGACCGTGGCTACAAGTTTGGCCGAGGCTGGGCCATGTAATGAGATGCTGCGTATTTGGTCTGAGATGTTGGTGATTTGTATGTCTTCGCCGAAGAGGTAGTTTTCTAGGTATTGGGTGGTTGCTTTGGCTTCTGAGAGGTCTAGGTAGAGTAGTATCTGTTTCTCTTGGGCGATGACGATGAGGTCTGCTTGTATGCGTCCGCTTTTGTTTAAGACGAAGGCTCTGTTGGACTGGCCCGGTTTGAGTTGGTTGACTTGATTGGTGATGAGTCGGTGTAGAAAATCTTGACGGTCTGGCCCTGTCAATCGGATGACGCCTTTGGATGGCATGTCTAGGATGCCCACGCCTTTTTTGATTGCGGCGTATTCTGCTTGGTAGTGCGCAAAGGTTTCGACCAGTTCTGGGGTGTCTGCGGTTTGCTGGTCTAAGGATGCAAAGGGTATGAATGATGCATCGGATTGTTCTTGGAGTTGTCTAATGGTAGGGGCCATGATGGATTATCCTGAAAAAAAGATGGAGCGGGGCAAGAGGGTTGGGCTTGGGGTGTTATGGGGATTTGAAGGCGCGGCGATAAAGGGCTGCGGCGGGAGCGTAGCAGGCGTAAAAAATACAGGCGATAGCGAGTGTCCATGAAAAGAAAACCGCGAGGGAGCCTAGGACTGCTAAGACGATGGCGATGGATTGAATAGGTTTATTGCCCGAGATGAATTTGTTGACAAAGTGGGTATAGCGAATATTTGAGACCATGGCGAAGGCGGTGAGCAAGGTGATGGCGATCATGGTGATGGCGATGGTTTTTTCTAATCCGACGGATGCGCCTTTTTGTAGGTGCTGATGGAGGATGACCAATGAGCTGATGGTTCCGGCGGCGCCTGGGGAGGGCAGGCCTTTGAAGGACATGTGGTCTGCTTCTTCGGGGTTTTGGATTTCTGCGTTAAATCTGGCTAGCCGCAAGGCGGTACACGAGACGTAGATTGCTGCGATGACGAAGGTCAGTCGCCCGAGGTATTGATCTATTTTTTCCACGGAGCCGAAGAAAGGTGTTTCAAATTGAACGAGGGAACGTATGAGGGCGTAGGCGAGGAAGGCTGGTGCGACGCCACAGGTGACCATGTCTGCCATGGAGTCTAATTGTTCGCCCATTTCTGAAGTTTGCCCGGTGAGGCGGGCGATTCTGCCATCGAAGGCATCGAAGATCATGCCTAGGAAAATGAGGAATGCGGCGATGGATAATTCGTTGTGGGAGGAGCCGTTGCTTTGGGCGGTTTTAATCAGGTGCAAGCTGGCATAAAATATTGCACCAAAGCCACTTATCAGATTTCCTAAAGTAAATAGAGAAGGAAGGGTTTTGAGCATTGTTTCTTTTGATCGCTGCCTCTTGCTCGCCGCTGGAGCGGTTAAGGGGCTTTGTGTTTGGGTTTTATCCTGTGCCAAATTATGTATTGATTTCACCATGGGTTTATTATAGTCACAACTGGATGATTAGACGATCTTTTATCCTTGAGATCTTATATAATATTCATCTTAGTGTTTAAAATCATGGCGATGGTCGCCTCGTTGGAAAAAATGATGCCTCACCCCCCTACCACATCTGCAAAAAATATCATCGATCGCGATCCTGGGGGACAGTCTATTTGGACGCGGCGTGTTATTCCTTGGTGTATTTTTTTGGGCTGTTTGGGTTTATTGGTGCGCGCGAGCTTGCTTAGCCCTTCTGCTGAGGGCTTGGGAACGCATACGCAGATGGGGATGCCTACGTGTCAATTTTTGACAACGTTTGATACGCCTTGCGTGAGCTGCGGGATGACTACGAGTTTCGCGCTGGTCACTAATGGGCGATTTGTTGAAGGGTTTTTAAATCAGCCCGCGGGATTTGTGCTGGCGATTTTTGCTGCGATGATGGTTTGGGTGAGCGGGTACGCGATTTATCGCGGGGTGGGCATCGGCTGTTACTTAGGCGGGGCGGGGAGAAGTCTAACTTGGGCATTGGCGATTGTTTTGGCTATCGGGTGGATTTATAAAATCATGAAGCATCACCACGTGCTGGGAGGTTTTTTGGGATGATCGAAACAATCACACGGTCTGGCATTGTTTTACTCTGCTTCATATTGAATGGATGTAACGTGATCGGTTTAGCGGTGAATCAGGTTTTTGGTGGGGACTCTTACGAGATACGCGAGGCGCGCTCTCGAGACTTAGAAAATCAAACGGTGGCGGTGATGGTTGATGCCGACTACACGACGGTAAGCACAACCGTGAAGCGTCAAATGATCCAAACGATCGCCAACGAATTGGTTGACTCGGTCAAAGGGATTAAGCTGATTCCGACGGATCGCGTGATTGGTTATCAGCAGAAACATCGGTATTGGCGACAAGGGGATTTGGACACGGCGTTTAAAGAACTCCATGCCGATAGACTGCTGATTTATGATTTAAATGAATATGCTCTGGAGCAATCTCAAGGCTTTTCGGTGTTGATCGGTAAGATGCGGGGCAACTTGAGTATCGAAAAAATGGGGCAAGGGGGGATTAGTGTGATGAGTGTGCAGATGGATGTTAATTATTCGCCTAATGGTCGGCACGGCAGCGTGGTGACGGAAGGTGCAGCGGAGATCAGGGACCAATTAGTTGAGCGATTAAGCGTGAAAATAGTTAATCTTTTTCGAGACCTTACGGTGAAAGTGAAATAATGAAAACAGCATGGATACACTTGGTATTTGGGCTTATGCTGGTTATGCCTTTGACGGGCTGCGGGCATATTTTCGGCGCTATCCTTAGCAGCAAATCTGATATTAGGCCCGCGGTTTTTCAGCTTGAAAAGATGTCGGGCGATATTTATCGACGGCGGATTTTGATTGTGGTCGATGATGATTATCACCTGCTTAAGCAAAGCAATGCGAAGTTTATGATGGGCGCGGGGATTCAAGCGCTGCTGATTAAAAATGAAACCTTTAAGAACGAGCAGTTTGTCTCTCAGAAGAAACTGAATGATTTGATCAGCAAGCTAGGCTGGACCGAGTACAACAAACTTTCGATCTATGGGATCGGTAAAAAGCTTGATGCTTCGCACATTATTTTTGTTGAGGTTCATTCTATGACGCTTAATAGTAATGCGGGACATGGGATTAGGCCCGTAGGCATGACCAAGGTGCGGGTCTATGATGTCAAAGAAAAAAAACGTGTTTTTCCTAAAACGCATAACAGAAGTTACCCCGTCAAATCCCAGCTGTTTTATGATGCCAAAGTCACCACAGATAAACGCGATGAGGTGGGGAGAAATCTTTTGGCGAGAATGACAAGGGATGTGGCGCGGTTGTTTTATGAATACGATTACAAAACATTTGAAAACTAACCAAGCGAAGCTGACCAAGAGGTAAACGATGCGTGTACTGCATTTAGTGGATCAAAAAAATGGACAAGGGTGCCCCACCCTGTTTGAATTGTTAAATATGCCACAGGCAAGGCTGGCAGATATTCAACAGCGGAGCCTATTATTGGGGGGTGAAACGATTGACCAATTGGCCCGTGATGCTGGGCTTGAAGATTATCAGCGCATGGGTGTGCCATATGGTTCGGGGCCTTGGGCGGCCACGTCGATTCGGCGCCGTTGCTTGGCGCTAGGTCCTGTGGATTTGCTACATTGCTGGAGCGTGGGCGCGCTGACGGTTGGGGCGATGACGCTGCCTAGGACGCAAAAAATACTCACGCTCACCAGTCAACCCAGCGCCAAGGCGATCAAGTGGTTGCGGATGATTTCTAAGCGGGAGCATCGGGAAACTCCCACGATTTTTTTAACGATTAGCTCGACGATCCGCAGAGAACTTTTGGCTGGTGGAATCGCCCCCGAACGTGTTCACGTTTTGCGGCCTGGCATTGATCGATCGAAAATTTCCGAACATAGCAGGAAATCTAAGCGGCAAGCATGGGGCGTGGACGAAAACACCCGAGTCATCGGATTGGCAGCCGACCCGCTACTGGCGATGGATATTATTAACCCGGTTTGGATTACCGCGCTGGCGGGACACAGCGACGAAGCCAGCGGCAGAACGTACGCGATGGTGTTGCATCCTGAAAATAAACAGTTGCCCCGAGCGGAAAAAATATTAAGCCAAGCCTGCCCCAATGGGAAACTTATTCTCGATGAGGATGCGGATAAGCCTTGGGCAATCTATCCGGCTTGTGATATGATTTTTGGATTAGGCCAAGGGTGTGGCTTAAGCATTTTGTGGGCAATGGCGTCTAACCGGATTATCGCGGGGGAGGCGACGTATGGTATCAGCGAAATGCTTGAGGATAGACATTCGGCGATTCTCGCTGCGCCTGGTGCACGCACAGAAATGGCACATAAGATCATCGATCTTTTTGATGATGAGCAGCAAGCTTACGCGCTAAGAGATACTGCACACCATGAAGCGTATAGTTACTTTTCCCGTTCAAGATATTGTCAGCAGCTCAAAGATGTTTACCAGCAATTACACGATGGGCAAGCGGTCAACGTGCCCGAGATTGAGGCGACGGGCGGTCTCAAATTTGCGGGAATGGTTTAGCCTTCAAAAGACAAAGCCATTGCCAAGCCACACCCTTTCAGCGGTTTAATGCTTAACATCAAGCATCGATCCCCGCCCAGCGTGATACCAAAAATCACAGCGTAAACCAGCGACCAAACCCAATGGACATACCCCAATTCTAGCGTATAATAAAAAGATAAATTCAACCCCGACGTGGTTTAAGACTTACTTAATCACAGCGCTGCGAAACAAACGCAAAACAGCTTCACCCGCCCCGCATCTTAAGCTTCAGAAAATAAATAAGATGACTTCGTAGGACTAAAAACCCCACGCATAGCAAAAGGAACAGACGATGAGTCAACAAATCTGGATCGATGGACAATTTGTAAACAAAGAAAATGCCACCGTAAGCGTTTACGACCACGGCTTACTCTACGGCGACGGGATCTTCGAAGGCATCCGAATCTACAATCACCGCATCTTCAAACTACGCACACACCTGAAACGCCTATACAAATCCGCCCAAGCCATCCGCTTAACCATTCCCTACACCCTCGAACAAATCGAGACTTATACACGCCAAACCGTTGAAAAAAATGGGCTGACCGATGGCTACATCCGCTTACTCGTCACCCGAGGCGTAGGCGATTTATCACTCAATCCGTTTTCATGCCCCAAAGCCAGCGTCATTATTATCGCCGCCAAAGTCGCCCTATATCCACCCCAAGCCTACACCACAGGCCTAGAAGTAATCACCTCATCGGTCATCCGCAATCACCCCGCCGCATTAAGCCCAAAGGTCAAAAGTCTCAATTATTTAAATAATATTTTAGCTAAGATGGATGCGATAGATGCAGGCGTGGGCGAAGCGATCATGCTCAACCACCAAGGCAATGTAGCCGAGGCCACGGGCGACAATATTTTCGCAATCACCCACACCCCCCAAGGCCTATCCATCATCACCCCACCAGCCCATGCCGGCACCCTCGAAGGCGTAACCATGCATGTTGTCATGGATTTAGCCAAAAAGGCCGGCATTAACATTGTCCGTCAAAACCTCACACGCCACGATTTGCATACATGCGATGAAATGTTCCTCACAGGCACCGCAGCAGAAGTCATCGCCGCGGTGAAAGTCGATGGCCGCATCATCGGCGACGGAAAACCCGGTAAAATTACACGCCAACTCAATGATTTATTCCGAGAGCTTGTAGCCCAAAATGCGCCTGAAGACTAATCCGGTACAAGAGAAAACATCGCCCTAAAGACAAAAACACGACCGAATGATATGATTTCATCGCAATGTTTATGATTAAAATCACGCGAAACTTTCCGTAACTAACTACAATATATATAGTTACACGAAAATCGACAAGCCTATTGTTTTAAAGGGCCCGCCATGGATGCATCTGATGGCATTTTTTGCTATCATTGACTCTTTGCTCCCCATTTTTTTAAGTAGGTTTTTACGATGACAACAGTCAACAAAACGTCTCGCGTGCCGCTGATTCCCCAAGAGCTTAAAGGCCAGGTCATGCCTATTCTGGATTTTGGCTCTCAATATGTTCAGCTCATTGCTAGACGGGTGCGCGAAGCCGGTGTGTACGCCGTTTTGGTTTCACCAGATATCACCGTCGAAGAACTCAAAGCCATGGGCCCTCGGGGCATTATTCTTTCGGGTGGCCCTAATTCCGTCTACGACACCCATGCCCCGCGATGCGCACCAGAGCTTTTTGATATGGGACTGCCCGTCCTGGGAATTTGCTACGGCATGCAGCTGGCCTGCCAATCTTTTGGCGCGACCATTCGCCCAGCCAGCCAGCGAGAATACGGCAAAGCCAATATCCATATCACAAACAACAACGACGGCTTATTACGCTCTGTACCCGACAAAACAACCGTCTGGATGTCTCATGGCGATCAAGTTGAAAACCTCGATCCCGACCTCTTTGAAACCCTGGCTTCCACCCCCACATGCCCTTATGCCGCGGTAAGACATCGCCAAAAACCCTTTTTCGGCTTACAGTTTCATCCCGAAGTGACCCACACCCCCCATGGCTCTGATATTTTGCGAAACTTTCTCTTCCATGAATGTGGCTATCAAGGATCGTGGAAAATGTCGAACTTTATGGAAATGCAAATACGTAAAATCCGCAAAAAAGTAGGCGATGGCCATGTCATCTGTGGCCTTTCAGGCGGCGTTGATTCCTCCGTCGTCGCCGCCCTACTGGCTAAAGCCATCGGCCAGCAGCTAACTTGCATTTTCGTGGACAACGGCTTATTACGCAAAAACGAGCGAGATTTCGTAGAAGATACTTTCCGTGACCATTTTGACGCGGAATTGCGTGTCATTGACGCCCAAAAGGTCTTCTTGGATGATCTCGCAGGCATAACCGACCCCCAGAAAAAACGTAAACTCATCGGCAGTCGCTTTATTGATGTCTTCAAGTCATCCTCTTCTGATTTGGCCGATGTCGCATTTTTGGCCCAAGGCACCCTATATCCAGACGTCATCGAATCAGGCCAAGGCCATGGCGGACAAGCCGCCAATATCAAGCTCCACCATAATGTAGGCGGATTACCCGAAGAACTAGGCTTTGAACTCATCGAGCCGCTCCGTGATCTATTTAAAGATGAAGTACGCCAGCTAGGAACCGTTCTAGGTTTACCCGAGCAGATGGTTTGGCGTCACCCCTTCCCCGGGCCGGGCTTGGCCGTGCGTGTGATTTCCGATATTACCCGCGATAAGCTCGATTTGTTGCGCGATGCCGATGAAATTTTGCTCGAAGAGATCGTAGCCAATGGGTTATACCAAAAAACCGCGCAGGTCTTTGCCGTGCTGCTCCCCATCCAAACCGTCGGCGTAATGGGCGATGGCCGAACTTACGAATCCGTCATTGCCATCCGTGCAGTAGAATCTCAGGATTTTATGACCGCTGACTGGGCCCGCATTCCCTATGATGTTTTAGCCACCATTTCCAACCGTATCATCAACGAGGTCAAAGGCGTCAACCGCGTGGTCTATGATATTTCCTCCAAACCACCAGCCACCATTGAGTGGGAATAAGTTTTTATCACAACCAATACAATGCCAAAAAAAGTAGCCCATTCAGATAGCCAAAGAGCGTGATTTTTGCTATCCTCAGGGGCTATGGCACTATTAAGCATCGCAAATCTAGAATTATCGTTTGGAGATCGCAAGATCTTAAATGGCATCAATCTCACCATCGATCGCGGGGAATCTTTTGGCATGGTCGGAAGAAACGGCTGCGGCAAAAGTACCCTCATGAAAATGATCATGGGGGGCGACAAAGACCTCAAACCCGATGCCGGGCATGTCCAACTTTCTCGCGGCACCCGTGCCGGCTACCTCACCCAAAACCCCGAGCTGAATTTTCAAAATACACTCCTAGAAGAAGCAAAATGCGCCTTCGAACGCCTCCATCGCTTGCAGACAGAGCTTGAGCGTATTAGCCATCTGCTAGGCGAAGTCCAAGGCGATGAACTGGATAAAATTCTCAAACAATACGAAGTCGTCGAGCATGAAATTGAAGCAGCCGGCGGCTTTGAGGTTGAGCATAAAATCATCGCAGCCCTCCACGGATTAGGCCTCACCGATGACATGTTTGATACCCAAGTCAAAGATTTATCGGGCGGACAAAAGGGGCGACTATCACTAGCCAAATTGCTTCTCAGCGCGCCCGACATCTTACTCCTTGATGAGCCGACCAATCACCTAGATATTGCCGGGCGTGAATGGCTTGAACAATATCTAATCGGCTTTATCCAAGCCGGCGGCGCCGTGATCCTCATTAGCCACGACCGGTGGTTGCTCGATCGTGTCTCCAAAAAAATTATTGAAATTGATGGCGGAAAAATCGAGGAATACCCCGGAAATTACGCCAAATATCGAGAGCTACGCATAGAACGACACGATGCCAAGCAAAGGGTTTACGACAAACAACAAGACCGCATCAAAAGCGAGCAGCACTTTATCGATCGCTTTAAAGCAGGCCAGCGCGCCAGACAAGCCAAAGGCAGAGAAAAACGCCTAGAGCGCTTCAAAGAAAATGACACGTTTGAAATGACCCGCGATCAAGCCACCATGAAGCTAACTTTCCGCGCCGGCAGCAGAAGTGGCGACAAAGTTATTGAAGCCACAGCCATTGCCAAACGTTACGATGAACTCACCCTCTTTGAAAATTTTGACATCCTAATCAAGCGCGGAGACCGCGTAGGCATTATTGGGCCCAATGGCTGCGGCAAAACAACCCTAATCAATTGTTTGCTAGGCAAACTAGACGTTTCCGAAGGTAACTGCAAAATCGGCGCCAGCGTTGATGTTGGCCATTTTACCCAGAGCCATGAAGGCTTAGACCTCAACAAAACCGTTGTAGAACATTTACAACCGTTTACCAAAAGTGGCAAAGAACAAGAAGCGCGCAATCTAGCCGGCGCATTTTTGTTTAGCGGCTTAAATCAAGATAAGCCTTTGAATGTTCTAAGTGGCGGAGAAAAAGCACGCGCAGTCCTAGCCAGCTTAATGGTCAGTGATCATAATTTATTGGTTTTAGATGAACCCAGTAACCACCTAGATATCCCCAGCGCAGAACGCTTAGAAGCTGTATTAAAAGAGTTTACTAGCGACCCCAAAGGCTACGGCGAAAACCTGCCCGGCGGCGGAACCCTCATTCTCATCACCCACGACCGCATGTTTTTAGACGATATCGTGGACAAAATCATCGCCTTTGATGGCGCCGGCGCCGTTGAATATTTCGAAGGAACTTACACCGAATATTTAAAAAGCAAAGGGCTAAAAGAAGCCGCGATTAAACCCCAAACCAGCACCGTGACCAAAACGCGCAATTCTAAAAAGAAGCAAAAGCAACAACAAAAAAAACAAAATAAAAATCAGACCAAAGCCAAAAAACAAAAAAACTCAGCAGGCGCACTGAGCCAACTCAGCGACGCTAAACTCGACGATCAAATCGCCAGCTTGCAAAACCGCCTCGAAGAAATTGATTTTGAAATGAGCACCTCCCAAGTCTACCAATCCAAAGCCGAAATGATCAAACGCCAAGACCAACGAAAAGCAAAATCCGCCGAACTCAATGCCCTAGAAGAAGAATGGCTACAACGCCAAGAATGATATCTGAACATTTTTTTCTAATAACCCGTGATGTTTTTCGGACAACTCTTTTCCACCTGGCCATTGCCACAAGCATCATTTTCGCCTGTCACGCGGCGGCCAATTAAAATCCACCCGCTAACTTTGTCCGTTACCCAATCAGCTCGGGCAAGCAATCATCCACATCCCCAAAAAAACGGCGAATAATCGAGCAATCAAAGCGGGGCATAATTTCAGATGCTTCCTCTCGAGAGAGCAGGAATTTAAATGCGCCGCGTACGACATGCTCGGGTCTGGCTCTGCCTTTGCTCCAGAGATCGTAATCTTGCCAGCTCAAACTGGTTTGATAGTTATAGGTCTTGCCGCCACAAAATATCCGCACTTCAAATGCCCACCCTTGGGAAGTTTGAGATTCTGTTAAAACCTGAATATCATAATGCATCACAAAGCCCTTTTCTGTTACTAGGTTTTTCGAATTTTTCGAAGATAGCGCTTTGGGCGACATTATACCATCGTTTAGCACTAAAAAACATCGCATCAAATCTAGGCATTTGTTACCCTAATCAAATGCCTAGATAAATACTGGGAACAGATGCACAACGCGTCGGGCTTTTCTCGTCACTTCAAAAGCAGTATGATTTGTATTAGCCCAATCGTGGGCAAAGCCCAGCTTCTGTATCACAAGGATCGTTGCACATTGAATTTTATTTTGGAAATACTCAAGCTAGGCTTAAATAAACTGACGCTGCACCTGCTAAGGTCTCTCCTTACCGCGCTGGGCATCATCATCGGGATTTCCGCGGTGATTGTGATGGTGGCCATCGGCAACGGAATGAAAGATAAAGCCATCGCCCAAATTAAACTGCTCGGGGTGAGGAATATCATCGTTCGATCGGTTCCGCCACAGGTATCGGATTCTGCCAATGCGGGTAAGAAGAAATTATTAAGCTACGGCATTGAGCAGCTGGACCGCAGAAGAATCGCAGAAACAGTCAAAGGCATTTCGCAAATTGCACAACTCAAACGGGTAGGGAGTAATGTACAATACAAAGCAAAAGCAAGTAACAAAGCACAAGTCTATGGCGTGTCTCATCAGCTTAAAGACGCTACTTCAATCCACATTGCGCAAGGTAGATACCTCACGCTAGAAGACAATCAAAGCCTGGCCAACGTCGCGGTCATCGGGGCCCAAGTGGCTGAAAAATTATTCGCATTAGAAAATCCTATCGGGAAAATCATCAGCGTTCAAGATCGAAGCAACTCGCAGCTTTTTAAAGTGATAGGCGTCATTAAGCCTATCGGGCTAGCCGGAGGAGCCGGAGCGGCGCTGGTGGGCAGAGATCTTAATTACGATATACACATACCACTTTCCACAGCAAAAAGTAGATTCGGCGATCAATCCTCCTCTCGAAGCGGGGGCTCCATCGCGGAAAAAGTGCAGCTGACCGAGCTTTATATCACGGTAGATAAAACAGAAAACGTGATGCCGGTATCAGAAAATATCAGGCAGCTGATGGACATGGGGCATCAGCTTAAGAAAGATATTCAGATTATCGTGCCTCAAGAACTCATTGCTCAGGAAATTCAAAAAAGAAAAATGTTTAACATTCTGATGGTTGTCGTGGCGGGAGCAAGCCTACTGGTTGGCGGGATTGGGATTATGAATATTATGCTTGCATCGGTGACCGAACGGATCAGAGAGATCGGGATACGCCGCGCTTTAGGCGCAAGAAGGCTGGACATCATACTCCAGTTTCTTATCGAGACCACGCTGCTTTCGATTTTAGGAGGGCTGATCGGACTGGTCTTAGGTGTCGGGACGGTGTGGATCATCGCGTGGTATGGCATTGCTCAGGACACCATTGGCGTGCCTAAGGTGCAAGAAACTTCCGTATGGGTTTCGCTGTTAGCAGCGACGAGCGTGGGCATTATTTTCGGGGTTTATCCTGCCATCAAAGCGGCGTACCAAGACCCTATCACAGCGCTTAGGCACGATTAGCCGGTGTGCAAAAAGAGCCACACGCCAAGGCTTCCATACGATATAATATCCCGATGCAGCCTACGATTAAACAACAAATAGAGTCACTAAGAACTGAAATTCAGCAGCATAATCACCGGTATTATACGCAGGCTGCGCCTACGATTAGTGATCAATCATACGATGAATTGCTGGAAAAACTGGCCCAATTCGAAAACGATCACCCTCAGTATCACTCGCCTACAAGTCCCACCCAGCGCGTGGGTGGACAGCCGATCCGGGGCTTTACAACCGTTGGCCATGCGCTGCCTATGCTTAGCATCGCCAACACCTACGATCAACAAGAAATCATCGCATGGGATCAACGCATCACCAAAGCGCTGGACATCACACCCGATCGGGACGCAGAGCTTTTCTCACAAAAAATACAATATCTGGTCGAGCCCAAAATAGACGGCGTGGCAGTTAGCCTACGCTACGAAAAGGGCATCCTCGTCCAAGCGCTCACCCGAGGAGACGGCTTACAAGGTGATGATGTCACCCAAAACGCCAGAACAATTAGGCAAATTAAACTTCAACTCAACACCGCCAACCCTCCCGCGGTCTTAGAGGTCCGAGGCGAAATATACATGCCCGATGACGTCTTTGAAAAGATAAATCAGCAGCGCCAAAAACAAGAACAGGACCCCCTAGCCAATCCTAGAAATGCAACCGCGGGCACCTTAAAACTTCTAGATTCAAAAATCGTAGCCAAAAGAAAACTGGCTTTCTGGGCCCACGGCATCGGGCAAGTTCAAGGGCAAAATTTTCAGACGCAAAGGCAATTTCTGAAAGCCATTGAAGCATGGGGCTTGCCCGTCAACCCACACATTCACGTTGTGGAAGAGATTGCTGCGATATGGGATTTTATTCAGCGGTTCGATCAGATGCGCCAGCAGCTTGGCTATGCAACAGACGGCGTGGTTATCAAAGTCAATGATTTACAAGATCAACAAAAACTAGGGCAAACATCTAAAAGCCCGCGATGGTGCATCGCATACAAATTCCCAGCCCAGCGCGTGACCACAAAATTAGAAAATATCACTTGGCAAGTGGGCAAGGGCGGAACGATCACCCCCGTGGCGGAACTTCAGGCGGTGCAATTAGCTGGGACAACGGTCAGGCGGGCAAGCTTGCATAATATGGATGAAATCATGGCCAAGGATATTCGAGTTGGGGATATGGTTTACGTCGAAAAAGCCGGAGAGATTATCCCTCAAGTGATTGGGGTGGATCTTAAAAAACGCGTACAAAAATTGCCCCCAACACAGCCTTTGGTAAATTGCCCAAGCTGCAATCAACCCCTCATCCGCGAGCAAGATCAGGTAGCCCTTCGCTGTATCAATCCTAATTGCCAAGCCCAACTGCGTGAGCGGCTCATCTGGTTTGCTGCGCGGGATCAAATGGATATTGATGGCTTGGGAGAGAAGGCCATCGCGTTGTTTATCAAAAAAGGCTTGCTTCAATCGATCGGCGATATCTATAAATTACACCACAAACGCGCACAGCTGATGACCTTGCCTCGCATGGGCGGGAAAAAAATCGGCAATCTCCTCGCAGCGATTGAAAAATCAAAATCAAACGGCTTGGCCAAGCTCCTCTCGGCGCTAGGCATCCGACACGTCGGCACCAATGCTGCAAGAACCTTGGCCCAAGCCATCGGGTCATTAGACCAAGTCATCCAAACATCTATCGAAGCACTCACCCAAATCCCAGACATCGGACAAATTACCGCCCAATCCATCAAAGCATTCACCCAATCTCAATCGGGCAAGCAGATTATCCAAGACCTATACGACGCGGGCTTAAACATGCAAGCCGTTCGTAGCCCAAGCAGCCAAGCGTCGCACCCAGCCAATCCTTTTGCCCAAAAAACAATCGCTATCACCGGCACATTCCAAAAGATACCCCGAAAAAAAATCACACAGATACTCCAAGATCATGGCGCTAAGGTTTCTAGTAGTATCAGCAAAAATACCGCGATCTTAGTGGCCGGAGAAAAAGCGGGCAGTAAACTCAGTAAAGCAAAAGACCTAAACGTACCCATTTGGGATGAGGCAAAACTGCTCAAATCGCTACAAGAGCTCAACATACCCGAAAGTTTTTGAATCGATACACAAGCCCGTATAAAACTTAGCCTATCCAGATAAACCCACCGCACGCCATACACAATAACATCTTTGCCAAACGATTTATAAAAAAAACGCCACAACATGAAGCGTGGCGCTTTGGGGGGAATGCCTCCTGAAGGACTTGAACCTTCAACCTGTTGATTAAGAGTCAATTGCTCTGCCGATTGAGCTAAGGAGGCTACTGCGGCTAACTATAGCAAATCACGCCAAAGAATCAACTCTACTCAGCAGGTTTTCACCTAGAAATGCAATCTCTAAACCGGTAAGCGTCCATGCATATTCACATCCCTGTCCGCTTTTCAATTAGCCCATAAAAACAAAACGCCGCAGCGTAGCTATTGTCAGTTGCAAAAATCATCACATGAGGAATAATAGCCTTTAGCAATGAGTTAGCTATTGCGACAACTTGTCCACCACCGTTGAACCCTTGGCAAACCCGCCAGCGGATCATCATGAAAGGCCCATTTATTTTCACTCAATCTATTCTCATTTTTTAAAGGAGTACACCCATGTACAACATGAAAGAACTGCAAAAACTAGGCGCACTTGGAAAAAACTCACCCGATACCATGAAAGCCTTCCAAGCCCTCAACGCCGGGGCGATGGCTGAAGGAGAAATCCCCAAAAAATACAAAGAATTGATCGCTGTAGCCGTAGCCATCAGCAAGCAATGCCCCTATTGTATCGAGGTGCATAAGAAGAGCGCCATCGCAGCGGGCGTGACAGAAAAAGAACTCACCGAAGCAGTGTTTATCGCCGCAACGGTAGCCGCTGGCGCCGCGGTCACTCATGGCACACACCTCATCGATCAATAAGCAGAACACCGGCGGCCCACACACAAGGGGCCGCCATTTTTTTTACAACAAACCAGCCGATGACCTAAAAACCCTATAAAAATAGCGTGATGCAACGATCCAAAGCAGATTTAACCAAACAACACCTTCCCCGCTTTCTTTCTACGAAATAATCGCTAGAATCCCTACGATGAGTAGCCTACTAACCAGCCAAGATTTGTCCATGACCTTCAGCACCGATACCTTATTTGACCAGGTATCCTTAAATATTGCCACCAGCGATAAGATCGGGATGATTGGGCCCAACGGCTCGGGCAAATCCACGCTGATGAAAATTCTCTCAGGCGCCCTCAAGCCAGATCAAGGCATTGTCCAAGCCAAAAAACACGCAGTCATCGCCTACGTCCCGCAATCCGAAGTCTACCCCGATAGCCCCATCCTAGACATCGTCGCAGATGAACTCAAACACACCCTACCCGATGAACACGAACGCGAAACACAAGCTTATATCACCCTAGGAAAAGCAGGCTTTGTCGATTTTCAGCAAACCCCCAGCGCCTTATCAGGCGGCTGGAAAAAACGCCTAGCCATCGCCAAACAACTAGTCAAAGAACCCGACCTACTACTGCTAGATGAACCCACCAACCACCTGGATATCGCATCGATCAAATGGCTCGAACAACTCTTAAAACAAGCCAAATTTGCCTATATCGTGATCACCCACGATCGCCATTTCTTAAACCAAATCTCGCAAACAGTCATCGAATTATCCAAAGCCTACCCCGGCGGGACATTTGTTTCCAAAGGCAACTATAACCAATTTCTCAAGCACAAAGATGCTTTTCTAGAATCCCAGCAAAAACAACAGCAATCCCTAGAAAATAAAATCCGCAGAGACACCGCGTGGCTCAACCAAGGCATACAAGGCAGGCAAACCCGAAACAAAACACAAGTCGCAGATGCCGCATCCAGACGCGCAGAGTTACAACAAATCAGCACCCGAAATAATCAAAATTCCGCAGCTAATATCAATTTCTCGGGCACAGATCGCAAAACAACAAAGCTCATCGTTGGACAAAACTTAACCAAATCATTCGGCGAAAAACACCTTTTCTCAGACCTTGAAATCATACTAGGCCACGGCACCAGACTAGGCATCGTAGGCGACAACGGCTCGGGCAAATCAACACTCATCAACATCATCACCAAAGAATTGCAACCCGATGTTGGCCAATTAAAACACGCTGAAAATCTAAAAATTGTCACCTTCACACAAACACGCAAACAACTTGACCCCAAAATGACACTCCAGCAAGCGCTCTGCCCAGTCTCAGATGTCGTACATTTCCAAGGCTCACAAATGCACGTAGCCGCATATGCCAAAATGTTTTTGTTTGAAAAAGAACAATTTAAAACACCCGTAGGCGATCTCTCAGGCGGGCAACAAGCCCGCATCCTAATCGCCCAACTCATGCTGCAAGAAGCCGACCTCTTAATTCTCGATGAACCCACAAACGATCTAGATATCCCCTCCTTAGAAGTCCTAGAGGAATCCCTCAAACAATTCCCAGGCGCATTACTCCTAGTCACACACGACCGCTTTATGCTCGGTCGGCTATGCGATCAGCTCCTCTGCATGGATGGGCAAGGCACCACAAAATACCTCGCCGACTACCACCAATGGGAAAATTATTTAATCAAGCAAGCCCAGCTTCAAAAAGATCAAGAAAAACAACGACAAGAAAACGAAGCGAAAAGAAAAGCCAAAAAAAATGCATCCCCGTCGCCTACCAAAAAACTATCTTACAAAGATCAGCGTGAATTCGACCAAATGGAAGAAGTTATCCTAGAAGCAGAAAGCCACCTCGCAGAGCTGCAAAAGCAATCCCATCAACCCGAAAATACACAAGACCACGCCCAAGCCACCGCTCTATTCCAAACCATCGCCAAAGCCCAAACCCACGTCTCACAACTCTACGCAAGATGGGAAGAGCTAGAAGCCATGCGAAAAGGTTAAGCTCAGCATAAAAAAATGCTTACGGATAACCCATAATATCATCAACAAGCTCACCCCGTAATTAAATCCATTACCCCGTTGATTGTCTCTTTTTCTGATCAATCCGTTTAGAGCAAAACCGCAGCAAAAACCAAGCTGTAATAACAATCGCCCCCACCCACCAAAACCCCAGAACACGGCTACCCATAACATAACGCCACCAACTGACCGACGAGATTCTCACTTGATAATCCTCACGCAGCTTTGTCATATA
>CAZSSX010000012.1:0-24281 GCA_964609545.1 uncultured Phycisphaeraceae bacterium | reverse complement strand
AAAGCTCCGGACGCTCAGGACGAGGCCCCACTAGGCTCATCTCGCCACGCAAAATATTATAAATCTGAGGCAGCTCATCCACATGACTCTTACGCATCCAACGACAAATCGGGATCACACGATCATCACCGCTTTTAGCCCGCATCGCCCCCGATTTAGACTCCGCATCTACATACATAGACCGCAACTTGTAAATAGTAAACAAATGTCCATTCAGCCCCACCCGTACCTGCGTGTAAATCACAGGCCCTTTAGGGTCTGCAATCTTAATCATCAATGCACATAACAACAAAACAGGCACCGCGAAAATAGCAACTACAAATGCGCCGACATAATCTAGCGCCGTCTTAAACAGCACAAATTGACGTTTAGCGATTAAAAGCAGGATACTTCCGCCTCCTGCTCCGACCATAGCGAGTGTAATAGGTTCTGGCATAATATTCTTCCCCTGATTTTTCTGCGTGCTTTACACACTTTTGTATCTCAGTGTCGGTGATACACTAAGATGAGTTTTCATCGTCAAAAAATCAATCAGCCGATCTGCTGCGCTTTAATCCAAAAAAGCGGCACAAATCGCCAAGCCAATCTCACGCCTTTGAACAAGGGCAAAACCTATCGATGTCACCTATTCTTAATAAAAAATCAGGTTTGACCTCGTTCGTTCGGTACGTACAAGTCATTTGTCCAAAAACAAATCACTTCACGCCTGCTCATTGAACATACAATCTACAATCTCAAGCGTCCATTAAACGAGGTAAATTCGTCCCGCATTATAGCCTTTTTATATAGGAATAAAAGACTTATTTACTAAAAACGTCATAATTCATCCAAAACCAACCTAATATCGATACCCTGTTTACAATTTCACAAAGATGCAGTCGGCACAAATAATTCGCATAAACCCCTCTGACTCCCAGAGAGACCTCTTTTTTTGACACGAAAGATAGCAAGGTACTTTAATGCCTTCCGCTAATCTGGCTGGTTTTGCATTCTCAGAATTCTCATCGTATGCTATGTCAGCGACAATGATGTGCGTATTGACTCGTAGACGATCTTTATAAAGCATAGTTCGGAATCATTCTCATGAAATCAGAGCCACCTCAAGACCTAGGCATCGCCCAAGCCCTAGGCAAAATCCCATCGGGTTTATTCATCCTCACCGCAAGCCACGAAGAACGCAGAGCAGGCATGCTCATCAGCTGGGTTCAACAAGTCGGCTTCTCCCCCCCCATGGTCTCCCTAGCCGTGGCCAAAGGTAAGCCCATCCTTCCGCTCATGAGCGAATCCAAAAAATTTGGACTCTGCCAAATGGCCGAAGGGGAAAAAATCATACTACGCAAATTCGCCACACACTCCGAAATCAACGAAGACCCCTTCCTAGGCTTCGAAATGCAAGAAAAAACAAAACTTCACGTCCCCATACTCAAAAATGTACTAGCCTACATGGAATGTGAAATCACTTGCCACATCGATGTCAACTCAGACCACGACATCTTCGTAGGCCACATCCTCCACGCCAAACTCAACCCAGGCGAACCCTGCGTCCATCTACGCACCAACGGCTTCAAATATTAAAAAGTAAAAATAACGCGACCCCCGAAGGCTCTATTGCATACTGCTCGGTGGATGGGGAGGACTGTAGAGGGATTACACCCAAGCGCCTAGCTGGCATTTTTTCTTACATTATCCCGAACGTGAGATGATCGGTTATTTGGCGATTGTGACAGATTCCTTGATTCTGGGTATCATGATGTTTTGGCGCGGCGTCATGCGTTGAGATTTTTTATCTTTAATAAGAGAGCTGTATCATGAGTAAACAATCTGTGGCGGATATTGATGTTTCTGGGAAAAAAATTTTGATGCGGGTGGATTTTAATGTCCCAATGCAGGATGGGAAAATTACAGATGATCGCAGGATCCGGATGGCGGTAGAAACCATCGAATCTATCACCAAGCGCGGGGGCAGTGTGATTTTAATGAGTCACATGGGCAGGCCGAAAGGAGAGGGCTTTGAAGCGGGGCTATCACTTAAGCCTGCTGCGGAGCATTTGGGTGTGCTATTGGGGCAAGACGTACATTTTGCAGCAGACTGTATCGGCCAACCTGCTCTCGAAGCTGTTAAAAATCTTGAAGCCGGTGGCGTTTTAGTTCTTGAGAATTTGCGATTTCATAAAGCGGAAAAAGCGGGAGACCAAGACTTTGCCCAGGCGCTAGCGGGGCTTGGGGATATTTATTGTAATAATGCTTTTGGGACGTGTCACCGTCAAGATGCATCGATGTATGCTGTGCCTGTGGCGATGGCAGGGAAGCCTCGGGTGATGGGATTTTTGGTCGCGAAGGAGCTTGCGTATTTAGGTGATGCCATTGAGTCGCCCAAGCGCCCTTTTGTGGCGATTCTAGGCGGGGCTAAGGTTTCTGATAAATTGGGTGTCATTAAGAGCTTGCTCCGAAAAGTAGACATGGTATTGATCGGCGGAGCGATGGCTTATACGTTGATGCTGGCCAGAGATAAAACCGTAGGCAATTCATTGGTGGAGCCCGATCTGGTGGATGCCGCTAAGGAAATTCTTGCCCAAGCTGAAACAAGCCAAGCCAAGATGCTGGTGCCTTTGGATAATTACGCCTCGACGGTTTTCGGGAATCATGGCGATATCGAGGTGCAAGCGGGGGATATTAAAGAGGGTTGGGAGGGTTTGGATATTGGGCCTCAGACGATCGAGCTTTATACGCAAGCCATTGCCAAAGCTAAGACGATTATTTGGAATGGACCGATGGGCGCCTTTGAGATCCAGCCGTTTGATAAGGGAACCAAAGCGATTGCTTTGGCCATCGCCAAAGCGACGAAAAATGGGGCCAACACGATCATTGGTGGCGGCGATTCCGCAGCGGCGATTGAGCAGTTTGGCTTGGCTGATGAAGTCTCCCATGTTTCCACGGGCGGGGGCGCATCGCTTAAGATGTTAGAAGGCGTGAAATTTGCAGCGGTTGATATTTTGGATGACCAACCCGCTGGTTAGCGATCAGTTGATATGAAATATTTTATTTTTTTAGGAAGGCATACGATGAAGCATCTTTTGAAAAAAATCTGTTTAGGGGCAATGCTATACGTCACTATTGGCGCCGGCGCAGAGACGGGGCAGGGGCTGGTTTTGAAACCGTTTGCGCCTAATACGCAGATGGAATTTCGCGTGGGGATGTATGGCATCACCGGCAGTCAAACCACCGGCGGAGCTGATGTTGATTTATTGCAGACCGACATGACAGGCCGTTACCTGACAGGGCCGATGACGATTGGCTTTGAAAGTCACACGCTGAATTTAGATACGACCAGCGGGGTTTTACCGCGTCAGCTCAATGATCAATCGGTGGCTCTGGGTTATGACTGGGGGGATTTTAGTTTTCAGCGAGCAGGCACTTGGTCCATCAAAACCATCGCGGGTGTGGGCTTTGCCGGGAATAAAGCCTACCAAGATAGCGATGGGCTTTACCTGCGAGGGGACATCATCGGCATTAAAAAAATCGATGCCCATCAGCAATGGCAGATTTCTTTGAATTATGATGGCAATCGGTCTTTTGTGCCCGACCTGCCGATTCCCACGGTGAGCTATCTTTATTTTGATCAGCATATTCAGTATATGATTGGCCTGCCTTATTCGAGCATCACTTACCATTTTAATGAGAAGACCCAAGTTCACGCCAGCTCATTGCTATTTACCTCGCTCAATCTGCGCTTAGAACATCGCTTCCATTCAAAATTTAGCGCTTATGCCAGCTACACTTCTGATACGCGGATGTTTATGATCAAAGCGCCCACCGGACGCGACCGGATTTCTTTTGAGCAGACGCGTGTAGAGATTGGGATTAACCATAAGATGGCAGATCAGATCAGCTTGAACCTCGCCTATGGATACGCATTTAACCAAACCTTTGAGCAAGGCTATGATGCTCAAGATTTAGACCCGATCACCGATTTAGACGATGAACATTATCTGAAAATCGGTTTTGAGATCGGTTTCTAGAAGCGAAGTCTTTCCCTGTAAATCATTGATTAAACCCACGCGCAGAGCGTGGGTTTTTTTATAGGCTGAGAAAAATGCGTAGGCGTTGACAAGTAAAAGACGATAGCTATGATGCATACTTCATTGGTTTTTTAATCGATTGAAGCTTGTCCCGTAGATCAATTGGTAGATCGACTGTTTCTGGTACAGTAGGTTCCTGGTTCGAGTCCAGGCGGGACAGTTACTTGATACCGCAATGCGAAAAATCGATATCTTTTTGATTGGCGTGAATCATATCCCAAAGATCTTCTTCGTATGAGTTTAGGCGTGTTCTGTTGGGTTTTCATCAATAATAGATAGACCGAGACGCAAATCATCTTGAATTTTGCCTAAAAGAAACAGACTTAAAAGCGGAGGAAAACCTAAACGCAAAATCGATATACATCTGATCGGCCGTCGGCATGCTCATCCCGATGTGCTTTAATCAATGGCATGTCATTTTTGGGATGGAAAGAGGGGCGGTGTTCTATCTGGGAGTCTTGGGCACTTTCTAACTTTTGTATATTGTTTTTTTGAATTGAAAGCTCGGGGCGTACTTATGATGGTCAAGGGAACCGCCGATAAGATTCTTGGTACAAGCGATATTCGAGGAGAACACTTGTGAACGAAACGGTTAAAATCGGCGAGATTTTGGTGAACCAAGGCATACTTAGCCCGCAGCAGGTTTTTGAGATTTTAGAGAAGCAAAAACAAACGGGTATACCGTTTGGCGTACTGGCTGAAAAAATGTTCGAAGTCTGCGCCCAGACGATTGAGGAAGCGTGGATTGAACAGTATCACCGGTTTACAGGTGAGATTGATTTAGACCATCAGATCGTAGATGACAAAGCGCTGAGATTGATTAATCGTCGTCAGGCTTGGCAATTTGAAATTTTGCCTTTACGGTTTGAACCAGGCGGCGAATTGTTAATTGCTGCGTCGAAAAATCGCCTCGCACGGGCGGTCTCGTTTATCGCCAATAAGATCAAGCCTGTGGTTTATTTCAGAATCGCCAGATCTGATCAGCTTCGTGGCTTTTTACAAGAACATTATCCGATGCCCGAAGTTTCAGAGGAATTACTTAAGAAGGCCCGATCAATGGCGGGCTAAGTAGACTTTGTTTTTAAGAAGGATCACTCGGCTTGATCGAAGTGATGGGTGGCGAAAAAAATAGTCAAAATATTAGCCGCCGCGAGACTATCGCGGCGGTTTTTTTTCTGCTTGCGAGTGAGTCCTGTCATCGCCATCTGCTCATCGGCGATGAGACTGGTTTGGCGCTCATCGACCAAGTAAACATCTATCTCAAAACGCTGCATTAAAACCTGGGCCAAGGCGGCGCATCGTAGACTGGCCGGGCTGTCGCTGCCGTCCATATTCAAAGGCAACCCAACGACCAAGGCGTGCGGCTGATTCTCGGTAATCGCCCGCCCGATCTGGCGGATGCACTCCTCTTGGGATGCCGTGTGGATCGTCAACAGCGGGCTAGCCATCTGAGAAACATGATCGCCGATGGCCAAGCCTGTTCGTTTTTCACCTACATCAATAGCCATATATTGCATGAGCTGATTATAAGGCAATTCAAAGAACAAGGGTAATAGCCCGCCAATCTTCGCCGCGTATCCCTAGATGTAAAAAGACAGATTACAATGGAGCCAAATCTGATTCCTCACGTCGCTCAGTTGCATCTTAGCCCAGCGCGATATAATGGTACCAATAAGCGTGGGGCATGGCTTTTGGGGTGATGATGAGAGGGCTTGCCAGCCGCGGCCCGATGGCAGGCTTGGCGTTCATTCAGGAGAGATTCAAATGCAGTATCAGCTAGACGCACTCATTGACGGGATACCCGTGCAGATGATCCAAGGTCAGCCATCCACGATGATCCAAGGGTTGTCCGATGACTCGCGGCAGGTCTGCCCGGGTGATCTTTTTATCGCGCGAGGCGGAACCGCAGAACATGGCCAAAAATATATCCAACAAGCAACCCAGCAGGGCGCAGCAGCGGTAGTGTTACTACACGGCCAGAACCCTTCAGCTCAAAATGAAATATTAGGAAAAATAGCCAAGCGGTTTTATGGTGACCCGGCGACGAAGCTTAAAATCATCGGCATCACGGGAACCAATGGCAAAACCACCACCGCGTATATCCTCAAATATTTGATCGAATCTTACAACAAAAAATGCGGGCTATTAGGCACGGTCTGTATCGATGATGGCAAAAAAGTGTACCCCGCCCATTTAACCACGCCCGGGACGCTGGAGCTTTACCGCTGGCTGAATCAGATGGCCGGCCAAGGTTGCAAAGCCGCCGTGATGGAAGTTTCTAGCCATGCGCTAGATCAAGGTCGTCACGCGGGGTTAAAATTTGCAGCCAGCGTGTTTACCAATCTCACGGGGGACCACTTGGACTATCATCATGATATGGCGACTTATGCCCAAGCCAAGTCGCTGCTTTTTCAAGCGCTGCTGCCTAGCGGCTTGGCGGTGGTGAATGGGCGGGATGCGCACAGTGCATTGATGGCGAGCCAATCAGCGGGCGTGTTGGTGCAGACCTGGGTAGGCACCGCAGCCGAGCGCCAAATGAGAGCGCCTCTAACCCCAGATGTGGAGAAAATTCGTGCCAAAGCCGATGAACAAGCTGAGGCGTTAGACGCGCCCGCGGTGATGGGGCAAGTGGTCAGCGGCGTGATTTTAGAGATGGATGCAGCGGCGAGCCAAGTGCTTATCGAGATGGGCCATACGGGGTTTACTTGTCAGCTGCCTTTGGTGGGCGTATTTAATGTTTCTAATGTATTGCAAGCGATGGTGGCTTGCGGGTGCGTGGTAGAGCTTGATGGGAGAATCGGGGAGATCTTGGCGGGATGCCCCAGCGTGCCGGGTCGCTTGGAAAGGGTGGCTGTGCAAGGTGTGCCCGGGCCTACCGTTTTTGTGGATTACGCCCATACGCATGATGCATTGGAAAATGTATTGCAAGCCGTGGGGCAGACGGTGGGCAAGGCGCTAGGCTATGCGGTGGGGGATCGAGTCTCGGATGACGATTTTTTTCAGCAAGCACCCGCGCCGGTAACTTCTGATTTTGATCAAAGCAGCGAAGACGTCGGCGGTGATGACGAAGATGCATTAGAAGTACCATTGGACGTGACCAAGCAAGAGCGCGCCAAGCTCTGGGTCGTATTTGGGTGTGGCGGAGATCGCGACAAAACCAAGCGGGCGAAGATGGGACGCGTAGCTAAGAGCCTAGCGGATGTGGTGGTGGTGACCAGCGATAATCCACGCAGCGAGGACCCAGAAGAAATTATCCGCCAAATCTGCCAAGGCGTTTGCGATCGCGAATTAGCCCCAAACACGGCTTGGCAAGCAGCCCTTGCCAAGCAAGCCCAAGAAGGCGATCAAACCACGCACCTACGGGTGATTACCGATCGCAGCCAAGCCATTGCGTATGCCATCGCCAATGCCTCAGCCGGCGATGTGGTGGTCATCGCCGGCAAAGGGCACGAGGATTATCAGATCTTAGGCCAACAGCGCATTGATTTTGATGATCGCATTCACGCCAGACGGGCGCTGGCGAATCGGCGTCTAAGCGATGAAAAAAACAACTGATCCAAAGCAGTTTACCGTAACATGCAGCGGGGGTGTACGTGATGTGGATAGCTCGGCGAGCTGAGCAAGGGTTACGCTCGGGCTAATCTTTGCTATGATAGGCACGGATAATCGCTGGTGGATGGCTGGGCCGCCATGGGGTGTGGCGTGGGGATGTTGTGGCGTTATGAGACCGAGATTAAGGGAATGATCTGATGAATAGATTGCATAGGCAAAAGTTCGGCTACGGGGGGGCGCTGTTGCTGGCGGTGCTTTTGCTTTGGGGTGGCGATGCGCCGGCCATGGATGATTATGTGATTCATGCCGGGAAAATCAAAGCGACACGCAAGCTAGAAAAAACATCCGCAGAAGGCAGGCTACAGCTCATCCGCAGGGCCATTAGCAAAAAAGAATATCGAATCGCCCAGCGAGAAGCCACCGCATGGATCAAAGCATATCCGGACCACCCCCGCATGGCCGAGGCGTATTTATTACGTGGCGATGCCAAGCTGGCCCGAGGCTACATTTATCTTTCCCTATATGATTACGAAAAAATAACACGCGAATATCACGACACCGAATATTTTCATGAAGCGCTCGAAGCAGAGTATAAAATCGCGGATTTATTTGGCACCCAAGGCAAAAAAAGAATCATGTGGGGCATGCGCTGGGTCGATGCCACCGATGAAGCGATTAAAATCTGGATATTGATTCAACAGCGCGTGCCCGAAAGTCGTCTAGGAGAGAAAGCAAGCTTGGCCCTGGCGCAACATTTTGCCAGACATTCGGATATTGAAAACACAGTCGTGGCTTATGAGATGTTTCTGGTGAATTACCCCAAGAGCCAATATCGAGAGCTAGCGATGTTGGAGTTGATCAAGACACACCTTTCTAGGTTCAAAGGCCCAAAATTCGATCAAAGCGGTTTGATCGAAGCGCTAGCCAGATTAAAAGATTATCGCCTAGCATTCCCCGCCAGCCGCGCGTTGCTAGGGGCTGAATGGGGCATTCGCGAGCGATTGGCGCTGAAAATGTTGGCCGATGCGCGGTGGTATGATAAGCGAGGCAAAGCCGTCAGCGCTGTTTACATGTATCAGCGATTGATCAAGGATTATTCGGATACACCCGCAGCAAAATTGGCGATTAAAAGACTCAAGCAAATGGGCAAACCCATCGCCCAGACCCCAGCCCAAGGCCAGCCCAAAGCTAACCCCAAGCAGGCCAAGCCCGTGAAGCAGCCGACAACAAACCCCCCAGTCAAAGCCGCTCATCCAGCTCATTCAGGGGGTGCCCATTGAGCCAATATCTTGGGATTATTGTGTGTTTGATGACGCTAAATCTCGCGGGCTGTGGTTATAGCCACGGTCATCTTTACCGAGATGATGTGGGCTCGGTGCGCGTACCGATTTTTAAAAATAAAACGTTTACACGCGGCGTGGAATTTGGCCTAACAGAAGCGGTGATCAAGGAATTGATGGGGCAAACGCCTTACCGTGTCACTTCAGGCCAGCAAGCCGACACCCTTTTAGAAGTGACCATCGTGAGAGCCAAAGCCATCAATCGCAGCCGCAATGACCTAGGCTTATCAGAAGCGGTGGCGGTGTCTTTAGTCATTGACCTAGTGTGGCGAGATTTGCGTAACGGCCAAGTGTTGGTAGAACGCAAAGGCTTGACCCGCGAGTCAGAGTTTTTAGTCTCCCGCCGAGGCGGCGAACGTTATCAGACAGGCGAGCATGCCACGGTCCAAAAGTTGGCTGTGGATATTGTTTCTCAGTTGCGTAAATGGTAGTAACTTATGGAAAAGGGGGCCTAGGGTTGTATCAATTGTAGGAATAATTATGCTTTGCACAGTGTTTGGGGTATAAAAGTGACGATAATCGACTTAGTCAGCGTCTCATTTGTTTTGATTTTGAAAAAAGATGCTCGGCTGCTCGATGTGATGCCGTAGGGGAGGGTAACAGCGATGGGGTTGGTTTTGTGGTTAAAATAGAAATAGTATAGTAATAGATAGAGTAGAAAATAAAAGAGGTAACAATGTCTGAGCAACAGGATAAAGGTCCGGGTTCTAAAGGTCGTGATGAGGGTTCGGGGGAGAAGCCTAGCAAAGGCGGTAAGACAGACCCCTTGCCACCTCAGAAGTTCATGTCTAAGGGGTTCACCGGCTGGATCTTGATCGCCATCGGAGTGGTCGTCGCGCTCATGTTCTTTATGAATAACGATGGCCGATCCGAGGAAAAATCTCTGCCCGAATTTTTGGACGCCATCGAGACCGGCCTCATAGACCGCGATCGAATTGTTTTGCTCGATACAGAATTGAGGGGCGAGCTTAATAAAGACAAAAACGTGATGAAGACAGGCAGCAAAGGCGCGGTCCGATACTATGTCACGCTCAATCCTCATGTCTCCAAAATTGCAGCCGAGCAGCTCCAGAAAAAGGGCGTGGCTTATCATGTGAAGCATGAAAATAATTTCCTGATGTCTTTCCTTTTTAACTTTGGTCCGATTTTCTTCTTGATGCTTTTGATTTGGTTCTTTTTCTTAAGGCCGTTGCGCGGGGCGGGCGGGGGACCCGGCGGAATGCTAGGCAGCTTTGGGCGAAGTAAACACAAAATGGTGACCAAAGAAATGTCGACCGTCATGCTCAATGATGTCGCAGGCATCGTAGAGGCTAAGGAAGAAGTAGGCGAGGTGATCGAATTCCTCCGCAATCCGAAAAAGTTTCAGCGTTTAGGCGGCCGCGTACCCCGCGGGGTGCTGCTGATCGGCAGCCCAGGTTGTGGTAAAACGTTATTGGCAAAGGCCATGGCCGGCGAGGCCGAAGTGCCGTTCTTCTCCATCTCAGGCAGTGATTTTGTTGAGATGTTTGTAGGCGTGGGCGCAAGCCGCGTGAGAGACCTCTTTAAACAAGCCAAAGAAAGCTCGCCTTGTATTATCTTTTTGGATGAGATCGACGCCGTCGGCCGTAAGCGGGGCAATGGCATGTCCTCGGGCGGCCATGATGAACGCGAGCAGACACTCAACGCAATCTTAGTTGAAATGGACGGTTTTGATAGTGATGACCAAGTCATTGTCGTCGCCGCCACGAACCGCGCAGACGTCTTAGACCCCGCATTAGTCAGGCCCGGTCGTTTTGATCGGCAGATTGATGTGCCATTGCCCGATATTCAAGGGCGTTTTGAAATTCTAAAAGTACACGCCAGAAAAGTTAAAATGTCGCCCGATGTGGATTTACTCAAAAGCGCCAAAGGCACGCCGATGTTTTCAGGCGCAGAGCTGGCCGCGATCGTCAACGAAGCGGCCATCGGCGCGACCCTACAGGACAAAGATTTTGTGGAACAGGCCGACCTCGAAGAAGCCCGTGACAAGGTCAAATGGGGCAGGTCTCGCAAAAGTCATAAGATCGACGAACAAGAGAAAAAAGTCATCGCCTATCATGAAGCAGGCCACGCGATGTTGATGGTGCTGGATGAACATTCCGAGCCGTTGCATAAGGTGACCATTATTCCCCGCGGCTCGGCATTGGGCGTTGCATTTATGCTCCCCGAAAAAGACCGCCATATCAGCACACGCAATCAGCTCTTGGGCCAATTGCGCGTGACCTTCGGCGGCCGCATCGGCGAGGACATGTTTTGCGGCGACATCAGCAGCGGCGCAGCGCAGGATATCCGACAAGCCACCTCCATCGCCCGCGCAATGGTTCTGGAATATGGCATGAGCGAGCGCCTAGGCTTCCAAGCATTAGGACAAGATCATCAAGCCCAGCCTTGGGAACAGGGCGACCGCTTTAGCGATGAAACCGCCCGTATTATTGACCAAGAAATCAAGCTGATTATCGATCGGGCCTATGCCCAAGCCAGAGAGATGCTTGAAGCGCATCGCGAGCAGTTCGAAAATCTAGCCAAAGCGCTATTGAAATACGAAACATTGACCCGGGCCGAGGTAGAGCAAATCCTAGCGGGTAAGATGCTCGACCGCCCCACGGTGAGCGATTTGCTAGAAGAACAAGCCCAGCAAGATAAAATAAAAGAAGCAAAAGATAAAGAAGAAAAAGACGCCAAGCAGCAGGCAGCTAGCGAGGGCTCGGATGAACAGCCAAGATCAGAAGACCCTCCCGCTCCAAGCAGAGACTAAATTCTGGGGGGTAAGTATTAAATTTCGGAAAAACGTCAGCTCTTGGGGCTGGCGTTTTTTTTATGGATTGCTATGCTGGTGAGATGCTTAAACGAAAAGGTGTACAGTCTCGGTTATTATCTTCAGGGGTGAATCCTTCGGGCAGTAATCGGCGGGAAGATATCAGCGGCGGGAAATTCAAAGGCCTAGGCACATGTCTCCTAGGGTTTTTACTCACAGGTTTATTGATGGCAGGAAGCTTCCCCGGCTGGGGATGGAGCTGGCTTGCTCATATCGCCTTGGTCCCCGGGACCATCGCAGCGATGCGGGCCAAGCGGCTGGGCATCATGCTTTTGGCCAGTTATCTAGCGGGCGTTTTATGGTGGGCATGGGGGCTAGGCTGGTTGATGGCTTTGGCAGGCGGAGGCTATTTTTCGCTCTGTTTGATCTTCGGCTTTTATTGGGTGATGAGCTTTTGGGGCATTCGACTCATCGGTCAGCGCCACAAAATACCCATGGTCCTGACGCTGCCTATGGTCTGGGTCGCCGTTGAATTTATACGGGGACAATGCTTGGCAGGCGGACTAGAATGGTTCTCCCTAGGCTATAGCCAAGCCAATATCCAAGCCGGGCAACCCGCGGGAAATTTGGTCCAACTGGCCAGCTTGTTGAGTGTGTATGGCGTCAGTTTTGCCGTATGCGTTTCCAATGGATTATGCGTGGACCTTTTGACAAAAAAACTCTTTGTCAATCGAGGACATGGCAAAAAAACCTTCAGCAAAACATTTCTCTTTTCAACGATAGTATGGCTTATCGTCGTCGGCGGCGGCACCATCTGGGGCATGATGATTCGCCGCGGCAGCGATTCGTTTTGCCAACCCAACGAGGGCATTCAAGTCACGGCGATACAAACCGACGTGATGAGTCTGGAAGGCTTCTCGGGCACCGATGAAGCCAACCAGTTGGTCGATTTACTAGGCAAAATCAAATCCGCAGACTTGATCGTGCTACCCGAATCGACCTGCCCATTGCCTTTGAATGAGCAGGCGCTAAAGTATTTTGACCAATGGCTCGGCAAGCAAAGCGGGGGGCATCAATGGGAAAAACTTTTTTCCAATATAGCCATAGCTCATAAAAGTTATGTCTTGCTCGGCGGCGGCGCACAGCTGCGCTGGGATGACAAAGCCTTCCCGCTGGAGAGATATAATAGTGTCTATTTTTTCGACCCCGCGGGCATCAAATCCGCCAGCCGATATGATAAAATCCATCTCGTTCCTTTTGGAGAATATATACCCTGGCTGGCGAGCTGGGACTGGGCCATGGAGAAGCTCGAGCAGATCGCGCCTTTTAAAGCCTACCGCCTAGACCCAGGCAAAGCGGAGGTCGTTTTCACATTAGGCTATCGTGAATCGAGGGGAGCAGTGGCTCCAGCGGGAGGCGCGAAAAATACGAGAGAGGCTAAACAAATCCGAATCGTCACGCCCATTTGTTTTGAGGATGTGGTGGGGCGCCGGACGCGAGAGATGGTTTATGCCGCCGATGGCAGAAAACGAGCGGACCTGCTCGTGAATGTGACAAACGATGGCTGGTTTAGTGGCCATCGGCAGCACCTAGAACATTTTCAAATCGCGGTCCTGCGGAGTATTGAAAATCGAATCCCCACGGTGCGCAGCGTCAACACAGGCGTCAGCGGCATTATTGACCCGTGGGGGCGCGTAGTGGCACGCGCCCAACCACGCCAAGCAGTGCTCGTGCAAGGCCGTGTGCGGGGATGGCCCCAAGCCAGCTTGTTTGGCCGCATCGGCTATTGGCCGATCATGGCGATGAGTCTCGTAGCCGGATTGCTTTGGGTCACTGCATTATTCAAAAGCGCCGATTAAACCGCGCGCCATCGAGGGTTGAGAGTTCATGAAAAACAGAGGCAGTTCAAAGGGAGCTTTATAAAATGAGACGAAATAGATTTAAGCCAAGCGCAAAAAGCATTTTGTTTTTTGCGATGTTTTTCTTTTTAATCAGCAGCACCGCTCGAGCCAGCACTCAGCCGGACGCTGCCTTTCTACAATCCATTAAATCCCACCGTGATGCCGCCCGAAGGTTGATCATCAAAGCCGTGGCCGACAAGGACCCGCGCGTGCGCGTGAATGCGATCGAAGCATGCGTTTACATGAAGCGTGATGCCGCGAGAAAAATTGTATTGAACGCGATAAAAGACAAGCACGGCGCGGTTCGCTTTGTGGCCCTAGTGATGATGGGAGATCTCAGGCTCAAACAAGGTCTACCATCTGCCGAAAAACTACTGCTTCAAGAGCGAGCCAATCAGCGATCTTGGCATCGACAGCTCAAACCCGAGCAGGCGCGCTTGCTACAAATCCGAGTAAGAAATCAGCTCCGAAGAAAGTTAAAGCTGTCTCAAACCGTCGAAGTAGGGTGCTTGTACGCGCTATATCTCAATGGTTCCAAAGCAGATATCTCGAGGCTCGCGATGTTACTACGCAGTTCTGATGCCGGAGTACGAGGCAACGCCGTCATGGTGCTAGGCCGCATGGAAGATGCTTCCGCCGTGCCGATGATTCGCCAAGCCCGCTTGCGCAAGGTAGACAAAGCCGATTCCCAGCGCAATGCCATTGTTCAGCTGCAAGCCGCCGAGGCCGTGGCGAAACTCCTCACCGTCAAAGCCGGCCAGAGCGAGCGCGATATCATCCGAGCCAATGCGTTTTCCTCCGCGACGCCAGAACTCAGAGTGATGGCTGTCCGAGCGATGGGCGACCTAAAGGATAAAGCCGCCATCAGCGTCCTTAAAACGATGTTAGCCAAAGAAAAAAATCCGCAAGATCCCAAAGCTATGCCGGTTTTAACCGAGCTACAATTGGCCGCCGCCGAGTCATTAGCCAAAATGGGCGTCTACGATGGCCTAGGGGTCGTGATAGAAGCCATCGGCTCTGCCAAGCGGTTACCCCCACCCCAGCGGGTGCTTTGGCTAAGTTATGTCGGGCGGGTGCTAGGGGAATTCAAGGGCAATCCCCAAGCTTTAAAAGCAGTCGAGGCGCTGATGAAGGACGCACCTTTGCCCGTTCGGATCGCCGCAGCGATGAGCATTTTGCATTTATCAGAGGAAATTTCAGACCAATAAGAGGCGTAATGCCTCCCTGGGGGCTTGTTGAAATCTTAATTCTCGAATTTGATTTGACAGTGTCGGGTGCTTAGGTTTAATATGTTGCATTGGCTTGATTGGTTTATTAGGCAGATAGCTCGATATATTTTTTGAACTAGCTGCATGATGGCCTTGCGTTTATAAGATTGATTTTATTAGGGAGCTTCACCGTTGAATACATTAGCAAAAGCACTTGTGGTTGGCGTTACTATTTTAGCTTGTCTAACGCTAGGAGCGGTGGCGGCAACATTTTCTAATATTGATAAGATCAAAGACTATGCCGTCAAGCAAGAGACAGCCAAGTTGGCAGCCCAGCGCAGCCAAAAGCAAGCCGTTGTCGAGCGCGAAGTGGCTCAGGACGACCGAGACCAAAAAGTGCGTCAAGTCAAAGACTTGCGAGATCAATTAGATGAATTGGTCGGTGAAAAGAAAGCGATCGTGGCATCGTATAAACTGGATCTGGAAAAACGAGACGCCCAAGTGATCAAGTTAGAAGGCCGTATCGCAGAAAATGCATTGGCTCTGAAAAACAACTCGATCACGATCAAGCAAGATGATGTGGAATTGCGAACACTACGCGTAACGAAACTCGATCTGAAAAAACGTCTTTTTGATTTACAAAAAACACTGCGAGAAGAAATCGCCGAGCGATCTAAGTTTGAAAGACTCAGCAGAGAGCTAAAAGAACAAACCGTCGCCCTAGGCGAAGAACTCAGAGAATTGAGCCAAGTAGCCTCCAAAGGCGCCGTCCAAGGTGAGCACGCAACCGTGGCCTTAGAACAAGAAATCAAAGGCAAAGTCACCGTCGTCAAAGGAACTTTTGTTCAGCTTAACGTGGGTAAATCCGATGGCCTAAGAAAAGGCGCCCAACTCACGGTTTACAAAGGCGACACCTTCCGTGCAACGATCAAGATTGTCGACCTAGAAGAGAGATCCTCTGTCGGTGAAATTCTGGTCAAAGGCGAGCAAGGCGGAAAAATCCAAGTCAATGATTCGGTCATGAATCTGTCTAAATAAAAGATCAAAATAAGCTGCGGGGCAGCCTGTTTTTTTAAGCCCCGAATTTGAAAATAAAAAACAGATCTGACTACATTAGGAGTTATTAAAATGGCAAGAAGAAACACCGCATCCAGTAATGTTTATACCGCACTGTTAGCCATCGCTGGGGTAATCTTGTTATTCGTATTGGCCTATACTTGGATGGTTTCCAGCACAGAACTAGGCTTAGATCACCCTTTTGCGGAACTGAAAAATTTTAAGAAACTAAAATAAATGTATCAGCTTAATTTGAAACCGATCAATACTTCAGAGGATATTTGATTTAAACAGGGGCTGAGGGGATCAGGTGAAGTCGGAGTGGCCGATGATGTGATTGCTAGAAAATTTGTGAATTGAGGATGCCTGCTTTGGATCGTCCGTTCATCCAGATCGTTTTAGCCGATGTATGATGCGGTCGCGGGGAAGTCTTTTTTTCGTATAGTGTTCTTATTTAGCCAGTTACAGGGGAAAACCATTGTTTTTCGATAAAATTTTAAGTTGGTTTAGCGTTGATATGGGCATAGACCTTGGGACGTGCAATACGTTGGTTTGTGTCCGAGGCGAAGGCATTGTACTCAATGAACCCAGCGTGGTGGCTGTGAAAAAAGGCACGAATAAAGTGTTGCAAAATGGTAACGCCGTGGGTTGTGTAGCCAAAGAAATGTTAGGCAAAACGCCAGGCAGCATCACCGCCATTAGACCGTTGAAAGATGGCGTGATTTCTGATTTTGAAATCACAGAAGCGATGCTGAGTTATTTTATCCGGAAAGTCAACGGACGCAGATCGTTTATTAACGTCAAACCCAGAGTGGTGATTGCGGTGCCTAGCGGGATTACCGCGGTAGAAAAACGAGCGGTACTGGATTCTGCAGAGCGCGCCGGAGCCAGACGAGTCTATCTCGTGGAAGAACCGATGGCAGCCGGAATTGGGGCAAATCTCCCGATTGTTGAAGCCACCGCAAGCATGATTGTGGATATCGGAGGCGGAACCACGGAGGTGGCCATCATGTCCCTAGCAGATATCGCCCAATGCGAATCAGTAAGGGTGGCAGGCGATGATATGGATGAAGCGATCATCAATCACATGAAAAAAGCCTATAGCTTGATGGTCGGCGAGCAGACCGCAGAACGAGTGAAAATCGAAATCGGATCAGCAGCCAGCGATGGCGAAGAATCAACCATGGAAGTGCGAGGCCGAGACATGATCAGCGGCCTGCCTCGCAAAACAGTCATCACCAGCGAAGAAATACGAGAAGCACTCCAAGAGCCCATCGGAGCGATTATTGAAACCGTCATACGCACATTAGAACGGGCAGAACCAGAATTGGCCGCAGATTTAGTAGACAACGGCATTGTCCTAGCCGGCGGCGGAGCGTTGCTGCGAGGGCTCAATACCGTCATCTCAAACGCCACAGGCCTAGAATGCCGCCTAGCCGATGATGCGATGACATGCGTAGCCAGAGGGACAGCCATTTATCTAGACCACCTAGAAGAATGGAAGCAAACCATGGACAGTGACATGGATGAAATGTAGCACCCAAAGAAAAAATCAAAGTACCCATAGCAGAGCCGTCCATCCGATGGTCCTGCTATTTTTATAGTCTAATCAAGAGAAAAAAAAGAGATTTTAATAATTCCTTCTTTTTTACCATTTAGTCATTGATCGTATCCAGCTTTGATGAAATAATAGAGTAAAGAGTTTATTTATGAGATCAGACCTAAACAGCCAACCCGTGCGTGAATGCCCGCCTTGACTTTATTGGTAAATACGTTGCGTTTATTTTTTACATATCCTTCAAACGTTTTCTGAGAATTTACGATGCAAATCCATGTCCATTGTCCCAGTTGTCAGCGCATGCTCAAAGCCCCCACCGCAGCCGCGGGCCATTCTGTACAGTGCCCCAAATGCTTACATAAATTTCGCTTGCATAAGCGCCAAGAGCTTATTGATAATGAGATTTTCTCATGGATAGAAGACGATGTGAATGACTTTGAGCAGACACAAGAGCAAGAGTTGGAAAAAAATCATCAAGAGCAAGAGCAAGTATCCAACGACATTCCCCGCCATAAAACCGCTGGGCAAGATTTTCTTAGCCACCTCAAAACACATCATCCCCCAGCAATTGAACAACCCACAGCAGCGCCAGCTTCAGACCCAAAATCAACCCCCGCCTCGGCGATGGCCCCCCAGAAATCTCCCCAGACACTCGACCCGCGAGCAATCGCTTATCAAGAATTATCCGCAGACTGTGATAGACCACAGCTTTTCATTGAAAAATGCGATCCCCAAGGCGTCACCTTTCTGTTTGAGTCAACCTTACTCTGTGACGAAAACTTCCGCGCATCAATGCCCCCGGCCTGCGTTTTTACCGCCCAGACATCCCGAGAAGATCTGTACGCAAAGCCCTTGGCTTTTATCGATCGCAGCCAAGCGACCAATCAGAGTATCCAATCGATAGAGGCCGAGCATCAGCGTCGTCTGTTGCCCGACCAAAGCCTCAAAGATCTTTTGCCGATGATGGGTGTTTTGGAGGACCTGCCAGGCCCATTTAACCTAGCCATGCCTTATTTTGTAGAGCGATCTCATCTCTCAGCATCTCTTGATTGTCATACGCATACTCGCCCCGATGGTAATATTACTTGCCATATCACCTTGCCTCATCACGCCATCGCTCTCGAATGGTTTCTCCGCGTCAATGGGATGTGCTCGGATGATTACCATAATCTTAGGCAAGAGATTGCGTTAATCGCTAACAGTGCTTGGCAAAAACTCCCCGAAGCATCCCGGCAAAATATTCAAATTTGGTGCCATTTAGCCCCCACTGAGCAGATGCAAATCTATATTTCCGATTCGGACATGGGCCAATCAGATCACGGCCTGGCGGGGATTATCATTACCGATCAGCGGATGATTTTTCATAAATATCATCACGAAGGCCAAATACCATTGACCCAAAAAGCAACCCTCACCGCCCAGCCCCGCACAACGCACTATACGCTTTCTTTAAATTATGACCGCCATCAAACCCGCGTGGGGCATATTCACTTGGAAGACTTAGATAGCCTCGCCCAAGCCCTTGCCCAAAGTGCGATCGAGGTCACAGTGGTCTCGGCGAAGCTTGATGAGCCCAAATAGTAGCGTTGCACTAAGCAAGCAGCAAACACTGTTCAAGAGCATTGCCCCACCGTCTGAATTTAAATCACAGCGGCTCATTGCCCGCTTGCCCCTCAGAGCCTTGCCCTAAAGACCCTTCTTGGGATAAGCCTATCTCCGCGCCGCTCTCGTCAGTCATTGCCCCATCCCCCTCCGTCTCCGTTTCGGATTCAGCTTCTTCCTCGAGAATATGCTGTTGATTTTCCATGGTCTGAGTCACCGCGGTGGTTTCTAGTAAACGATTGATTTTTTTACGCAAAAGGTAAAGCAGCGGCACGTGTTTAATTCTTCTTAATTCTTTATTACCCGTGGCTGAATAAATAATCAGCGTCCCAGCGCCACATAACATCAGCTCCAATAAATCCGGATAAGTGCTGCGCACCCGCTTGGCTCCACGGGCTAGGGAGTCATCGCTTCTGCCAAAAGCGTAGTGTTCAAATTCGTTATGCGTGATCCGCCATTTATGTTGAAGCCTCGCCCAAACCATCATCACCGCATAAGGGATCGTAAGAAAAATGCTCAGTAATAACCCGTAGGTTCTTAGCCCATTAAAACGAATAATTTTATCCGCATCATTAGGGTCTGGCATCTCAAAATCAGCATATCTCAGATTCAAATCCGCAAACCATCGGTAGATATAGCTAAAGAGTTTTAGCCCCATCACATCCGCCAAATACATACAGAGTAAGACGATCGCGCTAATCACAGCGACCCAGAAAATCGAATAATTGCGCTCCAGGTCTATGCCTAGCGTCATCAAAACCAAAACGCTGATGCTGATATAAGTCCATGCGATAAACTCTTGCCACCCCGACCCGCCCCATCCCGTGACCGACCAAAACAGAAACCCCATCACAATCATAGGCCAAACAAAAATCAATTTCGGATAAGAATAAAACACAACATGGGTAGGCTTCTCTTTTATTTTTTTTGTCAAATTTTCAGACATGGCAAGACCTTTATTTCTAAATGAAAGAATAGTATTTCATCGCTGCTCGACCTAATGATCAAACAACCCACAGCCCACTCACCGCCCACCCACAGCATCCACCCACCATGAGTACGCCCGTTGCCACCCTTTAGCATGAGCCTATCTTACTGCCTCTGATCATAAGCAACAAGTTTATTTTCTGAAGTGGCCCGTTCTCATTTTTTTAATAAAAAACCCCGCACCAAAAAGGCTGCGGGGTTTTGTTTTTTTGTCAGCTTGAAAAAATTAGAATGCTAATTTAAGTCCAACAAATCCGTAGACTTCAAAGTTGTCGCCACGGTTGACTCTTTCGAGGTTGTCGTTGAGATAAATCCCATGGACGCCTGTGTTGAGTGTCCATTGGCCATAACCCGCAGGCATGACATTATTTAATGGCAACTCAAAATCGACACCCGCATCAAGGTAACCAAATGTTTCATCACCACCCGCTGCGGTGCGGTAGTAATCATCAAAGCCAAGGCCAACGCGCACAGGCAATGATGCGGTTAAGCCTTTAACCGCAAAGTCATTTAAAAAAGTCAGCTCGGGGTTAATCGATAGATTCACGCCGATGCCTTCGTCTGTGCCCACCGCGGTGCCCGATGTTTCAAAAACCACATCGATGCGGGGATTAAATTTCGAAATCTTGCCGCCACAAACATCTTGGCAAATCAATTGCGCCCCGACACGGATTTCTTGAACCGTACCAAAAGCATTGTTGGGGCTTGTAAGATCTGCAAAACCTACAGACAGCTCAATCTTATCACCCAAGTTAGCTGTTAAGCCGAAGGTGTAATCTGTTTCGTAAAGCGAATCTTTGTCTGCCCCGCCAGCAACGCCTGTGTTGCTGCTGTGGATGCTGTTCCAAAGGCCAGCGTTTAGATCCAATGATTTAACCACGCCATTGCCATCTGAAAAAAGCGAGAAATTCAGATTGACCGCGGGCTGCAAGATTAAGCCGCTGTCCTCTTGATGCACCCCTTGGTAGAAGTACGATGAGGTGGCAGCGATGCTGATATCACCGGTCAATTTTTTTTCTGCCGCGTGAGCGCTGGTTGCCAATGCAGTTGCAACTAATGCACCTGCGACGATATTTTTTCCTGTGAAGCTCATTTTGATGTCCTTTCAATGAACAGAGCAAGTCAATAGATAAATGGCCTTATACAAACGGCAGGCCAATTATACGCAAATTCTGGGTTGATTGTCGTTTTTGATAGGTTATCTACATTCCATAGGCGTCAAGGGTTTCATCTTTTACAAAACCCAATGCCCTTTCTTTTTTTAATGCAACATAGATAAGCAGCATGCCGTAAGTTGAACATGATTTAAGCACGCCGATAAGCATACCGACAAAGAGCCTTGCTATGCACGCGCCGCCTTTTAGATTCGGGTTAGCTAGCCATTGAAATCGGTCAGCTGCATTCCTGTTTTTTAAGAAGGACTTAACCCACGCTGTAATTCTTGAACCCGTTGGGCATGAACACGCCTAACCGATTCTAAGGTCAGCTTCGGAATCAAATACTCGGGCGCTTCCTCGGGCACCATCTTACAATGCTCTTGCACCACCGCATACATAAATTTAAACGCATCGCGAGGCTGGTGCATCTGGTCCAACGCATCAATCACCGCTTTACTGCCCACCTCGGGCGCAAATAAACCCGACAACGACAGCGGCTCCTGATCTGGATTGCGACAAGTATTTAACCGCTGCGAGCAGAGGTCGTAAAGCGTCGCGCCCGACCAACTCAATTGATCGATAAGATTTTGTTTATCAAGCCTAGCCTCCTGGAAAAATTCGGAAGACTCCCTACGCAATAAATGACGAAGCTCAATAGGCAACAATAATTTAAAACCGATCCCCACCTGTTGCAAAAATTTATTATCAAGCATAGGCCAAATCACCTGCTTCATCCGGATACCCTGACCAGAAATTAACGTCGGCTCATCCACGCGATCCACCAGCACCATCAAACCCGTATAGTCAAGCATCCTCAGCACCCCTAGCAATTTCTGCGTAAGCTGATATCGCTCATCCCCGCCGTCCTCAGCGCTAGGCCAAGGCTGCCCCTCTTGAGCCAAACCCAACTCACGGAGCATCACCTCAAGATCATTGGCATTGCGAGACACCGCGGGCATCTCGCGTCGCAAAGATTTACACCTCCGCCAGAGGCTGCACTTTTGCCAAGCCCACATGCCCCAAGCCAGCACCGAACCCACCAGCGCAATCATCGCTAAAATCTCAAACAGCCTCAGCCGATCGGTGTCCGTGGCGTCAATGAAAAATCGCCCGCTATATAAACCCCCCGCAAGGACTAAGCCCATAACGCCAAGTAGCCAAGTCAATGCCACCGGCAGCGTAAAGCCCAGCTTAAGCTTACTCATTAAACCTCGCCATCGATTGGCCAAGCCCCCGCCATCGGGCTGATCATATAACAACGCCAACATCGCCAAGTCATAGCGATGTTGCTTAGGCCAGCGCTTTATTTTTTTGCGGTCTATCGCCGGGATGGCTTTCTCGTCCGAGCTTGACGTTTGGCCTAGCACCGCATCGACAATGCGCGTGGTGCCTAAGGACAAAATCGTATCTTGATGATCCTCAAGCCGCACAGCATCTAGCAGCTGCTCGACACTGACCTTTGAGGATTTTTTAAAACCTAAATCGGCCTGCCTGCGCTTGGTGATGCGATCTAGGAGAGGATTCAAATCATCGTACTCAATGAGCAAAACTTTTTCGGTAGGATGCAGCTTATTATGCTCGCCAACCTTGCGAGAAATCTGCATCTTAATCGCGGTCTTGCCCGAGCCTTTTTCGCCGAATACCACGGACGTGCTAGGCTGCCCAATTTTGCCTAAAATCTTATCCATATCAGGATGCCCCGATGCGTTGGCATCTAATAATTTCAGATAGATCGCATCGTGTAATGCTTCCTCCGCGCCGAACGGGTTCTGGTTTACGCCGTAATGAGCTAAAAATGCATCTAAATTCATTTTTTTATCCGCCTTTATTTTCTGATATGGACAACTATGCTTACAATAGTTTATTGTAACTCTTTTTTGGGTGATTGGGTACGCCCGCTTGATTAGGCTTAAATGGATCGGTTTTTAGGGGAAATTTCCCCGCTTGGGTTTAGCCATGCAGCGCCATATTGTTCCCGATTGGCAGCAGGTGTTAGAATAGTTGAGCTTATTGATCGCGCCAATGCTTGGGCTGATCATTTGAAATGGATAAAATGCGCCATGCCCGCTTGGTTGGAAAAAATCACCGCAATAGAACGACAAGAAATCGCGTTACAGCTAGGCAGAAAGCCTAAAAATGTGCTGGGTATTAGTGCGTATTGTTGCGCTGATGCTGCGGGTCAACACATCGCGGTGATCACCAGCTATCCGCTTGATGATGCCAAGCCCAGCCAAGCTTGCCAAACCAAGCAGCTCATCCCTTGCCCGAATCTCTATTGGCTGACTTGTCCTAAAATTTCAAAAGCCATCGCCAATCTAGAGCGTCTCGGTGCGATTAAGCAGATCGAATTGCTGGTGAAAAATGATCCGAGCCTAGCCAAGCAGTTGCTGGCTGATCATCAGCGATATATCGAAAATCGCTGGGCGTTACTGACTCAAGCTGATCGGCAGTGGATTGCCGCCGCGGAATTGGCGCGGCTGTATCAGACGCGAGGCATCGGGGGGATACAACATTTTTTGTCCTTAAAATGCTTGCACGCCCACTATGCACAGCATTTGGCTGATGCCAATTGTATCGGGCGCATCCTTGAGGAGCAGTATCACATCCGCCGATGCCAAGGGTAGAGGGGTTGTTTTGATCGTTTATCGAGGGTTAAAAAATGATACTTTTGGCGGGCGGTGAGGCTTGCGGGGGCTGGTTAATTGGGATTCCACTATATTGGAAATTTTTTATTTGAGGGCGTTTTGTGTGAAAAGGGCGTTTTGAAAGGCCTTGAAATGGGGGTGAACGCGGTCGAAGGGGTGTGTTATTTCTAAAAAAGGGGGCCTTTATGGGGCGAAAGGGGGGTGAAACGAAAAAGGGGTCTTTTTTCTATTATAGTGGAATTTTCGAGTGTGCGACGTGGTGGAATCGCTGTTTAAAGTACGTTAGGCATGTTTTTTGAGATTGGGCGGGTTGTTTTTGAGGCGGTCTTGGGGAAATTGGGGGGCGGGCTTGGTGTGATGGATTTTAAGTTTTTCGAAGCTCTGCGAGGGGCATTTGGGATGTTACAACCGCTTGGCTTGAGC